>NZ_JBTSEG010000004.1:0-178681 GCF_054605375.1 Sulfuriferula sp. | reverse complement strand
ATACCTAAACCCCCCGTCCATGCAAATGGCCGGGGGGTTTTACTTTGCGGGGGCACATCCTTCAGCCTCCCCACTTCCTGCCCGAGATCACCACGCATTGTCTTTCATTTAACTTAACAGCACTGTGCCGCGCAGCATAGAATGAATGCGATAAGGCTTTTGAAAAAGGAGGTGAGTGATGCGGGCCATATCGTTTTCGCTTGTGATGATATTGTGGTTGGTAGCTTGTGGTCAGCAGAAGCCCTCGCTGCCACCCCTACCAAAGACGCCAGCCGATACGCGTTTATTCGATATGCAGCGTGAAGAGTTGCAACGTGCAAAAGGAGTGGAGAAAACCCTACAACAGCAAAGCCAGGCACAGCAGCAGGCTGTAGACCAGCAAAGTCAGTGACGCAAACCTAGGTGGGTTCCCCAACTGAAGTCCTGGAATTTGTTTCCAGTAGCAGGCGGCGCAGTACTTCTCCGGCCAGCATTAAACCGAAAAGCGCGGGCATGTAACTAATAGTGCCATTGATGGCACGCGGTCGCCCAGGCCCATCTACCGGCTGAGGTGGCAATGGCGCACTTGGTGCTTCGTCTGAAAATACAGTTAAAACGCCTTTCCTGATGCCATGACGCTGCAGCCGTTTACGCATGATACGAGCCAGCGGGCACATCTCTGTCTGGCTGATATCCGCCAGCTTGACTCTGGAGGGGTCGAGACGGTTGCCTGCCCCCATGCTGGAGGCAACCGGCAAGCCACGCTGTAAACTGCTTTGTACCAAGGCAACCTTGCAATTCAGGGAGTCAATGCAGTCAATGACGTAATCCACCGTCTGTGGCACAAATTCAGTGATATTGTCAGGAGTGAGGAAAACACGGTGAATACTCAGTTGGCAGGCGGGGTTGATATCCAGGATGCGTGCTTGCATCAATTCAGCCTTGGATTGACCAACCGTGGATAACAGCGCAGGTAACTGGCGGTTGATATTGCTGGTGGCGACAAGGTCATGGTCCACCAGTGTGAGCTTACCCACGCCTGCACGGGCAAGTGCCTCTGCACAATAAGAGCCAACACCGCCTAATCCCGCAACAAAAATGTGTTTGCCAGCCAGCAGTTGTAAACCGGCATCGCCCAGCAGGATATGGGAACGCTCGAATTGCGGAGATATCGTCATTGATCCACTTGGCTATGTGATATTGCTGCATTGTCACGCTGATATAACCACTTGATAATGAAAGGTGGCACCACTGTGGTCAATGCGATGACTATCAGCAATGCGGCATAGATCTGGCCGTCCAAGATGCCATTGGCGAAGCCCAATTGGGCGAAAATCAAGCCAACTTCACCACGCGGGATCATGGATAGACCGATCACCATTTGCTGCAGGCGCGGCTCCTTGATCAGGAAACCACCAACCAGCTTGCCTGCGACCGCGACAATCAATAAAGAGCCCGATAACGCCCAGACAAAAGAGGAGGACCAGTCCACCTGTTTAAGATTGAGCGAGACGCCGACCATCAGAAAAAACAGCGGTGTGAAAGTATGGATCAATGGGCGCATCTGCTTCTCCAGCTTGTGAGAGAGTTCCGGGCTGGGAGCGAAAATGCGATTGAAATGAGCGGAAAAAGGGATATGCAGCCGTTTGGCGATGGAAACGCGAAAGTGTTGGCTGATGGCGATACCCGCAGCAAAACCACCCATGATTTCAGGTGCTCCAATGGCGTGTGCAAGATAACTGAATAGCATGATCAGGCTGAGTGCCATGGTTAGCAATAATCCTGGAGAACTGCTGCGCTGGTCGAAATGGTCGATGATGTAAGCCATAAATTTCGCTGCGAATGGCGACAGCACCATGAACAGGACAATATAGGCGCCGACTTTTGCGGTCGAAACCAGTGACATTTCTCCGGAAATGGCAAACTGATACAGGAAGGCGAGCAGGATGACGCCAACGATATCATCCAATACAGCCGCCCCGATCACGATTTGGGCTTCATCGCTATGACGGCGCTGCAGATCGGTTAGCACGCGTACGGTAATGCCGATACTGGTGGCCGTTAAAGTGCCGCCAATGAACATGCTGGTTAGTACCGACATGCCGAACATCTGATGACTCACCAGATAGCCAAGGCCAAATGGAAACACGACGCCAGCGACGGCCACGATGATAGGTTTTGAACCCGCCTTGGCGAGGCGAAAAACGTCGGTATCCATGCCCACTTCAAACAGCAGCAAAATGATGCCGATTTCTGCTAGCAGCTTCATGGTGGCGTCCGGGCTGATCAAGCCGAATACGGACGGGCCAATGATAATGCCGGCAGCGAGCTCGCCGATGACGGCTGGTACGCCAATGCGTACCGCCAGTTCGGATAGGAACCGCGCTGCCAGTAATAAAATGGACAGCGTCAGAAAGAAATTATGTGCTTCCATGGTGCAAAATTCCTTCCGGCGAGAGTGACAAGATGGTCAGGGCGTTATGTGTCGTCATACGTATGACAGTATCCAGCGTATCGCCACGCAGATCGGCCAGTACTGTGGCAATGTGCGGGAGTTGCTCGGGACTATTGCGTTGTTGCTGCAGCCATGCAGGCGACATGTCCGGTGCATCAGTTTCCAGCACGATATCTTCCAGCGCCAGCTCGGCTGCCAGACGGCGTAAATTCGAAGCCCGAGTATATGTCATGGCGCCACCCAAGCCCAGTTTGAAGCCGATTCGAATAAACGCATCCGCTTGCTGGCGACTACCGCTGTATGCATGGGCAATGCCGCGCCGAATACCAAAGCGGCGTAACTGTTTCACTACCTGGTCGTTGGCACGGCGACTATGCAGTAATACTGGCAGCTCGAAATCGCGGGCAATTTTGAGTTGTTCGGTGAAGTAGTACTCCTGCTTGGTCGCATCCAGACCCGGTACGAAGAAATCCAGTCCGATTTCGCCTATCGCAACAGGGCGGTGCTGCTCAATTGTGGTGCGCAGTAAATCGAGATGTTCAGGCATGTGGGCGTGAATGTACATCGGATGCAGCCCCAGCGCGGGGATGCAGCCAGGATAACGCTGGCTGATTGATAGTACTGCGCCGAAACTGGCGTGCTGCACCGCCGGCGTCACAATGAGTTTTACACCGGCAGCGCGAGCCCGCATTACAACTGTGTCACGATCCGCATCGAACTCGGCAGCATCCAGATGGCAGTGAGTGTCGATGACCATGTGTTGCCTTTATGTGAATGTATAGCCATCTATGAGAATAACAGACGGATTATTCAATCCACTTGTGGTTTTGTGGAATCAACCCCGGTGCTAATAAATAAAGGTGGCGCAGTGCCATCCTTGGCTTGGCCGGGGTAGATGGTCATGTGAGGGAAAGGTATCTCTATAGCATGTTGATCGAAAACGTGTTTCAAGCGGCGTAAATACTCGCGTCGCACCCCCCACTGTCCCAGCGGCTGCACTTTGAAACGGCAACGGATTGTTACCGCAGAATCACCCCACTGGTCGACCCCGGCCATTTCCATGTCGTCAAGAATAATTGGCCCGAAAGTTTCGTCTTTGCGTAAAATTGCGCCAGTCTGGAGCATCAACTCCATTACCTCGTCGGTGTTTTCCCGGTAAGCGACGCCAACATTGATAACCGCGTAGGCGAATTCCCTGCTCATATTGGTTACTGTGGTAATCACGCTATTGGGTATGAAGTGTACGTTGCCATCGTAATCACGCATCTTGATATAGCGCAGCGTGACTTCTTCCACCAGACCAGCCTTGCCGCCTGCTTCGACCACATCGCCCTGGCGTACCTGGTTTTCCAGGAGCAGGAAGATACCATTGAAGTAATCCTTGATCAGGCTCTGCGCGGCGAACCCGACGGCTAGGCCGAGTACACCTGCAGTCGCCAGGATAGGCGCGATGGAAACACCCATCTCGCTCAAAATCACCATGCCCGCGACCACATAGATGACTACTGATGAAGTGTAGCGAAATACACGGCCCAGTGTTTCAATGCGCTTGAGGTCCTCCAGATTACTACCGGTATGATTGATGGAGTAAGTCTTCAACAGGCGAATGGCTCTAGCCGACAAGCGCAGTAATATCCAGGCCAGAATGATAATGAGCAGGATATGCAGAGCTGATTGGGACAAATGTAATAATTCTTTCAAATCAGTTACGCTGTCCAGTTTGATCAGTGCTTCCATTGTTGTCATATCTTGACCATATTGGGATAGAGTGAATTATTCCGAGGCGATTTTGGCTGCCAAGGCGATATTGTAAAATTCAGGAAACGAGCAGAGCATTGGTCGCCATTGGCGATTCCTCTGGAACACATTATCGAATCCCTTCCTGTGCGTTCGTTTGCGTCATATCTTCAGCCAACGGTTCGAGGCCACTGCCTTCATCCTTGAGATCGAGGGTCTCGACCAATGTGGTGAGTTGTTTTCCCAGGCCTTCCAGTATTGCATCAGGTAATGCATTAAGCGCTTCCATCAGTACGCCTTGCGCTGGCCGCGGTGCGCGCTGCATGACATCAAGCCCCGCTGGTGTGAGATAAAGCCGCACTACACGATGATCCGATCCTCCTCGCTCGCGGTGCAATAAATCTTTTTTTTCCAGTTTGTCGAGCAAATTGCTGGCGGTGGATTGGTGAATGGCCATGGCTCTGGACAGGTCGCTGACCCTGAGCCCGGGTGAAACCAGGAGTTCCCACATTACCCACAACTGGGCTGAGCTGACCTGACACTGTTTCTCGACCCATCCGGAATGTTTTTGGACAGATCTGAATACTACGCGAAACAGCATCAACACGTCCTTTGCCTCAAATTTGACGCGTGTTGGGATAGAAGCCGATGTGTCCAGGCCGGATAAAATATGCTCCTCAATCTGTTCTTTCTGTTTCATTTGTACAAATTATATTTGTGCAAAACTATATAAGCAAACTGGGGCGAATCAGTGTGTTGTCTGGCAGGCTATTTCTACCTCCAGGTCGAACCTGATGACGGAGATTGGGGCTGGGTATGACGGTATAGCCAACCACGCCGTGTGGCCAGCTTCTCCAGTTCAACCCCCCAGAAGACGATAGTAGAGAGAACCAGGCAGAGCAACAGTTCCGGGAGGCTGAGCGGCTGTGTTTTGAATATGTGATTGAGTACGGGGATATACAGGGTGGCCATTTGCAACAGAAAAGTTAAGGTGACTGCGGCGAGCAGTAAGGGATTGGAGAATAAGCCAATGGAAAACAGGGATGCACGCTCAGAACGCACGGCGAGTACATGACCGAGCTGGGACAGGGTGAGTACGGTAAACACCATGCTTTGCCAGTGGGCTGAACCGGTGTGATAAGCCCAGGCTTGAGTGAGCAGCGTGGTTCCACCCATTAATAATCCCACCCACAAAATATGCTGCCACATACCGTGCGCGAAAATGCTCTCGGCGGGCGGGTGCGGTGGACGCTGCATCACACCATGCTCCGCTGGCTCTTTGGCCAAGGCGAGGCCGGGCAGGCCATCAGTAACCAGGTTGATCCATAAAATGTGAATGGGTAGAAGCGGAATCGGTAGTCCCAGAAATGGCGCGAGAAAAATGACCCATATCTCCCCCGAATTGCTGGTCATCGTGTATTTGATGAATTTGCGAATGTTGTCGAAGATGCGCCGGCCTTCACGTATCGCATGAACAATAGTGGCGAAATTATCATCCAGGAGCACCATATGTGCTGCCTCGCGTGCCACGTCAGTGCCACCTCGTCCCATTGCCACACCGATGTCAGCCCGGCGCAATGCAGGTGCATCGTTGACACCGTCTCCAGTCATGGCGACAAAATCGCCCAGGGCTTGCAAGGCTTTCACAATGCGAATTTTCTGTGCCGGGTCGACGCGCGCATAAACCCGCACGCCCTTCACTTTTTCAGCGAACGCGGTGTTAGAAAGCGCAGTGAGTTCAACGCCTGTCATGACTACCGCATCATCTTCGATAATGGCCAGTCGTTTGGCAATAGCGCGGGCAGTGGCTGGGTGATCGCCGGTAATCATTATCGGTGTGATACCCGCCGATTTGCATTCCGCTACAGCTTGCCTGGCTTCGCGTCGCGGTGGATCCATCAGCCCGATGAAGCCGAGAAAAACCAGTTCCTGCTCAACGTCATCAAGTATTTCCGGATGGCTGTCGAAGCGACGGAAGGCGACGGCCAGGACACGCAGGCCTTCTGATGCCATGGTGTCGGCAATGGTTAATAGCGTTGCGGGTTGCATCGCAACTTCACCGCTGCCGGTCAGTTGTCGTGTGCAGCGCGCCAGCAGTGACTCCGGCGCGCCCTTGCAGTAAGCGATCACCGCGTCACCGTCTTGATGTAGCGTGGTCATCAGCTTGCGTTCGGAATCAAAAGGCAGTTCTGCCACGCGCTTGTACTGCCGCTCCAGGTTGATCTTGTTCACGCCGGCGTGTTCGGCCGCCTCCAGCAGCGCTACTTCGGTGGGGTCGCCGCTGGCATGGCCAGCTTTGGTGTAGTGAGCGTCGTTGCATAATGCCAGCGCCCGATAGAGATTGACCCAGGGAGCTGGTGATTCGCCCAGCGGCGGCTGGTACACGCCGTCGGCGTAGAATGCCTCAGCATGCATGCGGTTCTGGGTTAGGGTGCCGGTTTTGTCGGAGCAGATGATGGTGATGGAACCCAGGGTTTCCACCGCCGGCAGGCGCCGGATCAATGCATGCTGTTTCACCAGGCGATAGGCGCCCAGGGCGAGCGAAATGGTCACGACTGCAGGCAGCGCTTCGGGAATGGCGGCCACCGCAAGACTCACGGCAGTCAGGAACATCAGTACCGCCGCTTCACCACGTAAAATACCGGCGACAAAAATGATCAGGCAGATGGTCAGTACCGCAATGGCCAGGCGGCTTCCAAAACGCGCCAGGCGTTTTTGCAACGGCGTTTTTACTTCTTCTTCGCTGGCCAGCAGGGTGGCAATTTTTCCCAGCTCGGTGGCAAACCCGGTAGCCACCACTATTCCAGTGCCGCGTCCGTAGCTCACCACGGTGCCCTTGTAGGCCATGTTATGCCGGTCTGAGAGAGGTAATTCCGGCCCTGTCAATGGCTTGGCGGTTTTCTCCGCTGCCTGGGATTCGCCGGTCAGGGCCGCCTCCATCATCTTGAGTTGAGCCGCTTCCAGCAGGCGCAAATCAGCCGGTACCAGGTTGCCCGCTTCCAGCAGTACGATGTCGCCTGGCACCAGTTCGGCGGAGGAGATTTCCGATAGCTGCCCATCACGCCGTACCCGGGTGGTAGACGCGGCTAATTTTTTCAAGGCGGTCATGGCTTTTTCTGCCCGGTATTCCTGGGTGAAACCGATGATGGCATTGAGCAGGATGATGACTGCGATGGCGATGGTGTCCTCGGGATCGCCGATCACGCCGGTGATGATGGCAGCGGCTAGCAGCACCAGGATCATGAAGTCAGCAAATTGGTCGAAGAAAATGCGCCATGCCGGACGTCTTCTGGCTTCGGGCAGCATATTGGGGCCGTGGCGATGCAAACGGGAATTTGCCTCGGTCGCAGTCAGGCCGTGCCCTGCATCAACCGCCAATCGGTGTGCTGTTTCCTCGACAGAAAAGGTGTGCCATGAGGAAGTCTGTTGGGTGTTATTCGCCATGAATGAACATTACATAGGAATTGAGCAGATAGACACTGAACAGGAACAGGCTAACCCATCCTACGCCTTTGAACAGACGGCCGGGCGGGCGATAGAGCATCCGACAATGGCGATGCCCGTCATGGGGGGCGTCTCAGAAAACGGACAATAAAGCACGCCAAGGCTACATGCTGTGAACATTCAAGCGCCGCAGTACGGCCTTTTCCGCTTCCACTGCGAGGAACTTGCCAAGCCCCAACGTGAGGATGATCAGCCAGGAGACAGCATCCAGCGCTGCGGTCTGGAACAACTGTTGCATCGGCGGGGCATAGGTGAACAGGAGCTGGAAAGCGATCAGCAGTACGCTCATCCGGAAGGCCACCGGATTGCCGGTAAGAATGTCCCGGGTGAAGGCGTGAGCGGTGAAGTGGCGTACATTGAATAGGTACACCAGTTCGCCGACGACCAGCATGTTCACCGCCGCCGTGCGCGCCACATCGATGCTGCTGCCGCGCGTGAGTTCCCATTCGAATACGGCAAAGGTCACCCCGATCATCAACAAGCTGACGTAGGCGATGCGGAAGGCCAGTAGCCGCGTGATCAAGGGTTCCGATGGGCGGCGTGGCGGGCGGCGCATAACGCCCGGCTCGGCTGGCTCGAAGGCCAGAGCCAACGACAGCGTTACCGCCGTGACCGTGTTCACCCACAGAATCTGGCCGGCAGTGACCGGCAGCGCCAGTCCGGCAAACACCGCCAGCATGATCACACCGGCCTCGCCGCTGTTGGTCGGAAGCATGAAGAGCAGTGACTTCTTGATATTGTCGAATACGATGCGGCCCTCGCGCACGGCCCGTGCGATGGTCGCGAAATTGTCATCGGTAAGCACCAGATCGGCGGCCTCACGGGCAGCATCCGTCCCCTTTTGTCCCATGGCCACGCCGATGTTGGCCGCCTTGAGCGCCGGCGCATCATTGACACCGTCGCCGGTCATGGCGACCAGCTCACCCTGAGCCTGCAAAGCTGCTACCAGGCGCAGCTTGTGCTCGGGGCTGGCGCGGGCGAATACATCGGTTTCGAGGCTGGCGCGCCCAAGGGCTACGGCATCCATCGTCTGAACTGCTTCACCTGTGAGAGCGCGATCAGCCCGAAGCCCGAGTTGCCGTCCGATGGCCGCCGCCGTGACGACATGGTCACCGGTGATCATCTTGACACGCAGTCCGGCGCGTTGGCATTCGGCCACCGCTGCGATGGCCTCCTCCCGTGGCGGATCGATAAGACCAGTCAGTCCCAGCAAGGTGAAGCGCCGGGTGATGTCGGTCATGGAAAGTGCCGTCGTGCCGGCAGGCATCTCGCAGCGCGCCAGCGCCAATACACGCTGTCCGGCGCTGGCGGCGGCTTCCATGCTCGCTTCCCAGGCGCTGCGATCGAGTGGTTGGCCGGTGGCATCCTGCACGCACAGATCGAGCACGCGCTCCGGTGCGCCCTTGAGCAACACGAAGGCGTGTCCCGCATGATCGTGATGTAATGTAGCCATGAAACGGTGTTCCGACTCGAAAGGAATTTCATCAATCCGGGGCATTGCCGCAGCAGTTTCGAGAGGATCAAGCCTGGCCTTGTGGGCAAGCGTCAGCAGAGCCCCTTCGGTAGGGTCGCCCACGAGCTGCCAGCCGGTTGCTTCATCGTGCTTAAGCTGAGCATCGTTGCACAGCAAGGCACAACGGGCCAGCCCTTGCAGCTCGTCATCCTGCACAAAGTCCACAGCCACCCCGTTGCGATGGAAGCCGCCCTCGGGCGCATAGCCGGTACCGCTTACTTCCAGAGTGTGGCTGGGTAGCATGACACGCACGGCGGTCATTTCATTTTTGGTGAGCGTGCCAGTCTTGTCCGAGCAGATCACGGTAACGGAGCCCAGCGTCTCCACGGCCGGTAACCGCCGAATGACGGCGTTATTACGGGCCATGACGCGGGTGCCGATGGCCAGCACGATGGTCACGACAGCCGGCAATCCCTCGGGGATGGCCGCTACCGCCAATCCGACGACCGCCAGAAAGATGTCGAGAACCGGCATCTGGCGCATGAAATGCCCGTAAAGAAACGTGATCAGCCCCGCTGTCAGAATGAACAGCGTGATCTGGCGGGCGAATTGATCGAGCCTGCGGGTGAGCGGCGTGACCAGCATCTGCACCTCGCCGACCAGCTTGCCGATGTGACCCATCTCGGTTGCTTCGCCCGTGCCGACCACCACACCATGCGCCTGGCCGAAGCTGACCACTGTGCCGGCATAGGCCATGCAGGTACGATCACCGATAGACGCGTCCCCGTCCGCCGGTTCCGTACCCTTGTCCACCGGAACCGACTCGCCGGTGAGGGCGGCTTCGTTGACGCGCAAGTTCTTCACGCGCACCAGACGCAGGTCGGCCGGTACTCGGGCACCTGACTCCAGCAGCACGATATCGCCCGGCACCAGCAGCGCGGCGTCGATCTCGTGCCGCTCACCCTCGCGCAGTACCGTGGCGTGACTGGCCAGCATCGCGCTCACTGCTTCCAGCGCTTTCTCCGCCTTGCCTTCCTGAATGAAACCGATCATAGCGTTGATGAGCACTACACCCACTATTATCCCCGTATCCACGTAGTCCTTAAGCCCAAACGTGATGGCACCGGCAACCAGCAGCACATAGATCAAGGGGTTGTGGAATTGCAGAGCCAAGCGCAGCCAGGGGCCGCGCCGCTTTGATGCCGGCAGGCTGTTGCGGCCGTATTGTTCAAGACGCCGTGCGGCCTCCTCGCAGCTTAGACCAGTGCTGGCCGTGACGGACAGTGTGTGCAACGCCTCGTCCAGTGGCTGGGCGTGCCAAGCAGGCGATTCATCGGATGCTAAAGGGTGTGCTGGGATCACTATCTTTGCATCAGCCACAGGGGAATTTCTCATCGTAGTAATCCCTCACAGATATTTGAATTCCAAGGCGGCAACCATGGTGGGTAACAACACCAGCAGAATGGCGAGGTTGAATACGCAGCTGCCCGGTACGTCGCCGATGGCGATATTCGGTGCGTGTGCCACAGTAACTGCGCTGATGCCGGTAGCCAGTTCCGGCAAAGACGTGACGCTGACCAGCATCACCAGTCCTACCCAGGTGCCGCCCAGACCGGTCTTGTCGGCAATAATGTCGCCGTAGCGCGATAATTTGGTGCCGGCATAGCCAATCAATGCCATGCATACAAAAAATTTCAGCCAGACCATGGTGCGTACCCGGTTTCGAGCAATTGCTGGATCAGTTTGCGTACAGGCGTCGGGATGGCTGTCTGTAGGGCATCTTCCGGTGTCAGCCAGCGTTGCCCGGCTTGTTCCATCACACCATGATGAATGCGCGCCACATCCAGTAACTGGGGTGCGATGCGCAAGCTGAAATGCGTGAAGCTGTGCTTAAGCTCAGGCAGGTTCCCGGTTATCACCGTTTCCACGCCGAAGCGGGTACGGCAATGTGCTGCGATGTCGGTATTCATGCCTGCTTCAGGCAGGCTCCACAGGCCGCCCCAGATGCCGATGGACGGGCGTTTTTCCAGCAGAATTTCGCCTGCGTGACGCAGGATGAGCATGCGTGTGGTTTTTTGCGGGGTGACCTTTCTGGGACGTGGTGTGGGTAAAACGGCCACCTGATTTGTAGCGCGTGCGATACAGCTGGCGCTGACCGGGCAGCTGCCACAAGCCACGCGAGAACGTGTGCATACCGTGGCACCCAGATCCATCTGCGCCTGGATATAGGTCGCCACGCTGTGGGTGGGCAGCAGCGATTCTGCCAGTTGCCACAAGGCGGTTTCCACTTTTTTTTCGCCGGGATGACCGGTGATACCAAAATGGCGCGTCAGGACACGCTTTACGTTGCCGTCGAGAATGGCAACGCGCCTGCCGAAGGCAAACGCCGCAATGGCATGTGCGGTGGAACGGCCGACGCCGGGTAATGCAACAATATCTTCGACGCGCTCGGGGAATATGCCGCCATGCTGCTCTCGCACCTGCTGCGCTGCGGCATGCAGGTTGCGTCCGCGGGAATAATAGCCAAGCCCGCTCCATAGCTCGAGCACTTCATCCTGAGAAGCCTCGGCAAGCCGGGCAAGGTCGGGAAATCGTTCCAGGAAACGCCGATAATACGGAATCACCGTGCCGACCTGGGTCTGCTGCAGCATGATTTCTGACAGCCAGATGCGATAGGCATCATGCGTACCCTGCCATGGCAAATGATGGCGGCCGTGCGTTTGTTGCCAGCGGATCAGATGCTGCGCGAAGTCGGACATGGCGTCGTGCGAGTTTTCCATCAAAGTGTATGCAGTGCCATCGGGTATTACAAGTGCAGTCTCGAGTCGAAGTCGGGTTCGATTGTAGTGCACTCAAACAAAGCGTCCTAGTTCAAGCAGCTATTGCCTGGTACCAGTATGTGTCTGACCGCACAGACAGCGAGACAGCACACCCATATCATGGCTGTAATCAATCTGGCTCAAACTATCAATTCTATCGTCGGCCTCAGCTCTCATGCTGTTTTTTCAGTCTTCCCGCGCTTGCGGCTCCTGATATTTTAAAAATCCGGATGAAAAAAGTGTGAGCGGACGCAGATGCGCCAATCACTTGGGTCAGCTGTCAGAATCGCATGCGAAATTCATGACTTTAATTGGTGGCATCCTTTGCTTAGTGCAAATTATCCTATATGGTTAAAAGGTATACAGGCAACGAAGGTATGAAAATGTCATCGTCTACCAATCTTCCTGAAGCAGCACTTCTTCCCGCTACTTTACTCACTGAACAGGATATCTATCTGTTTAAACAGGGTAGCCATTTTCGTTTGTACGAAAAGCTGGGCCCGCACACCATGTCCGTGGATGGCGTACAAGGCATCTGGTTCGCTGTTTGGGCGCCTAATGCTTCTGTCGTTGCGGTGATCGGCGAATTCAACCATTGGGATGCGGGGCTCAATGCCCTGCAGCTTCGCAATGACGGTTCCGGTATTTGGGAAGGATTTATCGCCAATGTGCCGGACGGCGCAAGTTATAAATACCGGATCGTTTCCAGTAACGGCAAGATGGCAGACAAGGGTGACCCCTTCGCGCCATTCTGGGAAGCACCGCCGCTTACTGCTTCCCGGGTGTGGAATCTGGATTATGCTTGGGGTGATGCCGCCTGGATGGCGCAACGGGGTGAAAAAAACCGTCTGGATTCACCCACCAGCATTTACGAAGTGCACCTCGGTTCCTGGCGCCGTGTGCCGGAGGATGGGAATCGCTCCCTCACGTATCGTGAAATGGCAGAGTGGTTGCCGAATTATGTCGCTGACATGAATTTTACCCATGTGGAATTCATGCCCATAACGGAGCATCCTTTCTATGGTTCATGGGGCTACCAGACTACGGGTTATTTCGCGCCCACAGCGCGTTATGGCACGCCGCAGGATTTCATGTTTCTGGTGGATACATTGCACCAGCATGGCATCGGCGTCATTCTCGACTGGGTACCCTCGCATTTCCCTGACGATGCGCATGGCCTGGGACATTTCGACGGTACCTTTCTGTTTGAACATGCGGACCCGCGCCAAGGGTATCACCCGGACTGGCATAGCTCGATTTTCAATTACGGCCGCCATGAAGTGCGCGCATTTCTTGCCAGCAGTGCCCTGTTCTGGCTGGATAAATATCATATCGATGGATTGCGTGTGGACGCCGTGGCATCGATGCTTTACCTGGATTACGGTCGCAAGGAAGGTGAATGGATTCCCAACCAATTTGGTGGTCGTGAAAATCTGGACGCGGTGACTTTTTTGCGCGATCTGAATGCCGCTGTGTACCGCGATTACCCTGATACCCAGACCTTCGCAGAAGAATCCACCTCCTGGCCGATGGTATCGCGTCCCACCTATGCTGGCGGCTTGGGGTTCGGACAGAAATGGAATATGGGCTGGATGCACGACACGCTCGCCTATTTTTCCCAGGATCCGGTTCACCGGAAATACCATCACTCGCAGCTTATTTTCAGCATCTGGTACGCCTTCTCCGAGAACTTCATTTTACCTTTTTCGCACGATGAAGTGGTGCATGGAAAGGGCGCGCTTATTGGCAAAATGCCGGGAGACGAATGGCAGCAATTTGCCAATCTGCGCGTAATGTATGGCTATATGTGGGGGCATCCGGGCAAGAAGCTGTTGTTCATGGGTTGCGAATTCGGTCAGAAACGCGAATGGCAGCACGAGGAGAGCCTGGAGTGGTCAGTGTTGCAATATCCGCATCACGCAGGTTTGCAGCGCTGGGTTGAGGATATCAACCATTTCTACCGGAACGAACCCGCGTTGTATCAGAAAGACTTTAGCCCGGATGGTTTCCAATGGATGGATTGCAACGATGGGGAGAATAGCGTGCTGAGTTTTGTGCGCCATGGAAATGACCCCGGCGATATGCTCCTGGTGGTGTGTAATTTCACACCGGTCGTGCGCGAAAACTATCTGGTTGGCGTACCCGCCAACGGATATTGGCAAGAGGTGCTCAACAGCGATGCCGAGTTATACGGTGGCAGCGGGGTGGGTAATTTCGGTGGCTGGGAAGCGGCGCCGGTAGCGGCGGGGGAAATGTACCATTCTTTGACGCTGCGTCTGCCACCCCTGGGCGTGCTGTACTTCAAACGGGGAAGTAATAATCCGTGACAGACTTCGCCAAACTGGATGGCGGGCAGCGTGTCGTCATCGAAAACGTACAGCCGCAAATCGATGGCGGGCGTTTTCCCGTCAAGCGCGTGATCGGCCAGTCTGTAGACGTTGAGGCAGATGCCTTCGCCGATGGGCATGATGCGCTGAGATGTGTACTGCGTTACCGCCACGACTCGGAAACAGGCTGGCACGAAATTTCCATGGTATCGATTGGTAACGATCGCTGGGGTGCCGCGTTCCCGATCAGCGAACTGGGCCGGTATTTATATACGGTGACCGCCTGGGTTGATCATTTCCTTTCCTGGCAGCATGAATTGGCGCGTCGTACCGATGCAGCAAATATCGCCGTGGCGCTGCAGGTCGGCGCAAAATTGATTGACGAGGCTGCGCAACGTGCAAGCGGTGATGATCAAGTGCAGCTGCAGCGTCATGCGGAAAAAATGGGCTCGGCCAGTCCAGCCACCGGTAAGCAGCTGGCGATGGCCGAAGTGCTGATGAGCCTGATGGCTCGGCATCCGGAGCGCAGTATGGCCACGCATTACCCGATCGAATTGGTCGTTCGGGCCGAGCGTGTCAAAGCCTTGTACAGTACATGGTACGAGCTATTCCCGCGCTCTTGCGTGGGCGAAGACATGCGCCACGGGACTTTTTCAGAATGCGAAAAACGGCTACTCGCTGTGGCGGAAATGGGTTTCGATGTAGTGTACTTGCCACCCATTCACCCCATCGGTATGACCAGCCGCAAGGGCCCGAATAATACTTTGCTGGCAAGCGAAGCTGATCCGGGCAGCCCCTGGGCGATTGGTGCCGCGGATGGTGGCCACAAAGCCGTTCATGCGCAATTGGGCACGCTTGAGAATTTTCGCAGCCTGGTGGCGAAAGCGCGCGAACTGGGTCTCGATATTGCGCTGGATATTGCCTTCCAGTGTTCACCCGACCATCCATACGTGAAAGAGCATCCGGAATGGTTTCGTCACCGGCCCGATGGCAGTATCCAGTATGCCGAGAATCCGCCCAAGAAATACGAGGATATTTACCCGTTCAATTTCGAAACCGATACCTGGAGCGGGCTATGGCAGGAACTGCTGGATGTGTTCCGGTTCTGGATCAGCCAGGGAGTGAGCATATTCCGGGTCGACAATCCGCACACCAAACCGTTTCCGTTTTGGGAATGGCTGATTGGTGAGGTGCAGCGCGATCATCCTGAAACAATTTTTCTGGCGGAGGCGTTTACCCGTCCGAAAATGATTTACCGTCTTGCCAAACTCGGCTTCAGCCAGTCCTATAACTATTTCCCGTGGCGCAACACGAAAAGCGAAATCGAGGCTTATTTCACCGAACTTACCCGCACTGAAGTGCGCGAATATTTCCGTCCCAATCTGTGGCCGAATACGCCCGACATCCTTTCCGAGTATTTGCAGTTTGGCGGCCGCCCTGCATTCATGGTGCGTCTGGTCCTTGCTGCGACGCTGGGCGCAAGTTACGGCATTTACGGACCGGCCTATGAATTGATGGAAGCGGCACCGCGCGATGCAGGCGGAGAAGAGTATCTCAATTCAGAAAAATACCAGGTGCGGCATTGGGATATCGGCCGTGCCGACAGCCTGAAGGATTTTATTGCGCGGGTGAATCGTATCCGCCGGGAAAGCCCTGCATTGCAACAGGATCACAGCCTGCGGTTTTTTGATGTCGACAACGATAGTCTGCTCTGTTACGCAAAAGCAACACTGGATAACAAGGAGGTCATTCTGGTGGTCGCCAACCTGGATCCGCATCATACCCAGTCCGGGTGGTTGACGTTGCCGATGGAAGAATTGGGGCTGGATGCGCAACATCCTTACCAGGTGCACGACCTGCTGACGGATGCGCGCTTTTTATGGAATGGTGCGCGCAACTATGTTGAAGTGAAACCACAGGCGGTCCCAGCGCATATTTTCAGGTTGCGTCGTCGGGTACGTACCGAACGTGACTTTGACTACTTTCTATAGAGATATCCATGAGCGAAACGCTACCCGGCAACAGAAAAAAAACGCCTGTAGACAACAGCCAATGGATGAACGATCCGCTTTGGTATAAAGACGCAGTTATTTACGAGCTCCACGTCAAAGCTTTTTTTGACAGCAATGACAACGGCATGGGCGATTTTGCCGGATTGATCAAGAAGCTCGATTATCTCCAGAATCTGGGCGTGAACACGCTTTGGCTGTTACCTTTCTACCCCTCGCCGATGCGCGACGATGGGTATGACATCGCCGATTATCACAACATCCACTCCGAATACGGCTCCATGGCCGATTTCAAGCAATTCGTGAAAGAAGCTCACCGGCGCGGTCTCAAGGTGATTACCGAGCTGGTCATCAACCACACCTCGGATCAGCATCCCTGGTTTCAGGCAGCACGTCGCGCGCCGGCTGGTTCGAGCAAGCGCAACTTCTATGTCTGGAGCGATAGCAACCTGAAATTCCCCGAAACACGCATCATTTTTACCGATGCGGAAAAATCAAACTGGACCTGGGATGAGGAAGCGAAGGCTTATTACTGGCATCGTTTTTTTTATCATCAGCCGGATCTGAATCACAACAATCCGCAGGTGGTGAAGGCGGTGATCAAGTTGATGCGTTTCTGGCTGGACCAAGGTGTGGACGGCGTGCGTCTGGATGCGATCCCCTACCTGTGCGTGCGCGAGGGCACACAAAACGAAAATTTGCCGGAAACGCACGCGGTGATCAAGCAAATGCGTGCGGTGATTGATGAGCATTACAAAAATCGCGTGTTTCTCGCCGAAGCCAATCAGTGGCCGGAAGATGTGCGTGATTATTTCGGCGAGGGTGATGAATGTCACATGGCTTACCATTTTCCGTTGATGCCGCGCATGTACATGGCTATCGCGCAGGAAGATCGCCATCCGATCGTGGAGATCATGCGCCAGACGCCGGATATTCCCGAGACCTGCCAATGGTCCATTTTTTTGCGCAATCACGACGAGCTGACTCTGGAGATGGTCACCGATAAGGAACGTGATTACATGTACCAGATGTATGCCAACGATCCGCGTGCGCGCGTGAATGTAGGCATCCGTCGCAGGCTTGCGCCACTGATGGACAATGAGGCGGATAAAATCCGCCTGATGAACGGTTTGCTACTGTCGATGCCCGGCTCACCGATCATCTATTACGGCGACGAGATCGGCATGGGGGACAATTTCTTTCTGGGCGACCGCAATGGGGTGCGCACGCCCATGCAGTGGAGCCCGGATCGCAATGCGGGTTTTTCCCATGCCGATCCACAACGTTTATATCTGCCGCCTATCATGGACTCTGTGTATGGTTACGAGGCCGTCAATGTGGAGGCGCAATTACGCGAACGCGCATCACTGCTGAACTGGATGCAGCGGGTACTGGCGGTGCGCAAGAATCATCAGGCCTTTGGGCGTGGCACGCTGGTTTTTTTGCGTCCAGGCAATCGCAAGATATTGGCTTATTTCAGAATATACGAAGACGACATCATCCTTTGCGTATCCAATCTGTCGCGTGCGGCACAGCCTGTTGAGCTTGATCTGTCCGCCTACAAGGGATACGTGCCGGTGGAGTTGATGGGGCGCGCGGCTTTCCCGCCGATTGGTGAGTTACCCTATTTTCTCACCTTGCCTGGCCACAATTTCTACTGGTTCCGGCTGACCAGCGGTGAGCATATGCCTGCCTGGCACGAGGAACACTTGCCACCCGATGAATTACCGATGCTGGTGTTGTTTGACGGCTGGCGCAGTTTCTTCCGTGACCGTGTCGTACCCTGGCGCATAGCCATGGCTGAGAAAGTGCGCAGCCATCTTGAAGAAGACGTGCTTCCGCATTTCGTAGCGGCCCAACGCTGGTATGGGGTTAAGGGTGAAGCGGTAAAACGTGTCGCCCTGAGCGATCATGCCGAATGGGGTGGTGGCGATAGCAAATGGCTGATATCCATATTCCGGATCGAGACGGCAGCCGGTTCCACGCAGACCTGCTTTTTGCCGCTTGCGCTTGCCTGGGAAAACGGCAGCGAGGAGCGCTTGCGCGCGATGCAGCCAGTCGCTGTGGCCAAAGTACGTCAGCAGGCACGGGTCGGAATCCTGGCCGACGCGTTTGCCGATGAACTGTTTTGTCACAAGCTGGTGCAGTCTATTGGTGCGGGAGATACGTTGACATGTGAACAAGGCAATATTCGTTTTATACCGACCGCAGTCTTCTCCGCGCTCGCCTGGGCCGACGCTACCATCCTGTCCGTACGAGCACCCGGCATGCAGGGCAGTAATACGGCTGTGGTGTTGGGTGAGCAGTTGTTTTTGAAAGGCTACCGGTATTTGCAAGCGGGGATTAATCCGGAACTTGAAATGGGCCGTTTCCTTACCGAAGTGGCGAAGTTCCCTAATATCGTTCCGGTGGCCGGAGCGGTGGAGTATGTTGCCAATGATGGTAATGCCATGACATTAGCCCTGCTGCAGGGATATGTCGAAAATCAGGGCGATTTCTGGAACTACACGGTAGGTTATCTGGAACGTTTTCTCGAAGAATGCTGCGCTACTGCCGACAATGCCGGCACTCCCGAGCCGCCGGAACAGGCACATGGTTCCTATCTGGTTCTGATTCGCACGCTCGGCCAGCGGACGGGTGAGCTGCATAAGGCGCTGGCAACGGCAACCGGCGATCCCGCCTTCGATCCGGAACCTGCGGTCGAAGCAGATTTCGTTACGTGGAATCAGCGCGTGCGTACCGGGATGGAGTCGACGCTGGATAACCTGACGCGACATCAGGACGCGCTGCCGGAATCGGTGCGAACCACGGCGCGGGCATTGCTTGGACAGCGCGATGCCATTGCGCAACGTATCCAGGCTTGTGCCAGGGCATCGACGCAGGCAATCAAAATACGTTATCACGGTGATTACCATCTTGGGCAGGTGTTGCTCACCCAGAATGATTTTATGTTCATTGATTTCGAAGGTGAGCCTGCGCGTCCACTCGCGGAACGTAATCAGAAACACTCACCCTTGAAGGACGTGGCCGGCATGTTGCGTTCATTCAATTATGCAGCCTATGCAGCACTCGCACAGGTTGGCGCTGAGCGCCCCGATAACTTTGCCACGCTCGAACCTTATGTGCGGGCATGGGAGGCTGAAGCTGCACGAGTATTTCTCGAGGCTTACCAGGAAGCGGTTCGCGACGCGAATCTGTACGCAAATCCGCAATCACTGCGCAGCTTGCTTGGCCTGTTTCTGTTGGAAAAGGCGTTTTATGAACTGCGCTATGAGCTGGATCACCGCCCGGATTGGGTGAGCATTCCGCTGCATGGCATTTTGGAGCTGTTGGACAGGCCGCTGCATGCCGCACAAGAAGCTTAGCTTGGCCGGTTGGATGGTTTTTAGAGTAAGGAACGACAGTTCTATACAACCAGGAGAGAATTATGGAACAGGTGAGCATGGTGCTGGAACCGGTACGCGCATTTCTTATCCAGCTAGGCGAGTTTTTACCCAAACTGATCATTGCCGTCATTATATTGCTGGCCGGTTGGCTCCTCGCCAAGGCAATCAAGCTGGCAGTAGTCAAGGGGCTCAGATCAATCAATTTCAATGTGGTGACCGAGCGGGCCGGTATCGACAATTTTCTGCAACAAGGTGGTGCCAAAACCGACACCATCGACATACTCGGCGTGCTGGTCTACTGGCTGGTCATCCTGGCGGCATTGATGATTGCATTTAACAGTCTGGGACTGGCGCTGGTAACCGAGCTGATCGGACGTATCGCCATGTTTGTTCCCAAGGTGATGGTGGCTGTGCTGGTGCTGGTGTTCGGCGCCTACTTTTCCCGTTTTATCGATAATGCCATCAGCACTTATGGCAAGAACGTGGGTCTTGAAGATGCCGAACTGCTGGGTCGATTGGCGCGTTACGCGATCATGGTGTTCGTGGTGTTGATTGCGCTCGAACAGGTGCAGGTTGCCACCGAACTGGTGCGACTGAGCTTTTTGATCCTGCTGGCGGGCGTAGTACTGGCGTTGGCACTGGCATTCGGGATCGGCAGTCAGAACCGTGCCGCAGAGATGCTGGAACGATGGTGGCCTAAACAAACCAAAAAAACCATTTCAGACAAGGAATAGGAGCATCAAGGGGGCGGTTGTGTGAAAGCGGGTCAGGGCAAACGCAACAAGCGCAGTATTGGCAAGCCATTGCACATGTCGGCTTGTCGTGGAAATTAGAGGCATACGATCAAATCCAAGGAGAAAAAATGAGTTCAACGCCCACCATTCTGGCGCTTGTGCTGGCTGGTGGTGAAGGCTCGCGCCTGCATCCCTTGACAGCTGTCCGCTCCAAACCTTCCGTACCTTTCGGCGGGCGTTATCGTATCGTGGATTTCGTGTTGAGCAACCTGGTGAACTCGGGCATTAAATCAATCTATCTGCTGGTTCAATACAAATCGCAATCGCTTATCGAACATGTCAATCATGCGTGGACACTGTCCAATGCGATTCCTGATCAGTTTGTTACGGTCGTACCGCCGCAGATGCGGGAAGGGCCAGAATGGTTCCAAGGCACGGCCGACGCGGTATACCAGAACATCAATCTGATCGAGAGCCGCGCGCCGGATATGGTTGCGGTATTTGGCGCAGACCATATCTACCGTATGGACGTGCGGCAGATGGTGAAATTCCATCAACAAAATGGTGCCGATGTGAGTGTGGCTGCCATCCCCGTTCCACTGAATCTGGCCCCCTCGTTTGGCGTCATAATCGCCAATAGTGATGGGCGTGTCAGTGATTTTATCGAAAAACCTACGCAGCCTGTGCCAATGCCAGGGCGATCAGACTGCGCCTATGGCAGCATGGGGAATTATCTGTTCAATACCGCAGTGCTCAAAGAGGCATTGCTGGAAGCGCGCGAGCGCGGCGAGAATGATTTCGGGCGTCATATTCTGCCGCGCCTGATCCGCAGCCACAAAGTTTATGCCTATGATTTTGCCACCAACCGGATTCCGGGGACACGGGATTACGAGGAGCCGGCGTACTGGCGTGATGTGGGCACCATTGAGGCCTACTACGCAGCACATATGGATTTGTTGGGGCTGGAACCGCATTTCAATGTGTTCAATCCAAAATGGCGAATTTTTTCGAGCGGCTATCAAGGGCCTACCTCCAAAATCATCGGCGGACATGTCCAGAACAGCATGATCGGGGCCGGTGCAATCATCAAGGGCGGCTCGATCCGCAATTCCATCATCCGGCGTGAAGTCATCATTGAAGAGGATGTGGAGCTGGAGGATTGCATTGTCATGGATTACACCATCATCCGTAGAGGCGCCAGATTGCGTCGCGTTATCGTGGATCGCTACAACACAATCGCTGCAGATACGCAGATTGGTTATGACAGCGACGCCGATCGTGTGCGTTACCACGTTTCCGAATCGGGCCTGGTGGTGGTTAAAAAAGGTAATGAACTGGATACCAGCCGCTATTTTTGAGGCGGTGTCACTTTTCCGGGAATCCAATGACTATCTTTAGGAAACAGCATTATGAGTAAGCCGATTACTGCAGTGTGGCCAGGCAGGCCAAATCCGCGTGGTGCGACCTGGGATGGTGAAGGCGTGAACTTTGCACTGTTTTCAGAGCATGCGGAAAAGGTGGAGTTGTGTATTTTTGATATCAAAGGACGGCGCGAGGTTCAGCGTATCGAACTGAAGGAACGCAGTGACCTGATCTGGCATTGCTATCTACCCGAGGCGCGTCCCGGTTTGCTATACGGTTATCGGGTGCATGGTCCATATCGTCCGCAGGAAGGGCATCGCTTCAACCCGCACAAATTGCTGATCGAGCCTTATGCCAAGGATATCGTAGGTTCTCCCAACTGGAGCGATGCGCATTTCGGCTACCGGATTGGCAGCAAACATGCAGACCTGTCTTTTGATCGCCGCGACAACGTCAACGGGATGCCGAAATGCCGGGTGATAGACCAGGCCTTCACGTGGGGGAACGACAAACCTCCAGGCATCCCATGGCACGACATGGTGATCTACGAGATGCACGTCAAGGGATTCACCATGCAGCATCCGGACGTACCTGCCCAATTTCGCGGCACTTACGCCGGCCTCTCCATGGCTCCACCCATCGAGCACCTCAAGCGCCTGGGGGTCACAACGGTCGAGTTGATGCCGGTACATGCTTTTCTCGATGATCGTCATTTGGTCGAGCGCGGACTGAGTAACTACTGGGGCTATAACTCCATCGGTTTCATGGCGCCGGATTCCCGTTTCTCTGCCAGCGGCCATGTCAGCGAATTTAAAACGATGGTGAAAACACTCCATTCAGCAGGCATCGAGGTTATTCTGGATGTGGTCTACAACCATACTGCCGAAGGTAATCATCTGGGGCCGACATTGTCTTTCCGTGGCATCGACAATGCCTCCTACTATCGTCTGGTGGAAGATGATCCGCGGTATTACATGGACTATACCGGTTGCGGCAACACGCTCGACATGCGTCATCCACGTGTGCTCCAGCTGATCATGGACAGTTTGCGTTACTGGGTGCAGGAGATGCATGTAGATGGCTTCCGTTTCGACCTGGCTTCGGCCCTGGCCAGGGAGTTGCATGAAGTGGACAGGCTGGGCACCTTTTTTGATACGATCAGCCAGGATCCGGTACTCAGTACGATCAAGCTGATTGCCGAACCCTGGGATCTGGGCGAAGGCGGTTACCAGGTGGGTAATTTCCCGATCGGCTGGGCGGAGTGGAACGATCGTTATCGTGACAATGTGCGGGCTTACTGGAAGGGCGACGGAGGGCAGATTGGCGAACTGGCGCAACGCCTGGCCGGATCCAGTGACCTGTACGAACGTAGCGGACGCAGACCCCATGCCAGCATTAATTTTGTCAGCGCTCACGACGGGTTTACCTTGCACGATCTGGTGAGTTACAACGACAAGCACAACGAGATCAATCAAGAGGGAAATCGCGACGGTAACGACAACAACAATTCCTGGAATTGCGGCGTCGAAGGTGAAACCGATGATCCTGAAATCAATGCTTTGCGTGCGCGCCAAAAGCGTAATTTTTTGGCGACGCTGCTATTTTCGCAGGGCGTTCCCATGCTGGTTGCAGGCGACGAGATGGGCCGCACCCAGGGCGGCAATAATAATGCGTATTGTCAGGACAACGAGATCAGCTGGCTGTCATGGGATTTGAAACCGCAGGATCAGGAGCTGCTGGAATTCACCCAATATATTATCAGTCTGCGCAAAGCTCATCCGCTGTTACGGCGGCGCTATTTCTTCCACGGACGCCCGATTCGCGGCGGTGAAGTAAAAGATATTGTGTGGCTGAATCCGGACGGAATCGAAATGGGCGACAGCGACTGGGCGCAGGCATTTTCGCGGTGTCTGGGCGTGTATTTTGCGGGCGACACGCTGCTCGAAACCGACGATCGCGGGCGTGTCCTGACCGATGATAATCTGTTGATGCTGATCAATGCCCATCATGAAGATATCGATTTCTCGCTGCCGAAATTCGACGGGCATTATTATTGGGATGTACTGCTCGATACGCTGGAGGCTACCGGTACACCCAGGATCACCCGTTACAAGGCAGGGCAAGATTATCCGGTAAGCGGACGATCGCTCGTGGTGCTTAAACAGGCGCTGACAGCATGAAGCGTGTGCATGAAATGCCATTTGGCGCCAGCGTGCTTGCAGATGGCGGCGTGCGGTTTCGTTTGTGGGCACCTGCGGCACGCAGTGTGGAACTGTGCCGTGCAAATCTGGCTGGTGAAGACAGCAAGACGGCGATGAGCCAGCTTGAGGATGGTTGGTTCCAGCTCGAATTGGCGCAAGCTCAGGCAAAGTCGGGAACGCGTTATCGCTATCGTATCGATGGCGGCCTGAACGTGCCGGACCCGGCTTCACGCGCCAATCCTGAGGATGTTCACGGCTACAGCCAGGTGGTCGATGGCGCGGCATTCGAATGGCAGGATGGCGGCTGGAGCGGCCGCCCATGGCATACCGCAGTCATTTACGAACTGCATCTGGGTTGCTTCACCCGGGAAGGCACCTGCACGGCTGCTATCGAGCGTCTGGATTATCTGGTCGAATTAGGCGTCAGTGCTATTGAACTGATGCCGGTAGCGGATTTTCCGGGGCGACGTAACTGGGGTTACGACGGCGTATTGCCGTTTGCACCGGATAGCAGCTACGGTATGCCGGATGAACTCAAGGCGCTGATCCAGGCGGCGCATTTGCGTGGATTAATGGTACTGCTTGACGTGGTATACAATCACTTCGGACCGGACGGCAATTATCTGCATGCCTATGCACCGCAATTCTTTAGCGAGCGTCACCATACGCCGTGGGGAGTCGCGATCAATTTTGATGGGGACGGCAGTCGTGTGGTACGGGATTTTTTCATCCACAACGCACTTTACTGGCTGGATGAATACCATTTCGACGGTTTGCGACTCGATGCCGTACATGCCATCGTCGACGATACCCGCCCGGATATTCTGAAGGAGCTGGCTGCCGTGGTACAAGCCGGACCGGGGCGCACCCGGCAGGTTCATCTCGTGCTGGAGAACGATGCGAATGCTGCGCGCTATCTGCAACAGGGTGCCATCACTGCGCAATGGAACGACGATATCCACCACGCCCTGCATATTCTGCTGACGGATGAACGCGACGGTTACTATGCCGACTATGCCGATCAGCCTGTCCGGCATCTGGCGCGTTGCCTGGCCGAAGGATTTGCTTTTCAAGGCGAGCCTTCGCCCTTCCGTGCGGGCCAACTGCGTGGGGAACCCAGCACACACCTGACACCCGGCGCTTTTATCAATTTCAGCCAGACGCACGATCAGGTTGGTAATCGCGCATACGGTGAGCGGATTGCCATGCTGGCAGCGCCAGCCCCGTTGCAGGTCGCGCTGGCGGTGCTGTTGCTGGCGCCTTCGCCGCCCATGCTGTTCATGGGTGAGGAATTTGCCGCGGCCACGCCATTCCAGTTTTTCTGCGATTTCCAGGGCGATCTGGCCAATGCGGTCACCGAAGGGCGCCGGCGCGAATTCGCGGGTTTCCGCGAATTCGCCGACCCTGCTGCGCGGGCGCGAATTCCTGATCCCAACGATGCGCTGACCTTTGAACGCTGCAAACTTGACTGGGATAGTCTCGAGAGTCCGCAACACCAAGCCTGGTTTCAGCACTACCGGTATCTGCTGATGCTGAGGCGCGACCATGTTGTCCCGCGTCTGCCGGGTATGGGCGCGGGTGCTGAATTCGAGCTGCTCGGGGCGGCTGGTCTGTGCGTGCGCTGGCGTCTGGGGGATGCTTCCCGGCTGACATTGCTGGCCAATCTGGGCGATGCTTCGAGCGAGGGCATTCCGCCTTTTTGCGGCACGGATGTTTATCTCAGCCAGCCGGATTTGCCGGAAATTCTCGCCTCGGGTCATATTCCGGCGTGGAGCGCCGCCTGGTTTATTGAGGAAGCGACCCTATGACGCAACAGGAGGCGTTGGAGCAGCTCGCTGGCTTGCATGGGATTGCGACTGACTATTACGACATATGGGGCAATATCCGTCATACCAGTGAGGGAACGCAGCGCGCACTGCTGGCTGCGATGGGCGTGGAACTGGACGGCGATCTATGTGCCCTCCTCGCCGAGCACGAAGCCCGGCCATGGCGCAGGCTGCTGCCCCCTGTACTGGTGGTGCGAACCACGGACGACACACTGGCTGTTCCGGTTACTTTCCCATCTGCGCTGGCTGCCGCCACTTATCGATGGACATTGTCCCGGGAAGAAGGGGGGCGGGAAGAGGGGAAATTCCAGCCTTCCATGCTGGAAATAACGGGCAGCAAGCCCATTGATGGCGGGACGTATCAGCGCGGCTTATTGCGCCTGCCATGTCCTCTACCGGGCTATCATCAGCTGACTGTCTGCAAGCCGGATGGTGCGGAAATCAGCATGACGCTCATCATCGTGCCGGTGACCAGTTATCAACCAGCAGCGCTCGCCGATGGTGGCCGGATTTACGGCCCTGCTTTGCAGCTCTACGGCGTACGTTCCCAGCGTAACTGGGGTATCGGCGATTTTACCGATTTGCGTCTGATGGTCGAGCTGGCGGGTGAGTCCGGTATGGACATTATCGGACTCAATCCGCTGCATACCCTGTTTCCCGGCAATCCTGCCCATATCAGCCCGTACAGCCCATCCAGCCGCCTGTTCCTGAACATCATGTATATGGATGTGGAAGCCGTGGCGGACTTCGCCGAATGCCAGGAAGCGCGCGCCATAGTGGCGGATGAGGCTTTCCAGGCACGTCTGCGTGCGCTACGTTCGGAAGAGCTGGTGGATTATCCGCAAATCACCGCGGCCAAACTGACGCTGCTGGCACAGCTGTATCAACATTTCCGCAAACAGCATTTGCAGGTCGATAGCGAACGTGCAAAACAGTTCCGTGTTTTCCAGGTCGAAGGTGGCGAGGCACTGCGACGCCACGCCTTGTTCGAGGCCTTGCAGGCGCATTTTCAGGGACAGGATGCCGGCATATGGGGTTGGCCGGTATGGCCCGAGGCGTATCGCAATCCAGCCGCGCCCGTGGTTATTGCATTCGCCCAGGATCATGTAGAAGAACTCGAGTATTACGAATACCTGCAATGGCTGGCTGACCAGCAGCTTGATGCGGCTGGCAAGGCCTCACTGACCTTCGGCCTGGGCGTGGGACTATATGGAGACCTGGCGGTCAGCGTGGATCGCGGTGGCGCGGAAGCCTGGGCGAATCAGGATATTTATGCACTCGGCGCCAGCGTGGGTGCGCCGCCGGATGATTTCAACCTGAACGGACAGGATTGGGGATTGCCGCCATGGATACCTGGCCGTTTGCAGATGGCCGCCTATGCGCCGTTCATTGCGACATTACGCGCCAACATGCGCCACATGGGCGCGTTGCGTATTGATCATGTGATGGGGTTGATGCGACTGTTCTGGATTCCGCATGACAATGGCGGAGGCGCAGTTGCCGGCGCTTACGTGAGTTATCCATTCGATGATCTATTGGGTATCTTGATGCTGGAAAGCCAGCGTAATCGCTGTCTGGTGATCGGCGAGGATCTGGGTACCGTGCCGGATAGTTTGCGCGAACCACTGCAACACGCGGGTATCCTGTCTTATCGCGTGCTGTTTTTTTCGCGCGATGCGCAGGATGGTTTTATGCCGCCTGCCGCTTATCCTGCGCAGTCGCTGGTGACGGCGACTACACACGACCTGCCCACACTGCGCGGCTACTGGGATGGCCGGGATATCGATCTGCGCGCAACACTGGGGCTGTTCCCCAATGAAGATGTACGTCAGCAGCAGATCATCGCACGTTCGCATGATCGCGCCGCCCTGTTGATCGCGCTGGAGCGGGAAGGACTGCTCGATGCGGGCAGCAGCCTGCACCCGGTAGCGAATCCGGACATGACACTGGATCTGGCGAGTTCGGTGCATCGCTTCCTGGCCAGAACGCCTGCGCAGGTGATGATGATCCAGCTGGACGATATTTTCGGTCAGATAGAACAGGTTAATTTACCCGGCGCAAGAAGTGAAGTTTATCCAAGCTGGCGACGGCGCTTGACGGTCAATCTGGAGGAATGGCGCGATGATCTGCGCGTGAAGCGCATGGTCGAGGCGATGAGCGCGGAAAGGGTCAGGACCGCCGGGCCGTCTCCATTGCAGCAGACGGATACGGCGCAGGTACTTCCAGCCCGCATTCCGCTATCCACCTATCGCCTGCAATTCAACCGCGACTTCACGTTTAATCAGGCGCGCGAAATTATTCCTTACCTGAGCGCGCTGGGTATCTCCCACTTGTATGCCTCGCCTTATCTCAAGGCGCGTCCGGGTAGCACCCATGGCTATGACATCATTGATCACAACACGCTGAATCCCGAGATCGGTACACACGAGGAATTTGAACAGCTTTGCGCCGCCCTTGCCGGACATGGCATTGGTCAGGTGCTGGATATCGTGCCTAACCACATGGGCGTGCAGGGCGGTGACAACGTATGGTGGCTGGACGTTCTGGAAAACGGTCAGGCATCGGCGCATGCCGGATTCTTCGATATCGACTGGAAGCCAGCCAAGGCCGAGTTGCACGGCAAGGTGCTGCTGCCGGTGTTGGCTAACCGCTATGGTGCGGTGCTGGACAATGCCGAATTACAACTGCGTTTCGACGCGCAACGCGGTGAATTCGTCATTTATTACTATGAACACCATTTCCCGGTGGACCCGGCGGAATACACGCAAATTCTGACCTATCGAATGGATATGCTGAGCGCGCGCCTGGGTCTGGATCATCCTTTGCTGATGGAATACCAGAGTCTGGTAACGGCGTTCCGCAATCTGCCGTCGCGAGACGAAACTTCCCCCGAACGTCAGATTGAGCGGCGGCGCGACAAGGAAGTGCATAAACGCCATCTTGTCGGGCTGGTTGAGCGCTCTTCCGATATTGCCTGGTTCCTGGAGGAAAATCTGCAGATATTCAATGGCTCGCCAGGGGAGCCGTCCAGCTTCGATCACCTGCATCACCTGATCGAGGCACAGGCCTACCGGCTGACATTCTGGCGCGTGGCTTCGGATGAAATCAATTACCGGCGGTTTTTCGATATCAACGATCTGGCCGGGTTGCGCATGGAGAACGACGAGGTTTTCGATGCAACCCATCAGCTATTGTTGCAACTGGTTCAGGACGGCAAGCTGGATGGTTTGCGTCTGGACCATCCGGATGGCCTGTATGATCCGGAAGCCTATTTTTGCAAGCTGGTAGAGCAATGCAAGCGTGTGGGTCATGCCCCTTATCTGGTGGTGGAAAAAATCCTGGCCGTACATGAACGTTTGCGCGCCAGCTGGCCGGTGCATGGCACCACCGGTTACGAATTCATCAATCTGCTCAACGGGCTGTTTGTAGTGACCAGTGCTGCCGAGCGTATGGAGCGTCTGTATAGCGGTTTCATCGGAGAGCATATTGATTTCGATGATCTGCTCTACAGCTCCAAGAAACTCATCATGAAAACGGCCCTGTCGGGCGAGCTGAATGTGCTGGCTAATTTGCTCTCGAAAATTGCTGAAGCGGATCGGCAGACCTGCGATTACACGCTGAATGGATTGCGTTCTGCATTGGCTGAAATTGTTGCCTGTTTCCCCGTTTATCGGGGTTACATCAGCGCCCGCGAAGTCACGGCAGAAGATCGGCGTAACGTCGAACAGGCGACGCTGGCGGCGAAGCGCAGAAGTACCGCAGCCGACACCAATATTTTTGATTTTCTGCGTGATGTACTCACGCTGGCGGTAGCGGAAGGAAAAACGCCGGAATACCACGAGCAAGTCCTTGCGTTTGCAATGAAATTCCAGCAATTCACCAGCCCGGTGATGGCGAAAGGGCTGGAAGATACCAGCGCTTATATTTATCACCGTTTGCTGTCGCTCAATGAGGTCGGCGGTGATCCGCGTCAATTTGGTGTGACACGCACAGCATTCCATCGCGCCAATCTGGCGCGGGCAGAGCATTGGCCGCATGCGATGCTGACTTCTTCCACGCACGACACCAAGCGTAGTGAAGATGTGCGCGCACGGCTAAACGTACTGTCCGAAATGCCGGCCGCCTGGCGCCTGGCGTTACGTCACTGGAGCCATGCCAATAGCCGTTTGAAGCACAAGGTGGATGGACTGTTGGTACCCACACCCAACGACGAATATTTTATCTACCAGACCTTGCTGGGCATTTGGCCACCAGGCGAGCCAGAGCCAAATGAAATGGCGGATTTCAATGCGCGATTGACCGCATATCTGGTCAAGGCAGTGCGTGAAGCCAAAGTGCATACCAGTTGGATCAATCCCAACTCGGCCTATGAAGAAGCGATCGTGGCATTTGCCGACGCGCTGATCAATGCACCGGCAAAGGGTGAATTTCTAGCTAGCTTTCTGCCCCTGCAGCAACGCATCGCCTGGTTGGGCATGTTTAACAGCCTGTCCCAGACCTTGACCAAGCTGACCGTGCCGGGTGTGCCGGATGTTTACCAGGGATGCGAGTTGTGGGATTTCAGTCTGGTAGATCCGGACAATCGACGTCCGGTCGATTTTGCGCACCGGCGAGGCATGCTCGAAGTATTGCATACGCTCGCTGCGCAGCCGGTGAAACAACGGATTGCCGGGGTAAAAGCGCTATGCAATACACTGGAAGACGGGCAAGCAAAATTGCTGGTTGTCAGTTCGGCGCTGGCACTGCGGATGCGTTGGCCGGATCTGTTTCTGTATGGAAAATACCTGCCTCTGGCAGTCAAGGGTGTACATGCAGCTCATGTTTGCGCCTATGCGCGCATTCTCGACACGCGGATTGTCATTACGCTGGCGCCGCGCTTTTTTGCGCAGCTGTTAGGAGAAACGAGAAGCTTGCCCCTGGGAGACAAAGTCTGGGTGGATACTGCCGTGGACTTGCCGTTTCACCGCAAGGACATGCAATACAAATGCGCCTTTACGGGCAAAGCCCTTAGCCCGCATCGGCGCGGCAGTGGGTGGGCTATCTCCATGGCGCTGGCGCTGACAGAATTTCCGGTAGGGCTCATCGCCGGAGAAAGTATTCAAGCCGATTCAGCGTGACTGGGCGGCTGTCCAAACAGTATTCAGGCCGCCTTGCTTTGCAGGCGGTGAATAAGCTTTTCGACTGCGCGCTCGGTCAGAGGCGATGCCTCGATGAGGCGCGCCTCATTGTTGCGTAACCGTGCAGCCAGACGCGGCAGCGCAATAGTCAGTGCATCCATCCCCTCGTTGTTGGTAAACAGATAGATACCACGCATCGAACTGACCCAGGACAGTCGTGCCAGGCGCATGTCCGTGTCGTCATGGACAAACTCCAGCCAGTCACCTTTTTTCAGGCTGCGTGCCAGGTCGGTGTATTCGTCTTCGATCATGTCGTCGGCCGCATCGAGCTCAAAACGCTCGGGTGCGGCAGGTTGCGGCGCATTGATTTCCACGCTTGCGACGGTGGTTTCCGGACTATTGTTTTCGCTGATCCCGGGTGTGGGTTCGCCCGATTGCAATTCCTGCTGTAGTTGCAATCCTGCCTTGACCGCAGCAGCGTGGCATGTGACCAGTCGTGAGAACACGATTTCACGCTCTTTGGGATCGATCTGGACGCTATTCATGCCTTCGCGCAAGTGCTTGAGCAGATCCGGCAACATGACGACCAGTGACAAGCGGTCTTCGGTGTTGCGCTTGGGCGTAACGCTCCATACCAGGTCTTGCATGGTTTTCAGGCTGGATTGCCAGGCCTGGCTCTGTTCTCCCTGATCCGTGAAGGCATGACTGAGCACTTCTTTCCATGGGCCATTCAGAAACTCGCGGATTACATCAGGCAGCTGCAGGTTTTCAGTCACGCGACGGATTTCGTCGGCAACGACCACTTTGGCAATTTCTGCGCGTTCAGCGGCCTCTATATTTTGAGCGGACTGTTCGACTGCGGACTCTGCCTGAGCCTGGTGTGCGGACAAAAATTCCAGCAAATCGTCAAGCAGGGTCGCAAATATTTCCACATCTTCGGAGAAATCGGCAAGAATGGTTTGTACGATGCTGTCGAGTTTGATGAATAGTTGAGCGTTGTATCCATCCGTCTCCTGCCAGCCGATAGAGGCAGCCGCAATTTCATCCAGCAGGCGTCGCGCAGGGTGCGATTTTTTCGAGAAAAACTGTTTGTCCAGCATCGCCACCTTCAATACCGGGATCTGCAGGCGGCCAATCAGCGCCTTGAGCTTGTCCGGGATGGTGCGGTCATCAAAGATATAGTCAAACAGCATGGCAACGATATCTATGGTGAATGCATCCACCTGGTTATCCATGTTAACCAGACCGGCTGAACGAATATCACGCAGGATATTGACTGACCCGGATTGCAACGAGCCGGTATCGAATCCTGGCACATTGCCGAGCGATACAGTACCAACCACGCCGTGCTGTAGCTGGGTGAGCGAGCCGACAAGGCTGGCTATGTGCGCGGGTGATGCGACGGCAGTGATACCCGGTAATTGGAACGGTGCGCCGCCACTCGGCCCGGCTGCCGCGTTTGCCCCGATCAACTGCTGCAGCAACAAGGCAAATATATCCTGCTGATCGGCGTTCTCGGTTTGGGTCGCACCGGTTTTGACAGAGGCATGACGGGTGCGGCTTTTATGCTCTGCCAGACCGACGCGGATCGAAGGCAGGATGTCCTTGCTGACCAGAAACTGGTTCAGCCGCTGGTATATTTTAGGCAGGTCGCCGGCGATCCTGAACCCGAATTGCTGTAGCAGTACCAACTGGATTTGGGAGCCGATCTCGAGTTGTTCGCAGGCGGCGAGGAAAGCCTGGCAAATGGCTTTGGCGCCGAGCGGATTGCGCTCATCCTTTGCTTGCGGATCCTGCATCAGGGCCGAAATGCGCTGATCCAGCGCCGCCAGTTCCTCTACCGAGTCAAACTGCAGGCGCGCGACCGCTTTGCTCAGCGCCAGCGATTGCTCGAAATCCTCCTCATCGACCAGAGCCAGCTCCATGCTCAACGCACCGGGTTTAGTGTCGTTGCGGGCTGTTCCGCTGGCACGGATCCGGCTCTCGAAAGTCTCGATAAAATGCTTGCGTAGCGCGAGCGTCAGCGCATCGCCCCGGTTATGCACGATACCTTGCGCGGCATAGTAAAGATTGCGTGTTTCCAGCGTAGGAGACTGATCTGCGTTGGCCAGCAGACTGTCCTCTATTTGCGTATTTCTGTCCCGCCAGGCATGGCAGATGGCTTCAATGGCCTGATTACGGCATGCATGCAGCAGTTCGATCGCCTCCGCAGCCGTCAGCGACTTGCGCGACCGGTCAAAAGAGTTGGCATTTATATTTACTACATTGCGTTGCAGCGTGTCCGTCATGACATATGTCCTTCAGGCTGAGCGGCAGGCACATGGAGCGTATCGTCCCAAGGAGACGGTACAATGCTGAAGGCGGGAGCGTGACAAACCCGCATTTGGCAACCCCGCTGTCATAGCGCCTGAGCCCCTTAGACCGGAAATTTTGCGTCTCCGCCTTTCAGCGGATTTGCCCTGACAAATGCTATGGTACGCCGTGAGGCGGAATGCATCTGTAACGGGAATGGAGGTGTTCATACCCGTCGTAAGCTATTACGGCGGCAGTTTTTGGAACTTTAGGGAAAATTCTTGGAGCGGGCGATGGGAATCGAACCCACGGCTCTAGCTTGGGAAGCTAGGGTATTACCATTATACGACGCCCGCTATGGTAAAATCGAAAACGCATCATACTTGAATTGCAAGGGTATTTGAAGTTGATCGAACTCACTATTAATGGCGCTGCCAAACAATTTCCGCAGCCGCTCAATGTAGCCCAGCTGGTCGTCAATCTGGAATTGACTGGTAAACGCATTGCCATCGAACGCAACGGCGAGATTGTGCCGCGTAGCCAGTTCGACACTGTGGCGCTGGCATCCGGCGACCAGCTGGAAATCGTGGTCGCGGTCGGCGGCGGTTAGCCAGCTATCTTCGCGTCTGGCCTGGGCCAGGCGCATCCTGAACCTTACTTTCGAGATTCCGAGAATCGTATGGACACTTTAACTATCGCAGGCCGCGATTATTCATCCCGCTTGCTGGTCGGCACCGGCAAATACAAGGATTTCGACGAAACACGCCTGGCTGTGGAAGCCAGTGGTGCCGAGATTGTTACCGTGGCCATCCGTCGCACCAACCTCGGCCAGGACCCCAGCCAGCCTAATCTGCTGGATGCGCTGCCACCGTCGAAATATACCTATCTGCCCAACACCGCCGGCTGTTACACGGCCGATGAGGCGGTGCGCACGTTGCGGCTGGCGCGCGAACTGCTGGACGGCCATGATCTGGTCAAGCTGGAAGTGCTGGGCGATCCGAAATCTCTCTATCCCAATGTGGTGGAGACCATCAGGGCCGCTGAAATTCTCATCAAGGAAGGCTTCAAGGTCATGGTGTATACCTCCGACGACCCCATCATCGCCAAACAGCTGGAACAGATGGGGTGCGTGGCGGTGATGCCGCTGGCGTCCCTGATCGGCTCGGGCATGGGCATCCTCAACCCTTGGAATCTGCAAATCATCATCAATGAAGCCAGGGTGCCGGTGATCGTGGACGCGGGCGTGGGCACTGCGTCGGACGCGGCCATTGCGATGGAACTGGGTTGTGCCGGGGTGCTGATGAATACCGCCATTGCCGGGGCGCAAAACCCGGTGCTGATGGCCTCTGCCATGAACAAGGCGGTGCAGGCCGGGCGTGAAGCCTACCTGGCCGGGCGCATGCCGAAAAAAATCTATACCGCCAGCCCGTCCTCGCCCACCAGCGGCGTGATCGGTTCCTGAAGCATGGCCGAAACCAGCCCGGTCGGGCGCCCGATCCGCAGTTTTGTGCTGCGCCAGGGGCGCATGTCGGTTGCCCAGCAACGCGCGCATGACAGCCTGACAGCGGTGTATGGCATCCCCTATGCCGTTCAGCCACTGGACCTCGCGGCCGCGTTTGGACGCGACGCACCGAAAATTCTGGAAATCGGTTTCGGCATGGGCGATGCCACGGCGGTGATCGCCAGCGCGCATCCCGAAAACGACTATCTTGGCATCGAAGTGCATAGTCCCGGCGTGGGCAGCCTGCTGAACCAGATCCAGGAGCGCGCACTCACTAACCTGCGCATCATCCAGTACGACGCTGTGGAAGTGCTGCGCGACATGATCCCCGATGGCAGCCTTGCAGGCGTGCATATTTTTTTTCCCGACCCGTGGCACAAAAAACGCCACAACAAACGCCGCCTGATCAAGCCCGATTTCGTCGCGCTCATTGCCCGCAAGCTCGCCTCCGGCGGTTATTTGCATTGCGCCACCGACTGGGAGGACTACGCCATCCAGATATTGGAGGTGCTGTCCGGTGAGCCGGCACTCACCAACACGGCCGACGGCTACGCCCTGCGGCCGGACTACCGTCCGCTGACCAAATTCGAGCAGCGCGGGCTGCGGCTGGGGCATGGTGTATGGGATATTGTGTTCAAAAAGGCAAAATAACCTTTCCAAAGAAAAGATTTAGGAATAAAATTTCTCCAGAATTAGGAGGAATTCATGATCGCTGCTCACCCTACCCCACTCCCCGAAGCTGGAGCCACGCTTTCCAAAGCCGTGGCACGCACACTCAATCTGCTCCAACTCAGGCAGTCTACGCTGGCACGCATCCTGGGAGTGAGCGGGGCCACGGTTTCACGCCTGTGCGCTGGAACTTACACGCTGAACCCGAGCCGCGCCAAGGAATGGGAATTCGCCCTGCTGTTCGTGCGCCTGTTTCGCTCGCTCGATGCCATTCTCGGGCATGGCGACAACGCGCAAAAATGGCTCACCGGCCACAATACCGCACTCAATGCCCGCCCGCTTGACCTGATCGAGAGCACCGAAGGCCTGGTGCGTGTAGTGCATTATCTCGACGCCCATCGTGGCCGAATTTAACCCGGCCCGGATCGAACTCGATGTATGGCGCGCAGTCGAGGCGCAACACCGGGTATCTACAATGGCGCTGGTGGATACGCTGGATGAACAGGCGCTGCTGGAGCGCTTGCTGGACGCCTCCAAGCCGCCCCTGATGGCAGAACAGCGCGCACTGCACTGGCTGCTGTTCACGCCGTTCCGCTACCCGCCGCTGCCGTCCGGGTCACGCTTTCGCGCACCCGATGATCCGGGTGTGTTCTATGGCGCTGACGAGCGCCGCAGCGCCTGTGCCGAGCTCGGTTACTGGCGTTGGCGCCTGTTGCTGGACAGCCCCGCGCTGGACGCCATCGAACCAATACCGCAAACCGTATTCAAGACCCCGCTGCGCGGTACGGCCATTGACCTGCGCCAGCCGCCGTTTTTGACGCAGCGCGCGCGCTGGACCCATGCCAGCGACTATCAACTGTGTCAGGATTTGGCGCACCAGGTACGGCTGGCAGGGATACAAATGATCCGCTATGAATCGGTGCGCGACCCGGAACATGGCGGCTGCGCAGCGCTGTTGAGCCATGCCGCCTTTGCCGTCAATGCACCTACCGAACACCAGACCTGGATGCTGGCTGTGCACCGCGACCGGGTGGTATGGCGGCTGGATTCGATTTTTGACGAGGCCGCGTTTGAGTTTGAAGCGTCTGCATGGCGCAGCGATTCGCCGAATAACCTGGTCTGATCCATGTCAACGAATAAACAGGTTGCCATCATCGGCGGCGGCCCGGCCGGATTGATGGCGGCGGAAACCCTCACGGCAGCAGGTGTGCGGGTTGCGGTGTACGACGCCATGCCCTCGGTGGGGCGCAAGTTCCTGTTGGCGGGCAGGGGGGGATTGAACCTCACCCATACCGAAGCGCACGAGTCCTTCCTTTCACGCTATGGAACGCGCAGCGAATACCTTGCGCCGTGGCTGCAAGATTTCGACGCACAGGCCTTACGTGATTGGGTGCATGCCCTGGGGCATGACACTTTCGTTGGTACATCGGGGCGCGTATTCCCCACCGACAAAAAAGCCGCACCGCTGCTGCGCGCCTGGTTGCACCGTCTGCGTGAATCCGGCGTTGTGTTTCATGTGCGGCACCGCTGGCTGGGCTGGGCGGAGAACAACGCACTGTGCTTTGCCACCCCGGAGGGCGAACGCCAGATCCGCGCCGATGTCGTGGTGCTGGCGCTGGGCGGCGGCAGCTGGGCGCAACTGGGTTCGGACGGCGCCTGGGTGCCGATACTCCAGGCGCGGGGCGTGCCGGTCGCCGCGCTGCAACCGGCCAACTGCGGCTTCGACGTGGGCTGGAGCGAGCACTTGCGCACTCGCTTTGCCGGCCAGCCGATCAAATCCGTGGTGCTGAATTTCACCGCTGCCACAGGCGCGCCATTCCGCAAACAGGGCGAGCTGATGCTGACCGCCACCGGGCTGGAAGGTGGGCTGATCTACGCCGCTTCCGCGCGGCTGCGCGACGCCATTGCCGCAACCGGGTCAGCCACAATCTATCTCGACCTTGCTCCCGGCTGGGAACTGGCGCGGCTCACCCGGGAAATCGCCCACCCACGCGGGTCGCGTTCGCTGTCCAGCCACCTGCACAGCCGTATCAATATTCATGGCGTCAAAATGGCGCTGCTGCGCGAAATCGGCAGTGCCGGAGACTTCGCCGAACCTGCGCGCCTGGCTACCCTCATCAAAGCCCTGCCGATACGCCTGATCGCCCCGCGCCTACTCGACGAGGCAATCAGCAGCGCAGGCGGCGTGATGTTCGAGGCGCTGGATGCGCACGGGATGCTGCGCACGCTGCCCGGCGTATTTTGCGCGGGTGAGATGCTCGACTGGGAAGCGCCTACCGGCGGCTATTTGCTGACCGCGTGTTTTGCCAGCGGGCGTGCAGCAGGGTTAGGGGTGCTGGACTGGCTGGGCGCTATTTGAAAAATTCAACCTAAAAACGGCTATTGATCCACAAAAAACACGAAAGGCACGAAATAAATCAACAGCTTGTACAGACCTAGTCATTCACCCATTGGGTAACGATCTACGGCTTGATATCTCTTTGAATATTTTGCGAGCCTTCGCCTTACGGCGAAATGCCTGCTTACCCCATTTCGTGCTTTTCGTGTTTTTCGTGGACTAACTGCTTTTTCCAGGTTCATTTGCCACAGAGAACACAGAGGTCACAGAGTTTCCAGTGCTCAAACAGATGGGGTGATTTTCTCTGTGATTTCTGTGGCTAAAGCTGCTCAAGCCTTATCCACCCCCAATTTGTTCCATCCCTCAAGCCCCAGCGCATTGAGCGTTTCCATATTCTTTTCAAAAATCTGTTCGGCTTCCGGGAAAGCTGCCACGGCGCGCTCCACACTGGCCTCGCGCAACAGGTGCAGCAGCGGATAGGGCGAGCGGTTGGTGTAGTTCTCGATGTCGTCCGGGGCGGTATCGGCGAACTGGTATTGGGGGTGGAAACTGGCGATCTGGAACGCGTCGCCAAACTCCGGCTCGGCAGCGGCGGCATCGGCGATGTCGAGAAAATCGTTGTAGTCGAGGAAATCCTCAAGCACGTGCGGGTGGATCAGCAGCGTGGTATCGGTTTGCTCGGGGTCGGCGTCCTGCAGCGTACGCAATTCAGCCAGCAAGTCTTCGAGCAGCGCCTCGGGCGTGGTGGCCGGGCTGACCACATAACGGATTTGCTGTTTGACGTGGACGGCCTTGGCGAAGGGGCAGAGGTTGAGGCCGATGACGGCTTTTTCGAGCCAGGTTCGGGTGGCGTCGATGATTTCGGTATCGGTGGGCATTGGGGTACTCCTTGGTGCTGAAAACGGATTTTGCCACAGAGATCACAGAGGACTCAGAGAAAAGCATCCAATGTTGGCTCCGTACTTTCTGAGATATCTGTGGCGCATGCTGTTGGAAATCACCCTACCCACAGCGGCGGCTCGTCCATCAGCGCGATCTGCTCGCGCAGTTCCAGGATGCGGTCCTGCCAGTAGCGCTGGGTATTGAACCAGGGGAACGCCGCAGGGAAAGCCGGGTCGTCCCAGCGCCGGGCAATCCAGGCAGCGTAGTGGATCAGCCTCAAGGTGCGCAGGGCTTCGATCAGGTGCAGTTCGCGCGGGTCGAAATCGTGGAAATCCTCGTAGCCGGCCAGCAGGTCGGCGAGCTGTCGCGTCATCTCGCCGCGTTCGCCGGACAGCAGCATCCACAGGTCCTGCACCGCGGGTCCCATGCGGCTGTCGTCGAAATCCACGAAATGCGGGCCGGCGTCAGTCCACAGCACGTTGCCGATGTGACAATCGCCGTGCAGGCGCAGGCTGGCAACTTCTCCGGCGCGGTCGAAGCAATGACGCACGCCGTCCAGCGCCTGCGCCACTACGCCGCGATAGACTTCAACGAGTTCAATCGGGATGAAATCGTGGCTTAACAGGTAGGCGCTGGGCTCTTCGCCAAAGCTGGCGATATCGAGCGTGGGGCGGTGCTGATAGGGGGCAATGGCGCCGACCGCGTGGATGCGGCCGATGAAGCGGCCCAGCCACTCCAGCGTGGCGGGATTGTCCAGCTCCGGGGCGCGGCCGCCGTGCTTGGCGAAGACGCTGAAACGGAAGCCGGCGTGGGTGTGCAGTGTGCGGTCATGCATGGACAGTGCCGCCACGACCGGGATCTCGCGGCCCGCGAGATCGCTCACAAAGGCGTGTTCTTCGAGTATGGCGGCGTCGGTCCAGCGCTGCGGGCGGTAGAATTTGGCGACAATGGGCGCGCCGTCCTCCATGCCGACCTGATACACACGGTTTTCATAGCTGTTGAGCGCGAGCAGACGGCCATCGGTGCGCAAGCCGAGGCTGTCGACTGCATCGAGCACATGATCCGGTGTCAAACCGGCAAAAGCGTGTGTTTCCATTGGCGTATTGTACGGGAAGCTGGCTGATATCGAACGCGTAGCCGTGTCAACTATCCAGCAGCGTGATTCGTTATACTGCTCAGGTCACACCCGTGGCTGGCTTTTCTTAACCAACAAATCGTGGAGACAACATGAATAAATTGATGACCGCACTGATTATGGCCGCAGCACTTGCCTTTACCCCGTTCGCTGCATCGGCAAAAACCGAACAGCAAACCAAAATGAGCGCTTGCAATAAAGATGCCGCAGCCAAGTCACTCAAAGGCGACGAGCGCAAAGCCTTCATGAAGAGTTGCCTGTCAGCACCTGCTGCTGCCGCTGCACCAGCGAAAGCCGAGCCTGCTGCTGCCGCCAAACCCAAAAACGCCATGGGCGCATGCTCGACTGCTTCCAAAGGCATGAAAGGCGCTGAGCACAAGAAATTCATGAGCGAGTGCCTGAAAGCCAAAGGCCCGGAAAACATGAAAAAATAAGTTTGGATATTACTGAAAAAACCCCGCTGCGGCGGGGTTTTTTATTGGCTACCTGACGTGTTGCGATCGCAGGGCTGGTTGTGCGATTCAAACTTCGCACAGCCCCACGGTGGTGGCTATTCCATCCTGATCCACGCTCTCCATCCGCACACTGTAGCCCCACAGGCGCGCTATGTGGCGCAGCATTTCCGGGGTGGTGTCGCCGAGCGGGCGGCGGTCGTGCATGTAGTGGCGCAGGGTCAGGGCGCGGTCGCCGTAAACGTCTACCTTATAGACCTGGATGTTGGGTTCACGGTTGCCGAGATTGTATTGTTCGGCCAGGTGCTGGCGCACCGCGCGATAGCCGGCGTCGTCATGGATGGCGCTGATTTCGAGCTTGTCCTCGCTGTCGTCGTCGCGCACGGCGAACAGCTTGAAGTCGCGGATGAGTTTGGGCGACAGGTACTGGGCGATGAAGCTTTCGTCCTTGAAGTTGCGCATGGCGAAATCAAGTGACTGCTTCCAGTCGCTGCCGGCCAGTTCCGGGAACCAGTGGCGGTCTTCGCCGGTGGGGTGTTCGCATATGCGGCGAATGTCCTGGAACATCGAAAACCCCAGCGCGTAGGGGTTGATGCCGCTGTAGGCGCGGCTGTGAAACGGCGGCTGGTAGACCACATTGGTGTGGCTTTGCAGGAATTCCATCATGAAGCCATCGGTGAGTTTCCCCGCGTCGTACAGATGGTTTAACAGCGTGTAGTGCCAGAACGTGGCCCAGCCTTCGTTCATCACCTGGGTCTGGCGTTGGGGGTAGAAATACTGGGCAATTTTCCTGACGATACGGACGATTTCGCGTTGCCAGGGCTCGAGACGCGGGGCGTTTTTTTCGATGAAGTACAGCAGATTTTCTTGCGGCTCGACCGGAAACTGCTTGCTCTGGTTTTGTTTGTCGGTTGCCTGACGGGTGGGCAGGGTGCGCCACAGGTCGTTGACCTGGGACTGCAGATAGGTTTCGCGCTCGATCAGGCGTGCTTGTTCCTTGGCCATGGAGAGCCGGGTCGGGCGCTTGTAACGGTCTACACCATAGTTCATCAGGGCGTGGCAGGAGTCGAGCATATTTTCGACGGCTTCTTCGCCGTGGCGCTGCTCGCATTCGGCGATGAAATTGCGCGCGAATACCAGGTAATCGAGGATGCCCTCGGCGTCGGTCCAGGTGCGGAACAGGTAATTGCCCTTGAAAAACGAATTGTGGCCATAGGCGGCATGCGCAATCACCAGCGCCTGCATGGTCATGGTGTTTTCTTCCATCAGGTAGGCGATGCACGGGCTGGAATTGATGACGATTTCGTAGGCCAGCCCCATCTGGCCGCGCTGGTAGCTTTTTTGCGTAGACAAAAAGCCTTTGCCGTAGGACCAGTGGTGATAGCCGACCGGCATACCGACCGAGGCGTAGGCATCGATCATCTGTTCGGAAGTGATGACCTCGATCTGGCGCGGGTAAGTGTCCAGTCCGTAGTACGCGGCGGCCAGGCCGATCTCGCGATCGTAGGTGTCGAGCAGTTCGAAGGTCCATTCGGAGCCTTCGGACAAAGGCCGGCGTTCGGCGACGGGCTCTGTATCGGTCATCTCAAGCCACCTTTTTCCTGAACAGTTCACGAAATACCGGGTAGATGTCTTCCAGCGAGAGGATGCGTTGCATGGCAAAGCGGCGGCTGGCTGCACTGACCTGAGTGTATTCGCGCCACAGGCTTTGCGGCTGTTCGGTTTCGATTTCGACGTAAGCGAAATACTGCGTCAGAGGCAGAATGTCCTGCACCAGCAGTTCCCGGCAGCGCGGCGAATCGTTTTCCCAGTTATCGCCATCCGACGCCTGCGCGGCGTAGATGTTCCAGTTGGCCGAAGGATAGCGCTCGCGGATGATGTCGCGCATCAGCACCAGCGCACTCGATACCACCGTGCCGCCGGACTCGCGCGAAGAAAAGAAATCCTCCTCTTCGACCTCCTTGGCCGTCGTGTGGTGACGAATGAACACCAGATCGATGCGCTCGTAGCTCTTGGTGAGAAACAGGTAGAGCAGCATGAAAAAGCGCTTGGCGATATTTTTGCGGTTTTCGTCCATCGAGCCGGATACATCCATCAGGCAGAACATCGCGGCCTGGCTGCTCGGCGTGGGCTGGTTCACCCGGTTGGCGTAGCGCAAGTCCCATGTGTCGATGAAAGGCACGGCGGCAATGCGCGCCTTGAGGCTGGCAATTTCCTCACGCAAGGCGTCGGCTTCAGGGCTGGCGTCGCGGCCTTGATCTAGCAGTTCCTGCAGCGCTTCTTCGGCTTCGCGCAAAGCTTCGCGCGGGCTGGATGACATCGCCATGCGCCTGCCGATGGCCTGTTTCATGGAGCGCACCACATGCAGACTGGACGGGTTGCCCTGACTGACGAAACCGGCGCGTGCGCGCTTCACTTCGGGCACAGCGGCGAGCTGTTTCTTTACCATGTCCGGCAGCGCCAGATCCTGGAAGAAATAGTCCATGAATTCTTCGCGCGACAGTTCGAACACAAAATCGTCCATGCCTTCGGCGTCTTCCGAGGCGCTGCCGCTGCCCCCGCTACCGCCGCCACCGGGAGGGCGATCCGCCTTGTCGCCGCGCACGAACTCGCGGTTGCCGGGATGGACGATGTTGCGGCGCCCGCCCGGACCGTGATGGAACGCCGGCTCGGCCATGTCCTTGGCGGGTATGGAAATCTTCTCGCCGCGCTCCAGGTCAGCCACGCCACGACTGGAAACCACGTGCTTCACGGCGTCACGTATCTGCTCCTTGAAGCGGCGCAGAAAGCGCTGGCGGTTGACGGCGCTGCGGTTTTTGCCGGCCAGGCGGCGGTCGACGAGCTGGCTCATGGCAGCAATTCCATCATGAGGTTTTGCGGGCGCGCAGATACCATTCGGCCAGCAAGCGCACTTGCTTGTCGGTGTAGCCTTTGGTCACCATGCGCTGGACGAAGTCGTGATGCTTTTTCTGCTCTTCGCTGGACGCTTTGGCGTTGAATGAAATGACCGGCAACAGGTCTTCGGTGCTGGAGAACATGCGCTTTTCAATCACCACCCGCAACTTCTCATAGCTGGTCCAGGCCGGATTCTTGCCGTGATTCAGGGCGCGTGCACGCAGAACGAAATTGACCACTTCATGGCGGAAGTCTTTCGGATTGGCAATGCTGGCGGCCTTCTCGATTTTTTCCAGCTCGGCGTTGAGCTGGCTACGGTCCAGGCTCTCGCCGGTGTCGGGGTCGCGGTATTCCTGATCCTGTATCCACATGTCGGCGTAGGTCACGTAGCGGTCGAAGATATTCTGGCCGTATTCAGAATAGGATTCGAGATAGGCCGTCTGCAATTCCTTCTCGATGTATTCGGCATAGTGTGGCGACAAATATTCTTTCAGGTAGGCCACATAGCGTTGCTCCACTTCGGGTGCAAACTGCTCCTGTTCGATCTGCTGTTCCAGTATATAAAGCAGATGTACCGGGTTGGCAGCGACCTCGGTGTGGTCGAAGTTGAACACGCGCGACAGAATCTTGAACGCAAAGCGCGTGGAAATTCCGGTCATGCCCTCGTCCACCCCGGAAAAATCGCGGTATTCCTGATAGCTTTTGGCCTTGGGGTCGGTGTCCTTGAGATTGTCGCCATCATAGACGCGCATCTTGGAATAGATACTGGAGTTTTCCGGTTCCTTCAACCGCGTCAGCACCGAAAACCGCGCCAGCATTTCCAGCGTGCCCGGAGCGCATGGCGCTGCCGACAGCGAACTGTGCTGCATCAGCTTTTCGTAAATCTTGACCTCTTCGGATACGCGCAGGCAGTACGGCACCTTGACGATGTAAATACGATCCAGGAATGCTTCGTTGTTCTTGTTGTTGCGGAACGTCGTCCACTCTGATTCGTTGCTGTGCGCCAGTATCACGCCGTCGAACGGAATCGCGCCGAAGCCCTCGGTGCCCTTGTAGTTGCCTTCCTGCGTGGCAGTCAGCAGCGGGTGCAGCACCTTGATCGGCGCCTTGAACATCTCGACGAATTCCATCAGCCCCTGGTTGGACAGGCACAATCCGCCGGAAAAGCTGTAGGCATCGACGTCATCCTGCGAATATTTTTCCAGCTTGCGGATATCGACCTTACCCACCAGCGAGGAAATATCCTGGTTGTTTTCGTCGCCCGGTTCGGTCTTGGAAATCGCCATCTGCCCCAGTACCGAAGGCCAGCGTTTGACCACGCGAAATTTTGTGATGTCACCGTTGTATTCATGCAGGCGCTTGACGGCCCAGGGCGACAGGACTTTGCCCAGGTAGCGACGTGCAATACCGTATTCCTGCTCCAGGATATCGCCGTCCTCGTCCGCAGCAAACAGCGACAGCGGCGAGTCGTTCACCGGCGAGCCCTTGATGGCGTAGAACGGCGCTTTTTCCATCAGGTGTTTGAGCTTTTCCGCCAGTGACGATTTACCCCCGCCCACCGGCCCCAGCAGGTAGAGAATCTGCTTGCGTTCTTCCAGGCCCTGCGCGGCGTGGCGGAAGTAAGACACGATCTGCTCGATCGTTTCCTCCATGCCGTAGAAATCCTTGAATGCCGGGTACACCTTGATGACCTTGTTGGAAAAAATACGGGACAAGCGCGGATTGAGCCGCGTATCGAGTAGCTCCGCTTCGCCGATAGCCATCAGCATGCGTTCAGCGGAACTGGCGTAGGCAGACGGCTCCTGTTTACAAACATCAAGGAATTCCTCCAGCGAGTATTCTTCTTCCTCGTGGCGGTAGCGTTCGATGTACTGATTGAATAGACCCATGACGAACTCCTAATTGTTGATCAATCGGGTGTTGCATTGTCTCCAGCAAGGCGCATGCCAAATACATAACGTCAAAGTTTGGACAGGGTTGAGGATAAATAGTGCAATTGCGTGGCACCGACATGAATTCAGTATAGTCATTGTGCACAGAGGTGGTGCGCTGCAAAGGGAAAAAGCAAAGCTCGATTCAAGCTGGTGCGCATGCTGTGTTGATGCTGCCATCCAGTGCATATCACGCTGGGCAAACTCGCCAATAGCGCCGATCTTTCGGCAGGGAGTGGATTTCAGAGGTGACAACGTAGCGCGTCAAAATGTGCCGGGATTGTGAAAAACGGCCCAGCCATTCTGTTTAAGGTGCCGGGTTTTTTATTCGGTGAAGACTGATGTGTCGACTGGTCAAAAACTATCAAAGGCGAGAAGCTTTCGAGTTCAGGCCTGCCAAACGCCATATCCCGCTTCGCGCAGACTGATGGCCAGTTCCACCTCCATGTCCCGGGCACCCTCATAGGGCATCGGGTTATAAACTTCGTAGAGATCAGGCAATAACCGCAGGCCGAATTGTTTGACGTAGCGATTGGACTGGATACCAGCCTTGTGTTTATCGAAACGCACGTCGGGATCCAGTCCTGTCATGCCGACATAAACGCAAGGCTTTCCGGTCAGGTAACCGGGGTTGGATTTCTTGAATCGCCCTTCGTACAGCACATCCCTGGACAATTCGATGACATACACGTGATAGTGATTGCGGCGTCCCATGTCTGGATCAGAGGACTAAATGAAGGTTTGTTGCAGCAAGACCGGCAGGTGATTGCCGGTCTTTGGGTGGCAGGCTTACTTCTTTACACCGTTCACAGCGGCCTTTAATGTTGCGCCGGCCTTGAATGCAGGGGCTTTGGATGCCTTGATCTTGAGCTCTGCACCGGTGGCAGGGTTGCGGCCGGTACGCGCTGCGCGCTTGCGAACTTCAAATGTACCAAAGCCGACCAGAGCGACATTGTCGCCTTTCTTCAGCGTGGCGGTGACAATTTCGATGAGGGCCGCAATGTTACGGTCGGCATCAGCCTTGGTGCCGCCAGTTTTTGCTGCCAGTGCGTCGATCAGTTCTTTACGGTTCATGTGTGACTCCCGGTTGTTGTGGTCAAAGTACCGATGTGGATTGTTGTGGAAATTTGGCTGACTTGCAAGTGCCTATGATCATTTGTTGTGCGTTTGCGACAGTCAAGCCGGGAAATTATCGTGCTATTCAAGTGGCAGGACGGCCCGATTTTATCGCTTGGCATGCCTGTTAGGGCAGCCAGATCATGCTCTGGAAACAGTGATTGCATGGGCAACAGAAATGGCCGTGTGCTGCCATATCTAGCCCAGCGCCTCGAAATCCGGTACATGGGCGACTTCCCATAAATGGCCGTCCGGGTTCTGAAAGTATCCGGCGTAGCCGCCATAGAAGGTTTTTTGTGCGGGCTTGATAATACTGGCCCCGGCCTTTTCAGCGACCAGCATGACTGCATCAACTTCTGCATCCGAAGACACATTGTGTCCAATGGATAACTCGGTCGGGTTTGGCGCCTGAAGCGGCAATCCCGTATCGGCGGCAAGGTTCTTGCGGGGCCATAGCGCCAATTTCAGGCCGGATTCCAGGCTGAAGAAGGCAACCGCCCCGTGCTCAAGCGCTGTTCCGATTATGCCCTGCGTCGCGAAGCCGAGGCCGTCTTTGTAGAACGCAACAGAGCGTTCCAGGTCGTCGACACCCAGTGTGATCAGTGTGATGCGAGCTTGCATATGGCGCCCCGTTCAATAAGGAAAGCATGATTGTGGCTTGCAAAATTTAATCGGAAACGGCACGTTCCAGCCCGGCATTTGTTGCGTTCGCCAGCCAAACGCGGCCACATTTCTACCCTTGTAGCGTGCGTAAAAATTCATTCCGTGATTGATGGCTGGAGTCAAAGCAGCCCGTAAATGCCTGGGTTACCACGCGTTCGTCACCGCGCCGGTCTTCGCCAAGCAGCAGGCACAGCTGTTCTGCTTCGATGATGCACGCTGCGCCCAGCGCTTTGCCGTGGGTCATCAGTGCTTCGGCGATGTCGCGTGTCATCCATTCCTGATAAGTGAAGCGGTGGCCGATGGCGTCCACCAGCCGGGCGATGCGGCCGAAGCCATGCAGTCGTCCGCCAGGGATGTAGGCGACATGCGCGACGCCGCGAAACGGCACGAGATGATGCGGGCAAACACCGTGGATAGCGATGCCGCGCACCACCACCATGTCCTGGCGGTTGTCCTCGAAGCCTTCGCCCAATGCTTCGGCGGGGTCAATGGCATAGCCGCCCAGCAGGCGCTTTTGCCACAGTTCGCGCACGCGCTGCGCAGTTTTGCCGGTGTGCGTGCTCTCCGGGTTGACCCCGCAGGCCAATAACAAATCAGTGACTGCCTGCTCGAATGCGTCCGGGTTGAATTCCCCCTGGCGTGGAATGCCGATGCTGCCCGGGATTGAATGGCCGGCGGGTTCATGATCACAGTGATGGTTACTCATGTTTATCCTTACAAAACGGTGTTGCTGTTGCGTTGATCGTGAGGTTGCCGAACCCGGAACCACGCCGCATACAGTGCCGGCAGAAACAGCAGGGTCAAGATCGTGGCGATGAACAGGCCGCCCATGATGGCGGTGGCCATGGGTCCGAAAAATACATCGTCCGACAACGGAATCATCGCCAGTATGGCTGCCATGGCGGTGAGCATGATTGGTCGAAAACGGCGCACAGCTGCTTCGATAATGGCGTCCCAAGGCGCCTGCCCTTCGCTGATGTTGCGTTCGATCTGGTCGATCAGGATCACCGAATTGCGCATGATCATGCCGGTTAGCGCCAGTGTACCCAGCATGGCGACAAAACCAAATGGGCGATTGGACAGCAATAAGGCCATCGCCACGCCGATTAACCCGAGTGGCGCAGTCAGTACCACCATCACGACGCGCTGAAAGCTTTGCAACTGCAACATCAAGAGTGTCAAAACAGCCACCAGAAAAATCGGCAGCCCTGCATTGATGGATGCATTGGCTTTTGCGCTTTCTTCTGTTGCGCCGCCGGTTTCAAGCCGGTAGCCAAGCGGCAGCGTCGCGCGAATTTTATCCATTTGCGGCTCAAGTTGAGCGGACACGGTCGGCGCCTGAACGGTATTGTAAATATCCCCCATGACCGTGATGGTCGGGACACGGTTGCGTTTCCATATCAATCCTTCCTCCAGGCCATAGCGCAGTGTGGCGACTTGCGATAACGGTACGGTTTTGCCGCTGGCGGTGGGGACATTGAGATTGGCGAGCAGGCCCATGTGCTCGCGTTCCAGCGGCGCACCGCGCAACACGACTTCGATAAGCTGGTCGCGTTCTCGGTAAGTAGTGATATTGGCACCCTGGATTGCAGTTTGCAAAAGTTGTGACAGACTCTGCTGGGTGACGCCCAGCGCTTGCGCGCGCGCCTGATCCACATCCAGAAAAATTGCTTTGGAGCGCTCGCCCCAGTCCATTAGTACGTTGCGTAAATTCGGATTGGCGCGCATCTCCGCGGCCATCCGTTCGGCGATACTGCGCAAGGTGTCGAAATTGTCACCGGAGATGCGAAATTGCACCGGAAAGCCGACGGGTGGGCCGTTTTCCAAACGCAGTACGCGTCCGCGCAATGCCGCGAATTCGACGCTGTCGAGCAAGGCGATGAGCTGGCCGCGCAAATGTTCACGGGTCTGGATGTTTTGAGTGGTGATCACGAACTGGGCAAAATTGGCTGCGGGCAGTTGCTGATCCAGTGGCAGATAAAAACGTGGCGAGCCGCTGCCCACATACGCCACATAATTATCGATGCCGGTTTTGTGTTGCTTGAGCCAATGCTCCAGTTTGACAACCTGGCGCTGGGTATCAACCAGCGAGCTGCCTTCGGGCAGTTTCAGATCGACCAATAGCTCCAGCCGGGTAGCGTCCGGGAAGAACTGCTTTTGCACAAACTGGAAACCGACGACCGCGCTGATGAATACCAGCAGCGTGATCAGAATGACAGTTTTGCGCCGGGTAACACACCACGTCACCACGTTACGAAAGCGTTTGTAAAACATTTCGCCCAGCGCATGCTGACGCGCGCTGATTGCCCGGACTGTGCGTTGCAAGCCGCCAAACCGGCGAGACTCTGCGTCACCTTGATGCGGGTTGGGAAGTAATTTGTAGCCCAGATAGGGAATCACGACCACGGCAGCCAGCCATGACAGTAGCAGTGCAATGGTCACGACTTCAAACAGCGAACGAGTATATTCGCCCACCGTGGATTGTGCGGTGGCGATCGGTAAAAAACCGGCAGCGGTGACCAGCGTACCGGTGAGCATGGGAAATGCGGTGGTGGAATAGGTCGCGCTGGCTGCCTTGATGCGATCGAGACCTTGCTCCATTTTTACCGACATCATTTCCACGGCGATAATGGCGTCGTCCACCAACAGGCCGAGCGCCAGAATGAGCGCACCGAGCGAAATTTTGTGCAGGCCGACATCAAAGATGTTCATAAAGAAAAAAGTGGCTGCCAGCACCAGTGGAATAGACAGTGCGACCACGGTTCCTGCACGCAGGCCGAGGCTGAAAAAACTCACTGCCAGAACAATAAAAACGGCCTCTGCTACGGATCGCTGGAATACGCCGATCGAGGCGCGTACAGCACGTGGCTGGTCGTTTACCCGGTGCAGCACCAGTCCGGCCGGGAGTTGTTTCTCAATGCGGTTAATGTCGACATCAAGATGTTTGCCCAGCGCGATGATGTCGCCGCCCGCCTGCATGGATACACCGATACCGATTGCCGGTGTGCCTTCATAACGCATCTCGGGTTGTGCGGGATCCGCATAGCCGCGTTTAACCTCGGCGACGTCTTTCAGCAGTACGGTGCGATTGCCGACGCGTATCGGCAGATCGCGGATTTGTTCAACCGTCCGGAATTTGCCGCTCGGGCGCAGATATATCCTATCCGTCGGTGTTTCGAAGCTGCCCGCCGGATTCATGCTGTTCCAGGCTTGCAGTGCTGTGATTATTTCGTTGGCGTTAAATCCCAGATTGGCCAGTTTCTGGTTGGAAAGATCGACATGGATTTTTTCGTCCTGCACACCGATCACGTCGACCTTGGCCACACCCGGCACACGCAGTAATTCCTTGCGCAACCGGTCTGCCGTATCGCGCAGTTGCGCCAGACTGAAGCCATCGCCGGTCAGCGCGAATACATTGCCATAGGTTTCCCCGAATTCGTCGTTGAAATAAGGACCGATCACGCCTTGCGGCAGCGTGTGCCGAATATCGCTGACCCGTTTGCGTACCTGGTAATACATGTCCGGAATGTCGCGAGGCGGCGTGGCATCCTTGCCGGTGATGAAGATTTGTGTCGAACCGGGACGTGAAAAACTTTTTACCGTGTCGATGTGAGGTGATTCCAGCAGTGCTTTTTCTATGGGATTGGCGACCAGTTGCTCCATCTCGTGGGCAGTTGCGCCAGGCCAGTAAGCCTGTACCAGCATGACCTTGAAGGTGAATGGCGGGTCTTCCGACTGGCCCAGTTTGCCATAGGCAAGTACCCCCAGAACGGTGAACAGCACCATCAGGTAAAGTACGAAATTACGGTGTGCGAGTGCCCATTCCGACAGATTGAACCGGCTCACAGGCGGCTTCCCGCCCCCACGGGGGAGACGCCGTCATAAGGTACAGGCTGAATTTTCTGTCCGGCCAAAAGTTTGTGGGCACCTGCCGCAATTACCTGGGTGCCGGGGGGTAAGGTGCCACGCACCAGAACGGCATTGCTGCGGTATTGCACCACTTCAACCGGTACTGCGTTGATCAGATGCTGCGTGTTGACTACCCATACAGCAGGCTGTTGTCCGTTCTGGAACAAGGCACCCGGGGGGAGAGAAATCGCGGGTATGTTGCTGGTGGCACCGGCAAACAGCAGACTGGCGCTCATGCCCAGCTTGACTGCATCATTGGCATCCTTGACGGTAGCTTTCACCAGATAGGTACGATTTTCATCGGCAGCGGGTGCCACCTCACGGATGACACCAGTATAGGTTTTATCCGGAGCCGACCACAGCCGGATCTGTACCGGCATACCCGTTTTCAACTGGTGTGCCTGTGCTTCGCCCACGCGCACATGGACTTCCTTGTCACCCGTGTAAGCCAGACGCAGAACCGGCTGACCTGCGCTGACGACTTGCCCTGCCTCGAAATTGACGGTGGTCACAATCCCCGCTGCGCTTGCTGTCAGAGCGGTATAACGCGACTGGTTGGCGCTGATGTCGAACTGGGCACGTGCGGCAGCAAGTTTGGCACGCGCAGTTTTGTCGGCAGTGAGGCGCGTATCCAGTGCGGCCTGGCTGATGAATTTCTGCTGCACCAGTTTTTGTGCCCGTGCCAATTCGCTGGCGGCGTTGGCAGCTTCGGATTCAGCACCTGCCAGCTGTGCCCGCGCCTCGGTAGTGGCGAGTTGCGCATCCTGCGGATCGAGTCGACCAAGTACTTGCCCGGGCGTAACAGCACTGCCGGAATCAACCAGTCGGGCAGTGACCTTGCCGCCGACACGGAAGCTGATATCCGCTTCGTGGCGCGCGTGTATTTCGCCGGCATACACGCTGGCGCCATGGTTTTCGTTTGCGGTTACGGTATAGACCAGTGCCGGACGCGGCTGCACGACCTGTTCGGTAGGCTTGCCGCATGCCGACAGGATCAGCAGCAATGGGAATGTGAAAAAGGTACGTATCGCCATCCGGTTAAATCCAGCGCCGTACACGGGCACTGTAGTCGTGATAGGGGGTGCCGAATCTGGCGCGTAGATGGACTTCCTCATGGGCGATGACCGCGTAGCGCATGATCACCCATACCAGCGGCGCGAATACCAGTGGCCAAAAACTGCCGATGAGCAGCATGACCCCCACATAGATCACGACGTCGGCGAGATAGATCGGGTTGCGCGAAAATGCGAAAGGCCCGCTGGTAACCAGCTCGGAAGCGCCTTTGAAGGGATTCACCGTAGTGCGGTGACGCCAGATGGTGAGCACAGCCCATAGCATCAGCGCGCAGCCCAATCCAACATCAGTCCAGCCCAGCGTATGCAATAGCGGGGTGACGTCAAAACCCAGCGGGAAGTGGCGTTCCAGCCACCATGACACAATCAGGGCGGCTGCATAAACCAGGGGAGGAGGAACGCGGGTGCGGGGACGCTGGTTGGCATCGTTCATGGCGTCGCTTTCAGCATGTTGATGTAGGAAATCAGCTGACTGCCGCATTGACGCAACGTGGTGGCAGACTGATGGTTTTTGGCCAGGCTCATGCAACCTTCCATGCCGGCGATGATGAACAGCGCAGCGGCGTCACAATCCACATCGGCGCGAATTTCGCCGCTTTTCTGTGCACGTTGCAGCGCGATGGTAAAGGCGTTTTGCCATACTTCCAGCCAGTGCGCCAGACGTCGCTGGAATGCGGGATTGATGCCGCTCATTTCCTGCATCAGGTTATTGAATGGGCACCCCAATGCAGTGGACGCATCGCACGAGCTACGCCCGACCTCATTGAGGGTTCGTAGCAGGGCATCCACCGGTGAGCGGGCCTCGGCAAGCGGGGTGATGAAATTGCGCTGAATATACGCGCCGATGACTTCGTCCAGGACTGCCAGGCCAAGCGCCTGTTTGCCGGCAAAGTGATGATACAGGGCGCCTTTGGTGAGCCCCGCCGCAGTCAGAATATCGGTCAGGCTGGCGGCTTGATAGCCATTGCGATGAATTTCAGCGAATGCGGCTTCCAGCAGGCGCGCGCGGGTGACGTCGGGTTGGCGGTTGGCAGTAACGGTGTCCATGAATTGATCATACCGACCGGTTTGTATCTGTCAAGAAGGCAAGCTGGCGGTCCTGGAGTCGAGCCAATCCCAATTGCCCAAGGATGCTGCCTATCAGTGCCATAGCCATGTCTTTTTGTGTGTCCCATATATCGCCCTGGGTGGCGAGAAAAGCGACCGCATCGCTACCGCTTGCTTCGGCTACACCCCATTCGATCAGCTCATAGCTTGCGCTGATGGCCAGGCTCACGCTCACCACCAGGAAAAACAGCATCTTGCCAGGTTGCAAAAGTGTGCGCCGTAGCAGGATTTCCCGGGCTACCAGCGCCGGTACCAGGCCCTGCGCAAAATGCCCGACGCGGTCATAGTGATTGCGTGCGAGCTCAAAGGTATCGCGCAGCCAGTTGAACAACGGCACCTCCGCGTAAGTGTAATGGCCACCCACCATCAGGATTGCGCAATGCAACATAATCAGCACATAAACCAGCGGCGTGAGCGTAAAAGTCTTGCGCGTGGCAATCAGTAGCGGTAGCGCGATCAGCACTGGCGCCACTTCCAGCAGCCAGGTGAAATAATCGTGTGGATGAATCCCTGACCAAACCAGTATGCCCAGCGTGACGATGAGCAGTCCGGCTTGTAGTGGTGTTGCTACAGTGTTCATGGCAGGAACAAGCCCAGCAGATCGTTGAGAAAACGCCGCCCGGTTTGCGTAGGCATGATGCGGGCATGGTCGCGAACGATCAAGCCGCGCTGTTCAGCCTCTTCCAGCGCGGTTTGTGCGGCAGTGATCGGCAGCCCGGTGCGCTCGGCGAACAGTGCCGTATCAAAGCCACCGGTCAGACGCAGCGTATTCATCATGAACTCAAACGGTAAATCAGTGTGTGTGACTTCGTGCTGACTCTGTATTGGATTTCCCGTCAGCGCATGCTCCATGTACTCGCGTGGATGTTTGTGGCGCATCTGGCGCAGAATGCGATTGTGGAACGACAATTTGCTGTGGGCCCCCGCGCCGATGCCAAGGTAATCGCCAAACTGCCAGTAATTCAGGTTATGCCGGCATTGGCGGCGCGGCTGGGAAAAGGCAGAGGTTTCATAGTGCTGATAGGCGGCTCCAGTCAGGCTGGCCTCCACCATCAGTTGCATGTCAGCCGACAAATCATCATCCGGTAACGCAGGGGGGGCAGCGTGGAACGGCGTGTTTGGCTCCAGCGTGAGGTGGTAGCACGACAGGTGCGGCGGTGCGTAACGCAGTGCCGTATCCACGTCATGCTGCGCCTGTTGCAGGGTTTGGCCGGGTAGCGCATACATCAAATCCAGATTGAAATTATCGAACGTGGATGCAGCGATTTCCACTGCACGGTGCGCTTCCTTGTCGTCATGGATGCGTCCTAAAGCATGCAGATGACCGGGGTCGAAACTCTGGATGCCGAGTGACAGCCGATTCACGCCTGCGGCCTTGAAACCCGCAAATTTTTCAGCCTCCACTGTGCCTGGGTTGGCCTCCAGCGTGATTTCTGCAAAGTGATCAAGCTTGGTCAAGGTGCGTACCATACCTAGGATGGCATCGATCCCCTCGGCAGAGAACAGACTCGGCGTGCCGCCACCAAAAAAGATGGAATGAATGCCGCGTCCCCAGATTAGCGGTAGTGCCGATTCCAGATCGCGGGCAAGTGCTTCGATATAGCGCGCCTCGGGCAGGGATTCACGGGCTGTGTGCGAATTGAAATCGCAATAGGGGCATTTTTTGGCGCACCAGGGAATGTGGATATACAGCGCTAGCGGCGGTAATGCGGTAAGACGGAATTCCAACGGCAGGATAGTCATCGCAGGATTGTACCGCGATGCGCGGGGGCCATGATTGTTGGGTGTAAAATACGGGGTCCGGCACCTTATGCCACAAAAAGTATTTGTGGCATAAGGGCTTAAAATTGGCCGGAATTTACCGATAATTGCGTATGCTAAAAAAAATCCATATACGTGACGTGCGTCTGGGCATGTACATTCACGAAATTTGCGGTAGCTGGATGGATCATCCGTTCTGGAAAAAATCGTTCCTGCTTTCCGAACAAGCTGATTTTAATACGCTCGCACAGTGTGGCGTGAAAGAGGTTTGGATTGACATCAGCAAGGGGCTGGATGTGGCGGCGCTGGTTCATACTGTCAGCGCCGAAACAGAAAACGCGCGCGTAGAAACCACATTCCAGCTATTGGCCAAGACCGCCAAAGAGAAAGAGCCGCCGCGCGCGAATTTGCAGGATGAATTGGGGCGTGCCAGGAAGATTCACGCCAAAGCCGCACAGGCGGTTACCTCCATGTTCAATGAAGCGCGCATGGGCAATGCCTTCAAGGTGGAACAGGTGGCTACCCTGGTGGAGGAAATCAATCAGTCGATTGCGCGTAATTCGGATGCCTTGCTTAGTCTGGCGCGTTTGAAAAATGCCGACAATTACACTTATCTGCACTCGGTCGCCGTATGTGCCCTGATGATTGCCCTGGGGCGCCAGCTCGGCCTCGAAGACGATATCCTGAAAGAAGTCGGAATGGCTGGCTTATTACATGACGTAGGCAAGATGGCCATTCCCAGAGACATATTGAACAAGCCTGGGCGTCTGACGGATGAAGAATTTCTGATCGTCAAGGCGCATCCGCAGCAGGGATGGGAGATGCTCAAGGACTGCCCTGATGTCGGTGAAATGGCACTGGATGTTTGCCTTCACCATCACGAGACTGTGGTCGGCACGGGCTATCCTGACGGGCTTTCCGGCGAAGTATTGAGCTTGTATGCCCGCATGGGTGCGGTGTGCGATGTGTACGATGCCATCACTTCCAACCGCTGCTACAAGGTTGGCTGGGCACCAGGGGAAGCGATCCGAAAAATGACCGAATGGAAGGATGGCCGGTTCGACGAGGCGGTTTTCAGCGCATTTGTCAAAACGGTAGGCATCTATCCTGCCGGTACCTTGGTTAAACTTAAATCCGGGCGTCTGGGTGTGGTGCTGGAACAATCTGAAAAAGGCCTGCTCACGCCTGTGGTCAAAGTGTTTTTCTCGACCCGTTCAAATACCCATATCAAGCCGGAGCTGATCGATTTATCGAAATCGGCGGAAGCGATCGCCAATCTGGAAGATGCACAGAAGTGGGGGTTTGATCTGGATGAACTGACCGGTTTAAAGATGTGACTGCTGGCAGATTGCCCCCGCATCATTGACCGGAACGTAGTTTGTCCACCAGTTGCAGCAGCGCCTTCCCGCGGTGACTGATCGTGTTTTTTTCATCGGGTGCCAATTCGGCACCTGTCTTGCCTAATGCAGGTACCAAAAAGTAGGGGTCATAACCGAAGCCACCATCACCACGCGGCGTATCGATGATTTCACCGTGCCAGCTGCCTTCGGCTATGAGCGGTTGCGGATCATCCGCGTGACGCAGATAGACAATCACGCAGTAATAATGAGCCTGCCGGTTGCTTTGTCCAGCGAGCGCGGCAATCAGTTTTTCATTATTGCGCTGGTCGGATTTGGGTTCGCCGGCGTAGCGTGCAGAATACACGCCCGGCGCGCCCCCAAGGGCGTCCACGCAGATGCCGGAGTCGTCGGCCAGTGCCGGCAGGCCGGTGAGATGCGCAGCATGGCGCGCCTTGGCGATGCAGTTTTCGACAAAGGTGACATAGGGTTCTTCCGCTTCGGGTACGTTATAGGCGGATTGCGGCACGGCTTCAAATCCCAGTGGGGCGAGAATGCGGCTGATTTCGCGTAGCTTGCCGGGATTGTTGCTGGCAATGACGAGTTTTTGCATGGCTAGAAAAAGTCTCCAATTGTTGATTTATTTTTTTTATATTCTATATTGAGTCCAGTTACTGTACTCGATTCATAATTTTTCCCTCGTTTAATATTTTTGTCATATAAATTTTCCATCATGTTTTTACGGAGCCTCATTTTACGTTTTGACCACGTCAGGTAAAGGAGTAGCTGGTTATGAGGATGATGAAAGGCTATTTGTTTGGTGTATGGGCACTCGCAGCAACATCGATTTCCCTGACAGCGATGGCCGCGCCGCTGGGCCTGCCGCCTGTTCCCATTCCTGCAGGCAATCCGCAGAGTCCGGAGAAAATCAAGCTGGGCGATAAATTATTCCACGATAAGCGGTTCAGTTCTACCGGGCAGGTGAGTTGCGCCACTTGCCACGATGCCAAAAAAACCTTTACCGACAGTCCGCTGCGAGTTTCGCAGGGCGTCAACAAGCTCAAGGGTACACGCAACGCCCCAACCGTGGTTAATGCAGCTTATTTTCATAAGCTGTTCTGGGATGGGCGAGAACCAAGCCTGGAAGAGCAATCCAAGGATCCCATGGTGAATCCGGTAGAAATGGGGTTGCCAAATCACAAGCCAGTACTTCAGCTTGTACGAACCGATCCGAAATACGTGAAGGCGTTTAAAGCGGTATTCGGCAAGAGCGGAGATCAGCTGACGATGGAGGAGGTGAAAAAAGCCATCGCCAGTTTCGAACGCACTATCGTTGCGGGGGATTCGCCCTTCGATCACTACTATTTCGGCGGTGACAAGAAAGCCATGACGTCCGCGCAGATTCGGGGCTTCCAGGTATTTATGGGGCAAGGGCGCTGCGTTTCCTGCCATACCGTGGAACAAGACCAGGCGCTTTTTACCGACAACCGTTTTCACAATATTGGCATAGGCATTAACCAGATGCAGAAAGACGTGCCGCGTCTGGCTGGTGAATTCCTGAAAGCCAAGGCGCAAGGCGGAGACGTGGACAAGGCCGTGCTGAGCGACCCGAAAACCTCGAATCTGGGCCGTTTTGCGGTGACGGAGGCATTGGACGACATGGGTTCGTTTAAAACTTCGACATTGCGCAATATCGCCATGACCGCGCCGTACATGCACGACGGCAGCTTGAAAACCCTGAAGGAAGTGGTCGTCCACTACAACAACGGCGGGTTTACCAGAAAAGGCGAGCGGGTCAATGACTTCCTGAGCGGAGGCATCCGGCCATTGCACCTGAGCGAACGGCAGATGTCGGACCTGGTTGCTTTTCTGGGCGCTCTGACCAGCCCGGAATACGCAAAATCAGTCAAGACGGCCAAAAAATAGGGGAACAGGCATGAGCAAATCAATCAATCGCCGGGATTTTCTGAAAGGCGCAGGTGTGCTGGCGGCTGCGAGCGCGTTGCCTGTCAGCATGGTAGAGCTGGCGTTCGCCGACAGCGCGCAAAACTTCAGCTTTGCGTATATTTCTGATGCGCACCTTCAGCAAATCAAGGGTACGAAGTTCGTAAATAACTGGGATCGCGGCCTGATCCGCGCCGTGGCGGAAACCAATTTGCTTACCCCGAAACCGGATTTCATTGTGTTTGGCGGAGACCTTGCCCAGCTTGGCAAAAAGGCCGAGCTTGATCACGGTGCAGAAATCCTCTCGGCCTTGCGGAATAACAAAGTGCACCGCGTGATGGGTGAGCATGATTATTATCTGGATCTCGGACAATACTGGGAGAAGCTATTCGGGCCCCAGTACTACAGCTTTGATCACAAAGGGGTGCATTTCGTGGTGTTGAACAGTATTCTCACCTACGATGACTGGACTTATAAACGCTGGCCTACTGCCGAGCAGCGCATGCTGGAAATGGCCGACCTGGATAATCCGAATGGCTCACCGTTCATGGTGGGAGACGGGCAGCGTGAGTGGTTGAAGAAAGACCTGGAAAAAATCAACAAGGCCACGCCTATCGTGGTGCTTTCGCATTCGCCGCTGCAAAAAATTTACAAGAACTGGAACTTCTGGACCGACGATGCCGATCAGGTGCAGGCGCTGCTACGGCCGTTTAACAAGGTGACCGTGCTGTACGGGCATGTACATCAGATTCAGTACAACCAGATTGGCAACATCAGCTTCAACTCCGTCATGTCTACCGCCTGGCCCTGGCCTTATCCTTCCACCTATGCGAAAGCGGAGCAATATCTGCCCAAACTCACGGTGCCGATGAGCCGTGCCGATCCGTTCTTCGAACGCGATGCAACCGGATGGCAATTCATTAACCTGTCAAACGGCAATGTGGATATGCACTATGACTTGTTCGGCAATACCAGCCGGACCGTGGCTTTCAATACCGCAACCGGCGAGCCGGAAGATACGGTATTCCAGTCCCCGGACAAGCGTATTCCATCGCAAACCCAATATTAAGGATAGAGGGAGTGAAACCATGCATTTTGCACAACTGAAATTTGCGGCCTTGTGGATGATGGCAACGGGCCTGGCTGGCGTATTGTCTGCGCCGGCGCAGGCAGATGAATTCACCCAGGCCGATTTAAATCGCTGGCAGGAACAATACGCGAAAGTGGTCAAGGACGGGCGCGAACTCTGGACCAGTTCCAACAAGCTGGGCAGTAACGGCGTGGCTTGCGTACAGTGCCATCCCAATGCCGCTGATACCCACCCTGAAACCTATCCGAAATTCCAGAAGCAGCTCGGCAAGGTGGCGCCAATCTGGGAAATGATTAACTGGTGTATCCAGAATCCCCTGGAAGGCAAGGCGCTCGCCGCTGATGACTACAGAATGATTGCGCTGCAGGCTTATATTACCGAGGAACGTCGTGGCGTGAAGCTGGCGCCGGGCAAGCATTAGAATACTTGTCAAATTCCCAGGGCGGCTTTTTGTGCGATGGTGAGTTGCTGGATGCCTTGACTGGCAAGATCGAGCAACGCGTCCATTTCGGTGCGGCTGAATGTAGCGCCTTCGGCCGTACCCTGCACTTCGACGAAGCTGCCGCCTCCGGTCATCACGACGTTCATGTCGGTATCGCAGTCGGAGTCTTCCAGATAATCGAGATCCAGTACCGGCACACCCTGGTAAACGCCGACCGAGATGGCCGCAACAAAATCGCGGATCGGCGATTCGGTGAGCAGGCCCTGTTCCAGCAGCGTGCCAATGGCATCGTGCACGGCAATGAAAGCGCCGGTGATGGAAGCGGTGCGGGTGCCGCCGTCAGCCTGAATGACATCGCAGTCTATGTGCAGGGTGCGCTCGCCAAGCTTGTCCAGGTCTACCGCAGCGCGTAGCGAACGCCCGATCAGGCGCTGGATTTCCTGGGTGCGTCCGGACTGTTTGCCGCGTGCCGCTTCGCGATCCATGCGACTGCCGGTCGAGCGCGGCAACATGCCGTACTCGGCAGTCAGCCAGCCCTGATTTTTGCCTTTCAGAAAACCGGGGACTTTTTCCACGATACTGGCGGTACAAATGACCTTGGTGTCGCCGCATTCGACCAGCACGGAACCCTCTGCGTGCTTGGTGTAATGGCGGCTAAACTGAATGTCGCGTAATTGATCGGGACGACGCAGGCTGGGACGGTTCATATGATTATTTTCCTGAATATTTTTTGATGGCATCCTGAATTTCGGCAATGGCTCGCTCTACTTCGTCGTCAGCCAGGTCCGCAGGTAATGCAGGGAAATCATCCATTTTGGTGGTGAAAGTATTGACCGGCATGGTCAGCGTGGATACCGACTGGCTGCCCGCTTCGCCCAGCATGCCCCAGGTCATGGCTACTGCCGACAAATTGTCACCGGTATGACCGGCACGCAGCTCCGCATGATCCATTAAAAATTCGATTGCACGCTCGAGCGGGAAGGCGCGCAGGGTAGCAGCGATTTGTTCCTCGGTGAGTGCGCCCCACAGGCCGTCGGTACAGAGCAGAATAGTATCGTGTTCGGACAGCGGTATGGGACGGGAAACTTCCACCTCGGGCTGCATGTTCCCTCCCAGACAGTTATAAATCTTGTTGCGGTCTGGGTGGGTTTTCATTTCGTCCTGTGTAATGAAGCCCTCATCGCATAATTGCTGTACTGTGGAGTGATCGCGGGTCCGCGTCACCAGGCCGTGGTCGCTGTACAGGTAGAGCCGTGAATCGCCGACATGCGCCCACCATGCAGCGTCCTCCTGCAGTACGCAGGCTACGCAGGTAGTGTGCGGGATTTCGGCCAGATGATGGGTATTGGCGTGGTCATTGATGGCATGGTGCGCACGTTCCAGGGCGCCATGCAGGAAAGCAGCCGGATCATTGAGTTTGGGGCGGGCGTGGCGTTGAAAGGTTTCGGCCAGGGTCTGTACTGTAATCTGGGCAGCCAGCTCGCCATGGGAATGACCGCCCATGCCGTCAGCCACGACCATCAGCAACGCGTCGCGGCTGTATGAATAAGCTACCCTGTCCTGGTTGTAGTCCCGGCCACCCTGACGACTTGCCTGATAGATGGAAAAACGCATAATTGGTATCGTATCCCTTATGCCTGATTCAGAAAATTTCGCGGTTGAGCGTTTTACGCAGGCTGGCCATTATTTTGCGCTTTTTGCTAAGCGGCGGGGGCGTTTCCATCAGGGCTTTTTGCAACGCAAAAACGCTCTGCGGGCGTTCCATGTAGTTCAGGTGCAGGCAACTGTCCACAATTTCCAGCAGACCTTTGGAATATTCGTTGGGCCAGGTTGAACGTGCCGAGGCCAGTTTGTCACTGAGCAGACGTGCATCAGCGGCCTGGGGCGCAAATCCTGCCAGACAGGCATACAGGCTGGCCCCCACGCTGTAGATATCTGTCCACGGACCCAGCATGGTCTGGTCGGTGTATTGTTCCGGGGCGGCAAAACCGGGCGTATACATGGGAGCGAGTATGGGCTGGTCGACGGTCAGGGTCTGGCGTGCGGCACCGAAATCAATCAATACCGGCGAGCCATCCATGCGGATATATATGTTGGATGGTTTGATGTCGAGATGCAGTAACTTTTGGGTATGTACTTCGCGCAAGCCATTGAGCAGTTCGGCAAACACGCGACGGATAAAGCCTTCACGTACTTCGCCACGGTGCGCACGGATGTGATCCTGCAGGGTTTTTCCGCGTTCATAGCGCATCACCATATATACGGTATCGTTGGCACGGAAGAAGTTTTCCACGCGCACGACGTTGGGGTGCAGGATACGTGCCAGTGAGCGACCTTCTTCAAAAAAGCATTTCATGCCATAGCGGAAGGCATTGGAATTTTCTTCATTGATGGGCTCGACCTGATCGTTTTCGCCGCGCTTGACCAGACTGCCGGGCAGGTATTCCTTGATGGCCACGGGTTGATCGTTGCTGTCGTATGCCAGATAGACCAGGCTGAAACCGCCGCCGCCGATTTTGCGCACGATGCGGTAGTCCATCAGCAGATAGCCATTGGGTAGGGCGTAATTGGGTTGAGCAGCCATGAATCAGCGATGTACCATGCGGGTTGTTGAGTGGTGGGCGCATCCCGCCGAAGTTTTGAACCGAATTGTGTCTGATTAACGGTAATAAAGTAAAGGAAGTTTAATGGGTGCTGCAAATGATATCTAGCATGACAGGTTACGCGGCAGCGGCAATGCAACATGCCGGACTGCAATTGAGCATCGATCTGCGCTCGGTGAATTCACGCTATCTGGAGATCCATTTCCGTTGCGGCGATGAATTCCGGGCCATCGAAGCGTCGATGCGCGAGTGTATCGCCCGGCATGTTCAGCGCGGCAAACTGGAATGCCGCGTGACGCTGAGTAGCAGCGCAGGCGCTGACCGCGATATACAGATGAATCTGGTCTTGCTGGAACGGCTGAATGGCCTGAGCAAGACGGTGATCCAGCATATGCCAGGGGTGCAGCCAATGAGTGTGGCAGAAGTGCTGCGCTGGCCGGGGATGCTGGATGATCCGGCGGCCAGTCAGGATATGGCTCAGCCTTGTCTGCAGCTTCTCGATACGGTACTGGATGAATTTGTTGCCAGTCGGCAACGTGAAGGCGCCAAGTTGCGCGCACATTTGCTGGATCGGGCAGCACAGATGGAGGCGCATGTCGGTCGCGTCGCGCCGCGTCTGCCGGGACTGGTGCGTACCTATCAGGACAGGCTGGCACAGCGCTTTACCGAGGTGCTGGGCAGCGCGGATGATGAGCGTATCCGCCAGGAGATTGCGCTGTTCGCACAGAAAATAGATGTGGACGAAGAGCTGTCGCGCCTCGGGGTGCACATCCGCGAAGTGCGGCGTATCCTCGATGCGGGCGGAGCGGTGGGCAAACGCCTGGATTTTCTCATGCAGGAGCTGAATCGCGAGGCCAATACGCTGGGTTCCAAATCGGTGAGTGTCGAGACTACCCAGGTCGCAATGGAACTCAAGGTGCTGATCGAGCAGATGCGCGAGCAGGTACAAAATATTGAATAAGGAGCAGGCATGATCCCGGGAAATCTGTTTATTGTTGCAGCGCCCTCCGGGGCAGGAAAAACCAGTCTGGTGCGAGAGTTGCTGGCGCGTGATGGCCGGGTGCGCCTGTCCATCTCCTATACCACCCGGGCACCGCGTCCGGGCGAAACCGATGGTCACGATTATCACTTTGTCAGCAAGGAAGAATTCATTGCGATGCTCGACGCAGGTGAATTTCTGGAAAATGCTGAGGTGTACGGAAATTATTACGGTACATCGGAACATTGGATACGCGAGGCGATTGCGGCGGGCGACGATATCCTGCTGGAGATCGACTGGCAGGGCGCCGCCCAGGTGCGCCGTTTGTTTACCGAGGCGATAGGTGTGTTTATCGTGCCGCCCTCACTTGAGGTATTGCGGCATCGCCTGACCGGGCGCGGCCAGGACAGCGCCGAGGTGATCGAACGGCGTATGGCGGCAGCGCGTGAGGATATCAGCCATGTCGGCGAGTTTGACTATGTTATTATCAACGATGATTTCGCCGAGGCAGTGGCGGATCTGTGTGCGTTATTCCGCACCAGGCGCTTGAAGATAGCCAGGCAACTGGCGCGACATGCGTCCCTGTTCCACCAATTCAACCCATAGAGGATCACATACCATGGCGCGTATCACAGTCGACGATTGTATCAACACCATTACCAACCGCTTTGAATTGACGCTGGTTGCCACCATACGCGCGCGCCAGATTGCCAATGGCCATACACCACTGGTTGAAGCCGGTCGCGACAAGCCTAGCGTGGTGGCGTTGAAGGAAATCGCTGCGGGTAAAGTTGGCAGAGAAATCCTCAATCGCGGACGCGCCTGATTACGTTAATCCATGCCAGAACTCGAGGAAATCGGCGCAGAACTGGCCTACCTCAAGCCTGAGGACATTCGTCAGGTTACTGCTGCATTCGAATACAGCCGCGCTGCGCATAGCGGACAGTTCCGCAAAAGCGGCGAAGCATATATTCATCATCCGGTGGCGGTAACCGGCATTCTGGCGCAATGGCATCTGGACCCGCAGGCCTTGATGGCTGCGTTATTGCATGATGTGGTCGAGGATACCCCCACGACCAAGGACGAAATCAGCGAACGCTTCGGAAAATCAGTAGCAGAACTGGTGGATGGCGTCTCCAAGCTGGATAAAATGGAGTTCCAGACCGAGGAGCACGCGCAAGCGGAGAATTTCCGCAAAATGCTGCTCGCCATGGCGCGCGATGTGCGCGTCATACTCATCAAACTGGCTGACCGTCTGCACAACATGCGCACGCTGGGGTCGATGGTCGTCGAAAAGCGTGGCCGTATCGCGCAGGAAACGCTGGATATTTACGCACCGATTGCCAATCGGCTAGGTCTCAATAGCATTTACCAGGAACTGGAAGACCTGTGCTTCCAGAATCTTTACCCCAACCGTTATCGTGTGCTGGACAAGGCAGTCAGGGCTGCGCGCGGCAACCGTAAGGAGGTGGTGGAAAAAGTGCGCGAGGCGATTCAGGACAAACTCGCCGGTGCCAATATTCACGCTCTGGTTAGCGGGCGTGAAAAACACCTGTATAGCATTTACAAGAAAATGCAGGAAAAATCACTGGCATTTTCCGAGGTGTTCGATATCTATGGTTTTCGGGTGTTGGTAGACGAAGTGCCCGCCTGTTACCTCGCACTGGGCTGCATGCATGGCTTGTACAAACCTATTCCAGGAAAATTCAAGGACTACATCGCCATTCCCAAAGCCAACGGCTACCAGTCGCTGCATACCACGCTATTTGGTCCGTTTGGCACCCCTATTGAAATCCAGATACGTACCCAGGAGATGCACAAGCTGGCCGAGGCAGGCGTGGCCTCCCACTGGCTGTACAAGAGTTATGACACCAATGTCAATGAAGTACAGCAAAAAACCCATCAGTGGTTACAGTCGTTGCTGGACATCCAGGAAGGCGGCGGTGATTCGGCTGAATTTCTGGAACATATCAAGGTCGATCTGTTCCCGGACGAAGTGTATGTATTTACACCCAATGGCAAGATACTCTCGCTGCCGCGCGGCGCTACGGCAGTCGATTTTGCCTATGCAGTGCACACCGACGTTGGTAATCATTGCTCGGCGGTCAAGGTGAATGGCGAGCTGATGCCGCTGCGCATTCAGCTACGCAACGGCGATCAAGTCGAGGTGCTGACTTCACCCAATGCCTGGCCCAATCCGGCGTGGATCAATTTTGTGGTGTCCGGCAAAGCGCGGGCGCATATCCGCCATTATCTGCGCACCATGCACGCTGAAGAATCCGCCCAACTCGGTGAGCGTCTGCTTGATCAGGCATTGCGTGCGCTGGGGGCCGATTCAAGTAAGGCCCAGGCCAGTGGCTGGGAGCGTTTGCATAAGGAAACCGGCAAGGAACGCGTGGAGGTACTCACCGACATTGGCTTGGGAAAACGCCTCAATGTGGTGGTGGCGCGCCAGTTGCTGGCGCAGGAAGCCGGTCAGCCCATGCAGCGTCCGTATGGGTCGATTGCCATACGTGGTTCGGAAGGCGTGGCGGTTCAGCTTGCCAAATGCTGCCACCCGATTCCCGGCGATCCGATTATCGGTTTCATCAAATCCGATCAGGGGCTGATTATTCATACGCACGATTGTTCTTCCATCAAACATTATCGCGACGATCCGGACAAATGGCTGGACGTCGAGTGGGAGCCCGGGCTGACCAAGATGTTCGATGTCAACATCAAGCTGATCGTGCTCAACCAGCGTGGCGTGCTGGCAAAGTTGGCTGCGGTTATTGCCGACGAAGGCTCCAACATCGATAATGTGGCGATGGAAGAAGAAGACGGCAGCCAGTACACCACCATCTATTTCACTTTGCAGGTGGAACAGCGTATGCACCTGGCGCGTATCATGCGCAGTTTGCGGGTTCTGCCCGAAGTGGTGCGCATCATGCGCGTGAAAAATCGTAAAGACGGCCGCATGCAGACGCAATGATTTGGCGCTAAGGCAAGCCCGGTAAAATTCAAATCCGACAGGAATGCACATGGACAAACATATTATCCGTACCGACGCTGCGCCCGCCGCAATTGGCACCTATTCGCAAGCTGTGAAAGCAGGCAACACTGTTTATCTATCCGGTCAGATCGGGCTTGATCCAGCCACCATGCAGATGGTTGCGGGTACGGAGGCGCAGATTCACCGCGTCTTTCAGAACCTCAAGGCAGTTGCCGAAGCTGCCGGCGGCAGTCTGGCGGATGTGGTCAAGCTCAACGTGTTTCTGACTGACCTGAGCCATTTTTCCAGGGTCAACCAGATCATGGCGGAATATTTCAGCGAACCCTATCCGGCGCGCGCCGCCGTGGGCGTGGCTGCGTTGCCTCGCGATGCCGAGGTCGAGGCCGACGGGGTAATGGTGCTGGACTGATTGGCTGAATCCGCCAAACCGGCGCGCCGTGTCAAGCCTGGTTTGGCAGCAGGCGGGTTACCCGCGACGTTCGTCAAACTGGGATTGCATACTGCTGCGGATCTGATCCTGCATTTGCCGTTACGCTACGAAGATGAAACCCGGCTAACCGCCATCGCCGATGCGCTGCCGGGCCGAGCGGTCCAGGTACAGGGCACGGTGACCCATTGCGAGACCCAGTACAAACCGCGGCGAGCGCTGATTGCCCGCATTTGCGACGCGAGCGGTAGCGAGATCAACCTGCGCTTCATCAATTTTTACGGTAGCCAGGTGAAGCAGTTTTCAGAGGGTAATTTGATCCGCGCATTGGGTGAGGTGCGTGGCGGTTTTTTTGGGCTGGAGATGGTGCACCCCCGTTACCGCGCAGTCAGTGTAGAAGCACCGTTGCCGGACAGCCTCACGCCGATTTACCCGACGACTGCAGGGGTGGCGCAAACGTTGCTCCGCAAACACATCGGTGCCGCGCTGGCGCAGTCGGATTTGACTGACACGTTGCCGGATAGCCTGCGCAGTCGTTTTGATTTGCCGGATTTCGCCAGCAGTGTGCACACCCTGCATAATCCGCTTCCCGATATCCCGCCTGTTCAACTCGAATACCGTACCCATCCGGCGTGGCGGCGCATCAAGTTCGACGAACTGCTGGCGCAGCAATTGTCGCTGCGCCTGGCGCGCAATGCCCGGCGTGCGCAGGACGCGCCCAAATTGGCGGGAGCGGTGGCGCTGGTGGAACAGCTTCAGCATGCCTTGCCGTTTCGGCTCACCGCTGCGCAGTTGCGCGTATGGGCGGAAATCCGAACCGACCTGGCCGCCTGTCACCCGATGCAGCGCCTGCTGCAAGGCGATGTGGGCAGCGGCAAGACGGTGGTTGCAGCGCTCGCTGCTACGCAAGCCATCGGACATGGGTATCAGGCCGTATTCATGGCGCCGACGGAAATTCTGGCCGAGCAGCATTATCACAAGCTCAGGCAGTGGTTTGCGCCCTTGGGTATCGAGGTGGCGTGGCTGGCAGGAAGCTTGTCCAAAAAAGACAAACAGGCCGCGGTGGCGCGGCTGGTATCGGGCGAGGCACAGCTTGCAGCGGGAACGCATGCGCTGTTTCAGGAACAGGTGGAGTTTGCCAATCTCGGGCTTGCCATCATCGACGAGCAGCATCGTTTCGGCGTCGCTCAGCGTCTGGCGTTGCGCCAGAAGGGTCGCCAGCCCCATCAGCTGATGATGAGCGCCACGCCGATTCCGCGTACGCTGTCGATGAGTTATTACGCCGATCTCGATGTGTCGGTGATTGATGAATTGCCTCCCGGACGCAGCCCGGTAGTGACCAAGTTGCTTGCCGATAGTCGGCGCGAGCAAGTGATCGAGCTGGTGCGCGAACGCTGCTGTGCGGGCGAGCAAGCCTACTGGGTGTGCCCGTTGATCGAAGAATCGGAGAAGTTGCAGTTGCAGACCGCGCTGGATACTCACGCGGTGCTCGCGGCTGCGCTGCCCGAGCTCAATATCGGCCTGGTGCACGGACGTATGAGCGGGCGCGACAAGGCAAAGGTCATGGCCGATTTCAAATGCGGCGCTCTGCATTTGCTGGTCGCGACGACGGTAATCGAGGTCGGAGTGGATGTGCCGCGCGCGTCGCTGATGGTGATTGAGCACGCCGAACGCATGGGGCTGGCGCAACTGCACCAGCTACGCGGCCGGGTTGGACGCGGTAGTACGCAAAGTGCATGTATCCTGCTTTATCAGCAGCCTTTGTCGGAAACTGCGCGCGCTCGACTCAAGGTCATTTTCGAAAATACCGATGGTTTTGTCATCGCGCGCGAAGACTTGCGCCTGCGCGGGCCGGGCGAATTTCTTGGCGCGCGTCAGTCGGGTGCACCGATGCTGCGCTTTGCCGATATCGAAGCGGATGCCGACATACTCGAACAGGCCCGCGCCGCCGCCGAATGGCTGCTGGTTCATGATGGGCAGGCGGCGCAGCATCATGTCTCGCGCTGGCTGGGCGGACGCCAGGATTATATTAAAACCTGACATGGTATTAATGTACCAGATATATTTTTGGGTAAATGTCGTTAATCCTTCATACGGCGCAACCATAAGCTCCGCCAATAAAACAGGAGATTGCAGATGAACATGCGGCTATGGCAGGGGTTGATATTGCTGGGTATGCTGGTTGCACAACCAGTCCGGGCGGTGGAAACGCTGTTTCTGGGGATACAGGACTACAATCGCAGCCCCATCATCGTGGCGGAAGAATTCCATGGGCTGACCAGCTACCTCTCCCGGGTACTGAAACGCCCGGTCAAAGTCGAGACGGTGCGCGATACCGACAAATATCTGGCGGAAGCCAAGCAAAAAAAATTCGCCTTCATGTTTGCGCCGCCTTCGATGATCATGCAAGCCAACAAGCTCGCGGGTTATGAGCCGGTCGCCAAGATTCCGGGGCAGATCTCTGCCGGTTTCATGGCGCTGTCGTCCAGCGGCATTGCCTTTCCGGAAGACATGAAAGGCAAGCGTATCGGTTTTACCGACGAAGATTCCATGGTCACTCAGTTGGCTCTGGCGGACCTGCGCAGCAAGCATATTGATCCGGCCAAATATTTCAAGAGTGTGGCTTATTACCATGACGTCGATGGAATTGCGACCGCCTTCAAGTACAAGCTGATCGACGTTGGCGTGGCCAATACCGGGGTATTGACCTTGTGGAACAACAACGGCATGGATCTTAACCTCATCATGCAGAGCAAGGGGGTACCGCACCTCACTTTCGCCGTGCGCGGAGACCTGCCGGGCGATATCAAGAAAGCAGTTGCGCAGGCGCTGATAGGTGCTGACAAGGACAAGGAGGCACAAAGTTACTTCAGGAATACCGGCTTCTCCAGTTTCGAGCCGGCCAGCCTGGCTGATTACAAGGGCATGGTGAAGCTGTTGAACATCCGCTGAATTGCGCTGGACGCGCCAGGCAATAGCCCCACGTTACTTGTTGTTCACCGTTTTCAAGGTTCAATCGGGTGTATGCAGCGTGGCATAATGACAGGGTTTGCTTAACTCCTGCCGATCATGTCCAACTTGTGCAATTCTTCTTCCTGGCGTGCCCAACTGATCGGCGTTCACGGCGCCGCGCGCGACTGGCTTACCGATCAGGGGTCGCTTACGCGACGCATCATCGGGCATTGCCCGCAGTTCAGTGTGCGTCATGTCAGTCAGCGATCCGGCCGGGCGGCTCTGGACGAAGCTGTAATGTCCGGTCTGAGTGCGAAACCCACCGCATTGCTGCGCGAAGTCTTTCTGTATTGTCACGAAACTCCGGTGGTATTCGCCCATAGCGTACTGCCACACAGCAGCCTGCGCGGCGCATGGACGAAACTCGGCAAGCTGGGCAACCGGCCGCTGGGTGCAGCACTGTTCGCTAACCCCTGCGTGCGTCGTGTAGCGCTTGAATTCAAACGGCTTGACCCGCGACATCCATTGTATCGACGGGCCTGCGCACGGTTCGATCGGCGGCCGCCGTATCTATGGGCGCGGCGCTCATTGTTCAAGTTGCAGGGTCGACGCATTCTGGTCACCGAGGTTTTTTTACCCACGCTTCTGGAGCTGGCATGACGCTCGCACAACGCTTGAGTCTGTATGAAAAATTGATGCGCCTGGATAAGCCGATCGGCATTCTGCTGCTGCTGTGGCCGACCCTGTGGGGACTGTGGTTTGCTTCTGCGGGGCATCCGCAATGGATGGTAGTGTGGATTTTCGTGCTGGGTACGGTACTGATGCGCTCAGCGGGTTGCGTCATCAATGACTATGCAGACCGCGATTTCGACGCCCATGTGGCGCGCACCAAGGATCGCCCGCTGGCGGCTGGGAGAGTGAGCGGCAAGGAAGCCCTGCTGCTGGCTGCGGCCCTGTCCGCACTGGCTTTTTTACTGATCCTGCCGCTCAACCGGCTGGTGATGATGTTGTCCGTGCCGGCGCTGTTTCTGGCCGCCAGCTATCCCTACACCAAGCGTTTTCTTGCCATTCCGCAAGCCTATCTTGGCGTCGCTTTCGGCTTTGGCATTCCCATGGCCTATGCGGCGCAGCTCGGCAGCGTGCCGACGGATGCCTGGCTGTTGCTGATAGCGAATATCTTCTGGGCGATTGCCTACGACACCGAGTACGCCATGGTGGATCGTGATGACGACATAAAAATCGGTATCAGGACTTCTGCGCTGACGTTTGGGCGTTTCGATGTGGCGGCGGTGATGCTGTGCTATGCCGCGACTTTGCTATTGCTTGCCTATGTGGGCTGGCGCCAGGGCAGGGGACTCTGGTTCGATGCGGGATTAGGTGTGGCGGCATCAATTGCCGTTTACCATTACACCCTGATCCGGGGCCGCGACCGCGCACGCTGCTTCAAGGCTTTTTTGCACAACAACTGGCTGGGTGCAGCGGTGTTCGCCGGGCTGGTGCTGGACTACTGGTTACGTTAATCAGTGAGAGCTGGGCGCGCAATCCACCCGCTTGAGTTGGGTGTCTGCATAAGTCTGCTGAAGTTGTGTCAACTTTGCCTGTTCGGCAGCATCCAGGTCACGCAAGGTAAATAGGCTGGGAGTTTTACCACGTGTCTCGATGCTCACCGTCTGTACGCCTTTCTTGTGCAGTTCGGCCACGCGCGCTTCGGCAATTGACTGCTTGGCATATAACCCGAGTGAAATTGCGTTTTGCCACGGACCGGCCGGACGCACCACAGCAAGGTCGCGCACCCCCAGATTAGTCAGCTCCGTGAGCTTGTTATCCGCTGCGGCTTTGGATGCCAGCGGTGGGTAATACACCCAGTAGGGGCCGCCGGGTGTACCCAGTGACTGACGGCTGAGACGCTCACCCAGCTTGAGCTGATCCAGCGCGGCGATGACGTCGTCATATTGCGCCGGGGCTACCGGCCCCCAGGTCATGCAAATTTTATCGTTGGCATCGGGCTTGGGTGCAGAAGTCTGAGCGGGCTGAGGCGCAGGCAAGGGTGCATTGACGGGCGAAATTTTCGGAGATGGCGTGGCACGCGGTTCGCCAACCAGCGCGATACGCTCAGGGTGTAGTGAAGAATGCGCGCGATGCGCCGAGCTCATGTCGCCACCCCATTGCAGCATGGCGAAAACGACCAGATTGGCAAGCAACAGCAATAAAAAAAGCAATCTCACAAACACTCCCCGGATGCGATGATACGCAATCCTTCCAGTACCAGATTTTCCACCAGCCGCAGTGGTTGCGACAGGTGGATGGCGAGGTGCGCCCCATTTCCTCCGCTGAGTACCAATTCTGGCATATCCCCGCTCTGTCGTGCCAGTTGCTCACGCAACAATGCCACCGCACCGGTAATCGCCAGGATGCGGCCGCTCTCCAGCGCATCCGCAGTGTTGTCCGGCCACGCACTGAATTGGCCCGGGTCGTTGGCCAGCCCTGCGGTCCCTTGCTGCAGCATGCTGCCCATCATGTGGTAGCCGGGCAGAATGACGCCACCCAGAAAATTGCCCAGATGCAGCGCATCGACGGTGATCGCCGTACCGGCATTCACCACCAGCCCGGAGCGAACGCCGAGGTGATGTGCGCCGATCAACGCAGCCCAGCGGTCTGCACCCAGTTGTCCGGGACTGGCGTAAGCATTGTGTACGCCACACTGGCTGGCTTGCGCATGGACCTGTTGCAGCACGACGGCATAACGTCGTAAACAGTGTTCGATCTGGCCCTGCAATTGGGCACCGGCCACATTGCTGAGCACGATTTTTTGAGGGGTAACCAGCTTGTCCAGTGTCTGCTCGAATTTGTCGATTTCATGATGCGCGTATTGGCCTTGGGAGAGCCAGGCTTGCCCATCATGCAGGCCCCATTTAATGCGGGTATTGCCCGCGTCGATCGCCAGTATCATGAAAGACAGCGCGTCAGGTGGACTTCACCACCGTTGAGCGTCAACTGCTGGCCGCTGGTGGTTTGCAGTAATAGTGCGCCATCCGCAGACACGCCGATGGCTGTACCAAGCTGGTCGTTGCCATTGGCAAGTAATACGCGCACCGGTTTGTCCTGGTAGGCGTGTGCTGCGAGCCATTCTGTACGTAGTCGAGTGAGCCCGGATTGCTCAAAATCCTGCATGACGTCGTCCAGGTGAATCAGGAGTGCCGCCAGCAACAGGTTGCGATCAATTTGGGTGCCGCATATTTCGCTCAAGTCGGTCACGGACTGATCGATTTCGGCACGTACCGCCCCCGATAACTGCAAATTGATGCCGATGCCGATGACTGCGAACGAGGGACCCATCACGTCGCCCTGTACTTCGATCAGAATCCCGCCCAGTTTGCGATAGTGCCAGAGCAGGTCGTTCGGCCATTTGAGTTGCACCGTATCCGCGCCGAATTGGCGCAAGGTGCGTAACAGCGCTACGCCTACTGCCAGACTCAAGCCGGAAAGGGCAGCAACACCTGCATCAAAACGCCACAGTACCGAGCAGGCGAGACTGCCGCCAAGCACAGTTTGCCAGACACGTCCGCGCCGTCCACGTCCGGCCAACTGCATTTCGGCCACCAGACAGCTGCGGTGCGGTGCGCCATTTGCGGCTGCATGCATCAGTTTGGTATTGGTTGAGTCGAGGTACTCAACCACTTGTATATTAAAACGCTTTGCATGAGTCTCCAGCGCATGTTCGATCGCGGCGGCGTCGAGCCAGCCGGGCGCATTCGGCAGGCGATAGCCGCGCCCGCGTACCTTGTTGAGCACGATGCCCTGATCCTGTGCGGCCTGGAGTGCATTCCACACGCTGGCGCGCGACACACCAAAGCGTTGGGCGAGTACTTCCCCGGAGTGAAATTCACCGTCGGACAAAACGTGCAGCAGCGGGAGCAATAATGGATTCAAAGCAGAAAGCCGGATTGGATTGCCGCCGATTTTAACATGTCGGCTCAGTCCTCCAGCAGCGCGCTGGGCAAGCCGTCGATGCTTGTCTGATTCTTTGCGCGCCAGTATTCGAGAATTCCATCCGGGCCTTTTTTCTCTACCCAGCGCGCCAGCGTCTCACGCTCACCCGTATAAATATATTGCGGGACTGCATAGCCGCAGGATGTTTGCACCGAGTCGATATCCAGTTCGATGATCTGGCGTTCTCCCGGCAATGCCGGAAAATGAGAGCGCAACAGTGACCAGCAGGCATCGCGTGGCTGTACTGCACGGCCTTGTCCATACAGTCGCAGAATCAATGGATCGGCGTCGAAGCTGCAAAACATCAACGTCATGCGCCCGTTTTCCAGTACATGCGCGGCAGTTTCGTTTCCGCTGCCGGTGAGATCAAGATAGGCCACCCGGTTTGGACCAAGTATGCGCAGGCTGTCCATGCCTTTGGGAGAAAGATTGATGCGTCCGGCGACCGGTGCCGTGGCCGTAAAAAAGATATGCTGACGGCGTATGAAATGCAGATGTTGTTCAGTGATCGCCGGATAAAACTTAGCCATGAATGTTCCCTGTTCTCTCTTGTGAGCTTTTAAACATAACCTAACTTTTCGTGTGCTGTGCCTGAAGAATATGAGCCAGCGTCATCAGGTCGCGTGGATCCAGATCGGAAATCATCCAGTACACCATGCCCGCTTCATGCCAGTGAATCAGATGATAGCCCTGGATCGACAGGCTACGGACAGGCGTTTGACGTTGGCTGGCGGCGGGCCAGATGTATACGTTGATCAGGTGCAGGCGATGGCGGTATATCAGTGCCGCAACCGAACGGTGATCAAGATAATCGAGCCGGCCGCCAATCAGCGGAAAGCCCTGGTCAGCCAAATCCATGACCGTGGGCGAGAAATCGAGCTTGCCGTCGAACCATGGCTTGACCGTGTGCTGATCGGAAGAAGCGACGTCGGCAATATGATTGACCATCAGCGAACGCACATGGCTGGATAGCACTTCTTCGGCAAGCAACTCGCTGGGTGAAGGTGTGGCCAGATAAAGCCCCGCGCTCCATACCAGCACGACCAGCGAAGCCAGCAAGCTGCCGGCGCTAAACCAGTTCCATGATCCCCAGCGCCATGAGTGCCGTTTCGCTGGTACGTCAGCTTCTTCATATTCCGGTAACGCCGCGTTGATGCGGCTACCCAGATCGGCCGGAGCCTGATAATAAGTCACGCGCTGTTTGACTGCATCACGCAGTGCCGACTGGCTGACAAAGGCGTTATGGCAGGCTGCACAGATTTGCAGGTGCTGATCGATTTCGCTGGATTCGGACAAGCCAAGTTCCTGATCCAGATGTGCGGGGAGTAACTCAAGAGTTCGTTTGCAATTCATCACGTGACTCCTTAATTCATTCGCTCAAGGCAGGCTTGCAGTAATCTGCGGCCGCGAGCCAGTCGTGACATGACCGTACCGATGGGAATGCCGGCGATATGGGAGATTTCCTTGTAGGACAAATCCTCCAGTTCTCTCAGTACCAATACTTCACGAAACTCCACGGGCAGTTGCTCCAAGGCCTGATCCAGCAAGCGTTTGTCATCGTTGCGTGCCAGTATGGCGGCAGGATTGTTGTCCTGCTGATCGCATAAGGTGGCCGAACCTGCCTGGTTGAGATCGTGGAAATCCTCATCGAGAAACGCGTTCTGTACATGATTGCGATTCTGCTGCAACCAGGTGTAGGCGGTATTCCTGACGATGGCAAGCAGCCATGCACGCGCATCCTGACCATGAAAACCATCAAAGAACCGGAAGGCGCGCAGATAGGCCTCCTGCACAATGTCTTGCGCGTCCTGGTCGCTGTGAGTCAGCCAGCGTGCCAGGTTGTATGCGGCGTTCAGATGCGGCAAAGCCACTTCTCTGAAGCGCAGGGTTTTCATCGCATCTGTCACCGTCATCCCATCAAGTGGTTATACCGATTAGCGCGCCATTGTATTCCAGCACCCCTGTTAAATCCATTTGGTAGCCAGCGCGTTCATTGCCGGCAAGAACTATTTTTATCGCAAGGGAATAAGTTGACGGAGTGAACGGTATTACACGTTGCAGGTGTTCGATCTCGATAACGACATAGGAGGAAGTAATGGAAAAGTCCCTGGATAGACGCGAATTCCTGAAATTGAGCGGGATGGCCGGCGTGGTATTTGTTTCCAGTCTGGCTGGTTGTTCCAGCATGGCTGAACATGGTGATGGAAAGGAGTTTTATTTCGTGCAGCTTTCGGATACGCATTGGGGTTTCAAGGGGCCGAAAGTCAACCCGGACGCCGAAGGCACCTTGAAAAAGGCGGTCGCCGCAGTGAATGATCTGTCGCAACAGCCGGATTTTATCGTATTCACCGGCGACTTGACCCACACCACCGACGACCCGCAGGAGCGCAGAAAGCGTCTGGCGGAATTCCGCGCAATCGTGAGCGAACTCAAGGTAAAAAACGTGCACTTCATGCCGGGTGAACATGATGCCTCGCTGGATCATGGCGAGGCTTATCAGGAATTTTTTGGCAAAACCCATTACACCTTCGATCACAAAGGCGTGCATTTCATCGTGCTGGACAATGTCTCCGACCCGACGGCGAGTATCGGCGAGGCGCAGTTGCAGTGGCTCGCCGCAGATTTGAATACTCAGCCCAAAGACGCAAAAATCGTGGTCTTCACTCATCGCCCGCTGTTCGATCTTTATCCACAGTGGGACTGGGCTACCCGTGATGGTGACAAGGCGATCGCGCTGCTGATGCCGCACCCCAACGTCACCGTGTTCTACGGACATATCCACCAGGAAAACCACCACATGACCGGGCATATCGCACACCATTCGGTAAAGTCGCTGATCTTTCCGCTGCCGGCACCCGGTTCGCAACCTAAGCGCACTCCGCTGCCGTGGGATGCGGCCCAGCCATATAAAGGGCTGGGCTATCGCGACGTCGAGGCGGATGTGCAGACAGCCCAATACCGCATTACAGAACTGCCTGTGGTGAAAGGATAAGGCATGAGACTCAAGTCACGCGGAATCAAGCGCATCGTTTTAGCCGCTGTTCTCGGTGCCGGCCTGGTGAGTGCCGGCGATTATGCGAGCGTGCAAACGGAAGATCCGGTCATCAAAATCGTCGCAAAGAAATTCGATTACACGCCGAATGAAATCAAGCTGAAAAAAGGCGTGCCGGTGGTGCTGGAGTTCACAACGCTGGATGTTTTCATGGGTTTCAAGGTGCCTGATCTGGGCGTTCGTGCTGACATTATTCCTGGCAAGGTTTCGCGTTTGCGACTGGTGCCTGACAAGGTGGGAACTTTCCCGTTTGTGTGCGATGTTTTTTGCGGCAGCGGTCACGAGGACATGACGGGCACCATTGTCGTAACTGAATGACTCTCATCATTTAAACAGAGAGAAGCGCAGTTTGAATGCGGGAGATAATTTTCCCGCATTCTTCTTTATCTGCGGAAACGTCAGGGTTTGATGTAATCGAAGCCATGCTGTTGCAGCTGCATAATACGGACGATCCCGCCCGGTACGATAGCTGATGCATCGACCAGTTTGGGTCGATGCCCGAGTGCCTTCGTCATGCCGGTGATGGTTACATTGCAGGCATCGAATTCCGCACCTTGCGCATCCAGCGCCTTGATGCGCTCGGCTACCGGGCTGTCGGCGAACAACATTTTCAGCCCCGGGCCATAGGCTACCATCACGATTTGCACATCGTCCGGCCCGAAATAGGCCATCAGGTTCGTGATGTTATTGAGTGTAAGCCCCCACAGCTGCGGGTTGTCTTCGCTTACCTGCAGCACAACGTGGGCCTTGGCAAAAGGATGGGGATGCAGGAATTCCGGTGTCTCGAACTTGTAGGACTGCAGCATCGAAGTTTCGGCCCAGGCCGGGCTGACGCCCCCTCCGAGACAAACCATCAGCGCTGCGATCATTGATACGGTACGTGTTCTCTCCATCATGTTGCTCTCCTGATTGATATTAAGGTTGTGCGGAGCAGGCGTCGCACCGGATGAATTTGTCCTGCAGTTGCCGGACCATCGCACCGGTTTCGTACCCGCTTCCATGCTTGCTCCGATCATGTGACCGGTAAATGCAATACCAGGCCAGCCCGGTATTTATTCCCATCGTTCAGGCAGTGGCGTCATGCTGAGATGCGTTAAACTTGGCAATCAAAAATTACAGCGTAGCGCTTTCAGCATAAGGAACCATGGCCTATAAACGCAAAGCCCGTATCCTGTTTCTCGGTGGCCTGCATCCGGTACCGCCCAATCTGGCGGCGCATTATGCCAATCGCCAGGGCGCCGACTGGATGGAAGCGCGTGCGGCGGTATTGCCCGGCGTGACCGGTGATGTGCCCGTGCTGGGTGACGATGCGCTGGAATGGGCGGATTTGCTGGTCACGCTGGATGCCGCTGCGCTGGCAGCCTGCCCGCCGCTGCGCCCCGGTCTCCAGCATCGCCATTACCCGTTCGAACCACTACCCGGCGTGGCTGATAAATCCGCCTGGACAGTTTTGGCGGGCCGTATTCGCGAACGCGTGGAAGGCATGGCCGGGGGGATGCAAATGATGCAGCGCGCCAGTTCGGGTAATGACGGTTTATAATCCAGCCAACATTGAACAATAACCAACGGAGATCGACATGGCCGAAACCGCCATTACCAACAACGACGCCGAACACGCCCAGCTGACCCACTTTCTGACCCAGCAATACTTGTGCGAATCGCTTACTGTGGCCGAGGTGAATACCCTGCTCAATTACCTGACCGTGCTGCACTTCAGCACGGATGCGATAATTTCGGATGTGGGCGACGTCGGCGACGAGTTGTATTTCGTGGTCAAGGGTGAAGTGGCCCTGGTGATTCCGGATGGCAGCATCGAATATGAAGTGGTGCGCTCAGGCGCGGGTGAAATGCTCGGCATGATGTCGTTTTTCGACAAGCGCGCCCGCTCGGTCAGACTGGTTGCCAAGGCCGCGGATACGCAGGTGCTGAAGTTGCCGCGCGCCATGTACAAACGCATGAAAGTCGAACATCCCTATATCGCGATCAATATCGTCGAGCAGGCGGTGCTCAGCATGGATCATCTGTTCCGCGCTGTCAGCAGCGATCATGCGCAATTCTCGCATTACCTGTACGGCCCGGGTGTCAAAGCTTCGGCAGACTAAGTGCTGGCAGGGTTATCCAGATGGGGTGTTTAGCTGAATAATGTGTCGGGCCTGATCATTGGGCGTCATGATAATGTCGCAATACAAGTTGTTTCCCCTTGCTTACTTGTTAACAGCAGAAGCTATCGATCAATCAGTTTCCCTGATTTGGGAGTGGTCCGTAGAAATAGGTTGGAGCGCATTTTGCAGTACCGAGTGGGCTTGAGCTTTAACATGCGCAACTTTCTTGGATATCACTCGACTCCAATCGGGATGTACCAAGTCTGGAGGCTCGGGCAGGAGGCCGAGAAAATCCCTGTACTTGAGGGTCTCAGTACGTGTGGCGACGCCTGCGTGAGCAACAAGACTTCGTAACAACTTGGCTTCTGTCCTTGGATCTAGAGAGTCCCCAGTGTATTTTGGATAGGCTTGCTCGTCGGCGGTCTCAGGATACGACAATTCGATGATCTGGAAGAAAAGAAGGATGCTGAGACAGGAATCAGTCGAATCCACAGCCATCGCCCAAAGCCTGAGCTGGAGGGCGAGGCGAGGCGTCCATTGCTGGGGGCGGGTTCCGGGAGGAATGTCGCCGAGTACCCGAATCACAAGATTTAATTGAATGGTGCCTATGGCTGGATACGCCACTGCGCGTAGCCGCATAGTAGTCAAAAAGTATATTCTGTCGAGCTCGCGATCAATCAGTTGCTGCGCATTGGGGTCATCTGGCCCTGTAGATTCAACGGTTGCGTAGTAGCCATCTGACTGCAATTTTAGGTCAATGTTTGATGGCAACGCTGCCCTGAATTGATCGTATTCGAGATCAATCCCCTGATCTTCCGAGACTAGATGGTAAACAGTAAGCATGCTGTGCGTTTTAACTTAAAGCCGAGGTCTAAAGGACAGAAAATAATACGTCAATACTTGCGTGTAACGTGGGCTAATTTAAATTAGCCTATCCGGACAGATAGGGAATTTCGCAAGATCAATCCGGCATCACCAAAACAAACTCCAATGGATTTATTTGAAATTTTGACAAGCATTGGCGAGGTGAAGGCGACCCTTATTTTTCATTAGCCCCCGCCGCCAAACCCATTCTGCCGCCAGGCTTCAAACACCGTCACCGCGACCGAATTCGACAAATTCAGGCTGCGGCTTCCTGCCACCATCGGCAGGCGGATGCGTTGCTCGCTGCTGAATTCATCCAATATGTCTCCCGGTAGTCCGCGTGTTTCCGGACCGAATACAAACACGTCCCCCGCTGCGAATTGGCAGGCGCCGATACTGGCCGAGCCTTTGGTGGTGAGCGCAAACATGCGCCGGACATTTAACTGGCTGCGGCACGCCGCCCAGTCTTCATGCACCACAATACTGGCATACTCGTGATAATCCAGCCCGGCGCGGCGCAACTGTTTGTCTTCCAGTTCAAACCCCAGTGGTTTGACCAGATGCAGGGTGCAGCCGGTGTTGGCCGCAAGGCGAATAATATTGCCGGTATTGGGCGGAATTTCGGGCTGATAGAGAACGATGTTGAACATGGCAGGAAAGACCGGGTCTACGGGATATAATCCACTCATAACGACTACACGAGGCTTACGCATGGTACCGCATTTAACGACTGCCCTCACCGGACCGCTACTGGACATGGAGCGGATGATTCTGGGCGCCACCCCGCAGATTGAACGCTGGTTTCGCAATCAGTGGCAGGAGCACGCCGCACCGTTTTATACCTCGGTGGATCTGCGCAACAGTGGTTTCAAGCTGGCCCCGGTCGATACCAACCTGTACCCGGGCGGATTCAACAATCTTAATTCCGATTTCATTCCGCTGGCGGTGCAGGCGGCAATGAGTGCGGTAGAAAAAATCTGTCCGGACGCGCAGCGCCTGTTGTTGATTCCGGAGAATCACACGCGCAATCTGTTCTATCTGCAAAGCGTGGCGCAATTGGCCAATATTTTGCGGCAAACCGGTATGGAGGTGCGCCTGGGCAGCCTGATCCCCGATCTCGCGGAGCCGCTCAAAGTGGATTTGCCGGATGGCGGATCGCTATTGCTTGAACCGGTCGTGCGTAGTGGCAACCGTGTGGGCGTGGCAGGCTACAACCCATGCGCGATTCTGCTGAACAACGATCTTTCCGGCGGCATCCCGGCGTTGTTGCAAAACCTCGAACAGTCGATGCTGCCACCTTTGCATGCCGGCTGGCATGTGCGCCGCAAGTCGCGCCATTTTGCCGCCTATAACCAGGTGGCGACAGAATTTGCCGAGCTGATCGGGCTTGATCCATGGTTCATCAATCCGTATTTTTCCACTTGCGGGCGCGTTAATTTTCAGGAACGCCAGGGTGAAGAATGCCTGGAAAAGAATGCCACCATCGTGCTGGATAAAATCCGCAAAAAATACGATGAATACAAGATCGACGCCGAGCCTTTTGTGATTGCCAAGGCTGATGCCGGCACCTACGGCATGGGCATCATGACGGTCAAGGATCCGTCCCAGGTGCGTGAGCTGAACCGCAAGCAGCGCAACAAGATGGCGGTGGGCAAGGAAGGCCAGCAAATCTCCGAGGTCATCATCCAGGAAGGCGTGCATACCTTCGAGAGCATCAATGATGCGGTGGCGGAACCGGTGGTCTATATGATTGACCATTTCGTCGTCGGCGGTTTCTACCGCGTGCATACCGGACGCGGACCGGATGAAAACCTGAATGCACCGGGGATGCACTTCGTGCCGTTGGCGTTCGCCACCCCATGCTGCACGCCCAACCAGTTGGCAAATCCGGATTCCACACCCAACCGCTTCTATACTTATGGCGTCGTGGCGCGGCTGGCGATGCTGGCGGCATCCATGGAACTGGAACAAACCGACCCGGAAAATCAATGAACCTTGCCTTCATACTCGATCCGTTAAGCACGCTCAAGGCTTACAAGGACAGTTCGGTGGCCATGCTGCGTGAGGCGGCAGGACGCGGCCACGCGCTGTTTGCGCTGCGCCAGGCGGATATTATCCTGCGCGACAATCAGGTCATTGGTTACGCCAAACCGTTGTGCGTTACGGCCGACAACGCCAACTGGTTTGAGTTGGGAGCCGCCGAGGCGATGCCATTGAGCCACTTCGATGCGGTGGTGATGCGCAAGGACCCGCCGTTCGATACCGAATACCTGTACACCACGCACTTGCTGGAGCTGGCGCAAAATCAAGGTGCACGGGTATTCAACCGGCCTAATACCCTGCGCGATTTCAATGAGAAGCTCGCCATCGCGCGCTTCCCGCAATTTACTGTACCCACGCTGGTAACGCGGCGTGCCTCTCATATCAAGGAATTCCTGACGGAGCATGGCGACGTGATTCTCAAGCCGCTGGATGGCATGGGCGGAGCAGGGATTTTCCGGGTGCGTGGCGGTGACGCGAATCTCAATGTCATCGTGGAAACACTGACCCAGCTGGAAACCCGCACGGTGATGGCGCAACGATATATCCCGGAAATTACCCAGGGCGACAAGCGCATCCTGCTGATCGACGGCGAGGTGGTGCCGTTCGCGCTGGCGCGGATTCCCGCCGAAGGAGAAACGCGCGGCAACCTGGCTGCGGGCGGGCGCGGTGTCGCTCAGCCCCTGTCCGAACGCGACCGCGAAATTGCGCAGATCATTGCGCCGGCGGTGCGCGATCTGGGATTGTTCCTGGTCGGGCTGGACGTGATCGGCGACTATCTTACCGAAATCAACGTCACCAGCCCCACCGGGTTTCAGGAAATCACCCGGCAGACCGGTTTTAACGTGGCCGGGATGTTCATCGACGCACTGGAGCGGCGATGCGCTTGATCGGCGTTATGGCGCTATTTCTGCTGGCTTTGGCAGGTTGTGCCAAACCGCCCCTTTACACCCAGGAAAGCTACGTATTCGGTACCCGCGTGGAGGTGAGCATTTACGGCGAGCCGGAAGCCAAGGCGCGTCGTGTCACTGCGCAAGTATTGCGTGATTTCGACGAGATGCACCACAGCCTGCATGCCTGGGAGCCGGGCACGCTGGAGCGCATGAATGGCATCTTCGAGCTGAGTCCGAGTCAGGCCGCGATTGCGCCCGGCATGATCCCGATTATTCGCGACGCCACGCGTTATTCGGAACAATCGCAAGGCTTGTTCAACCCGGCCATCGGCAACCTGATCCGCTTGTGGGGGTTTCAGTCCGATACTTTCAAGGCGAAATTGCCCGACCCGGCAAAAATTGCCGAACTGGTGCGCGCCAATCCGCAAATGCGCGACATCGTGATTGACGGCATCATGTTTCATAGCACGAATCCCGCTGTGCGGCTGGATCTGGGCGGCTACGCCAAGGGCTATGCACTGGACGTGGCTGCACGCTACCTGCGCAGCCAGGGGGTAAAAAACGCGCTGATCAATATTGGCGGCAATATCCTGGCGCTGGGGCAGCACGGTGACCGGCCGTGGCGCGTGGGCATCCAGAATCCGCGCGGCCCCGGCCCTATTGCCACGCTGGAGTTGCGCGACGGTGAAGCCATCGGCACTTCGGGCGACTATCAGCGCTACTTCGAAGTGGGCGGCAAGCGCTATTGCCACATCATCGATCCGCGCACTGGCTGGCCCGCGCAAGGGGTACGCGCGGTCACCGTCCTGATTCCGCCGTCAGACCATGCCGGTACCTTGTCGGATGTCGCCAGCAAGCCCATTTTCATTTCGGGTAGTGCTGGCTGGCGTGCCGCAGCGCAACGCATGGGGGTGGCCGATGTGATGTTTATCGACGGGCAAGGGCATGTCGAACTCACCGGCGGCATGAAACAACGTCTGCATTTCGAAACGGGATCTTAGCTCCGCAGATTCTGCACACCAGCTTTGCCGTTCAGGCAACCGTTTTCAATTCATTTTCGGATGGACGAATCCACCTCACCCACAGAATTCGATCCAGCGGGAACGGGATGCTACACGCCTGCATCTAATGGGCAATAGTGAATTTTTCCAGGGGGTACCATGAAAGCTTTGGACACGGAGCTGAGTGGCTTTTCGGCTTTGCACGATTTGACTGACGTCGAGTTGGTGACGCGTGCACTGCAGGGCGATCCACACGCTTTCGAACGCATCATGCGACGTAATAACCGGCTGCTATTCCGCACCGCGCGCAGCATTTTGAAAAATGACGTTGAGACTGAAGATGCCCTGCAAACCGCCTATATGAGCGCCTGGCGTGCACTGGGTAGTTTTCATGCGGATGCAAAGCTGTCCACCTGGCTGGTACGTATTGTGGTGAACGAGAGTCTGGGACGGCTGCGCCGACACAGCGCACAGATTATCCCGCTCGATAGCGCGCTGGATGTGGATGCAGCGAATACGGAGGCGTCGATGGAACAGAACCCCGATGAGCAACCCGAGCGCATGGCCATGCGGGCACAAGTGCGGCAATTGATAGAAGCCGGGATCGACGGCCTGCCCGATGTGTTTCGCACTGTGTTCATGCTGCGTGCAGTGGAGGAGTTGAGCGTGGAAGAAGTCGCTGCCGCATTGGATATTCCCGAAGCTACGGTGCGGAGCCGGTTTTTTCGCGCGCGCGGTTTGCTGCGCGAGCGTTTGTCGCGCGACATCGATACGTCGATGGCTGACGCTTTTTCTTTTGCCGGGGCACGCTGCGACAGGATAGTCGCGCATGTGCTGGCAGATATTTCCGGGCAGGTACCACCCGCCCATAACAGTAACTGACTTTGGAGACCACCATGTCATTCTTTCTTATGCCTGCACCCGTCGCATCGCGCCGCCAATTTCTTGCCCATTCTGGCCTGGTACTTTCGGGGGCTGCCGTAGCCTTACTGGCGGGTAAAGATGCGCTTGCCGCCACGTCTGGGCACGCCCGCAGCGGCGATGTGGTAATTCTCAATACGGCGCTCAGCGCCGAGCTGGAAGCCATTGCCGCGTATCAGCTGGGCGCCGAGAGCAATTTATTGCAAAAACCCGTGCTGGAACTGGCTTTGACATTTCAAGGGCACCACAAGCAGCACGCCGAGGTGCTCGCCAGCACGATTAAAAAGCTCGGCGGCAAACCGGCGTTGGCGAAAGAAAAATACAATTTCCCGGTGGCTCAGCTCAAGTCGCAAACCGATGTGCTCAAGTTTGCCGCCCAGCTCGAGCAAGGGGCTGTCAGCGCTTATCTCGGCGCGGTGCCGCTGTTTGGCAACCGCGATCTGGCCAAGGCCGCCGCCAGCATCCTGGGCGATGAGGCCATGCACTGGGCAGTGCTGCGTCAGGCGCTGGGCGAGAGCCCGGTCGTGCCGTCTGCCTTTATGGCATGAAGCTGCGGCAATGCATATTGATTGGTGCGCTCGCCCTGAGCGTCGCCGCGCCCGCCGGTGCGGCCGCTGATGCGCGCCGTGGCAAGCAGATTTATAACCGCTGCCTCGCCTGCCATGCGCTGGCGTACGACCGTGTTGGGCCCAGACACTGCGGGCTATTTGGCCGTCGGGCGGCTAGTGTCTCTGGATTCGGTTATTCGGCGGCAATGCGGCACTCGAAGATTGTCTGGAATGCCCGCACGCTCGATCAGTTTTTGACCGATCCGAAAAAAATGGTGCCTGGCACGACGATGACCTACGACGGGGTGCGGGATCGGACAGAACGTGCTGACCTGATTGCCTATCTCAAACAGGCAGGCCAGTCTGCCGAGTGCCGGCGCTAGTTCACATTCGTCGAGAGCACCGGGCGTGGCAGCGATTCATTTGCTGCGCCAAAGCAGTGATGTTTCAGATCGAGCTGCGCATCATGCGGCGCAATCACGTCGATGCTAATCTCTCCGGCCATGCTTCCCTGCGGTAGAATACCCGCTTCGGTTTACTGAAGTGGATTCACCATGATTGGCATACTTATCGTCGCCCACGGTAGCCTGGGCGAAAGTCTGATTCAATGCGCCACCCACGTTATGGGTGAGCGCCCGCCTTATCTCACACCGTTGAACGTGATGGATTGCCCGGACATCATGGCGATGACGGCGAAAGCCCAGCAGATGATTGACGAGCTTGACCAGGGCGACGGCGTATTGATGCTATCGGATATTTACGGCGCCACGCCGTGCAATACTGCCTGCCGCCTGCTTTACCCTGGACGGGTGGAAGGCATCGCCGGGGTCAACCTGCCCATGCTGATCCGCGCACTGACTTATCGCCATGAACCGCTCGACAAGCTGGTAATCAAGGCGCTCTCCGGTGGCCACGAAGGCATCCTGCATATTTCACCGGAGTTGTGCGATGCTGCAACAGGACGTTGAAATCATCAATAAGCTCGGGCTGCATGCGCGCGCATCAGCCAAGCTCACGCAGACCGCCGGACAGTTCCAGAGCGCAATCTGGCTGACCCGCAATAACCGCCGGGTCAACGCCAAAAGCATCATGGGCGTCATGATGCTGGCGGCAGCCAAAGGCAGCACCATCAACCTGGAAACCGAAGGCGAGGATGAATCGGCGGCCATGGACGCCCTGCTGGCTTTGATCAACGACAAGTTCGGAGAAGGCGAGTGAGCGCCACGCTGCACGGCATCGGCGTGTCCAGCGGGATCGCCATTGGACCTGCGCGGCTGGCCTCGCATACCCGTATTGAAGTTGCGCATTATGTGCTGCAAAAGGCGCACATTGCGGAGGAATTGGAGCGCTTCGACGAAGCCGTGCAGACGGTGCGCGCCGAGATGAGTGCCTTGCATGGCCAGATCCCCGCCAATGCGCCGGCCGAGTTGCCGGCATTCCTCGACATGCATTTAATGATTTTGAATGACTCGATGCTGTCCCAGGCACCGAAGCAACTCATTGAAACTCAACAGTGCAACGCGGAGTGGGCGCTCACCCAGCAGATGGAGCAACTGGTAGCGCAGTTCGAAGAAATTGACGATCCCTATCTGCGCGAACGCAAGACTGACGTGGTCCAGGTCGTTGAACGTGTGATCAAGGAATTGCTCGGGCATCCCGGACATCTGCCGCTGGCCGAAGATGAGCGCCATGACGGCATCCTGGTCGCACACGACCTGTCTCCGGCCGACATGATCGGATTCAAGCGCCAGCAGTTTGCGGCCTTCATTACCGACGTGGGCGGCGCCACTTCCCATACTGCCATTCTCGCTCGTAGCCTGAATATCCCCTCGGTGATGGCGCTGCACAACGGACGCAGCCTGATCCGTGAAAATGAAATCATCATCGTGGATGGTGACAATGGTGTGGTGATTCTCGACCCGGATGAAACGGTGCTGGAAGAGTACCGGCTGCGCCAGAACGAATGGAAGATCGAACACCAGAAGCTCAAGCGCCTGAAAGGCAACCGTGCTGCCACGCTGGACGGTGTGGTGGTCGAGCTGCATGGCAACATCGAATTGCCACAGGACGTAGAGGCGGTACTGGAATCAGGCGCCACCGGCATTGGTCTGTTCCGCAGTGAATTCCTGTTCATGAATCGTGCAGACCTGCCCAGCGAGGATGAGCAGTTCGAAGCATATCGTGAAGTGGCGCAGGCGATGAATGGATTGCCGGTAACGATCCGTACCCTTGATCTGGGCGCAGACAAGCCACTGGCCGGACTTACCACCCACACCCTCAATCCGGCGCTGGGTTTGCGCGCAATTCGATTGTGCCTGGCTGAACCGATCCTGTTCCGTACCCAATTGCGCGCTATTTTGCGGGCTTCGAAATTCGGGCAGGTACGTATCCTGATTCCGATGTTGTCCAATCTGCCGGAGTTGCGTCAGACCCAGTATGCGATTGAGGCTGCCAAAGCCAGTCTGGCTGCTGATGGGGTCTATTTCGATCCAGCCATCAAAGTGGGCGGGATGATAGAAATCCCTGCCGCCGCACTGGCTGCGCAGACGTTTGCCGAGCGTATGGATTTTCTGTCGATAGGCACCAACGATTTGATCCAGTACACGCTGGCGATTGATCGTGCCGACGACAGCGTATCGCACTTGTACGATCCACTGCATCCTGCCGTGCTGCAGCTGATCGCGATGACCATCCGTGCCGGTGAAAAAGCCGGCAAGCCGGTATCGGTGTGCGGCGAAATGGCGGGCGATCCGCTGCTCACACGTTTGTTATTGGGACTGGGATTGCGCAGCTATTCCATGCATCCGGCCAGTCTGCTCTCGGTCAAACAGCGGGTGCTCAAAAGCAATAGCGTGGAGGCCGCGACGCAGGCAAACAAAATCATGCGCGGCCACGAGCCGGACAAGCTGCAAACGTTGCTTACCCGGTTGAACGCCTGATGTATCCGCAATATTGGCAGCAAGCCACCGAGGAATTATCCGCCGCTGATGCCGTATTGAAATCGCTGATTGCCAGTTATCCGCAAATCAGCCTGCGCAGCCGTGGCGATGCGTTTGCCACGCTGGCGCGTTCCATCGCCGGGCAGCAGATTTCTGTAAAAGCTTCCGAAGCGGTGTGGCAGCGTTTACTGGCGTGTGTTGCGGTCACCCCGGAAGTCATCGCCGATACCGCCCCGGAGGTTTTACGGGCATGCGGTTTTTCCCTGCGAAAAGTTGAATATCTGCGCGATCTCGCGGCCAAATTTGTTGACGGCTCATTGCATCCCGGCTTGTGGGATGATATGGACGATGAGGCAGTGATCGTTGAGTTGTGCCGGGTACGCGGGATTGGCCGCTGGACGGCGGAAATGTTTCTGATGTTCTATTTATTGCGGCCGGATGTTTTTCCCCTCGACGACATCGGTCTGCAAAAAGCCATGGCCATGCATTACCAGGGCGGTGAACCATTCAACAAAATCAGCATGCGCGGCCTGGCTGAAACCTGGCGCCCGTGGCGTTCAGTGGCAACCTGGTATATGTGGCGCAGCCTGGATCCGCAGGTCGTCGCTTACTAGCCACGCTCCGACACTTACACCTGTTGTGCCAGCCAGCGTTTGAGTCCGCTGGCATCCAGCGCACCCGACATGCGTGCCGCCTCGGTACCGTTCCTGAATAAAATCAGAGTAGGGATGCTGCGGATATTGTAGCGCGCAGCCACTGCCTGCTCGGCTTCCGTCTCCAGCTTGGCAAAACGCACCTGGGTCGCGAGCTCCGTAGCCACTTGTTTGAATGCGGGCGCCATCATTTTGCATGGACCGCACCAACTCGCCCAGAAATCCACCAGCACCGGTAAATCGTTGCGGGTGATGAAGCGGTCGAAATTATTGGTGTTGAGGTCGAGAGGCAAGCCGGCGTGCATGGGCGCGCCACACTTGCCGCATTTGGGTGCTTGATCGACGCGTTCCGCGGGGATGCGGTTAACTGCCTGACAGGAAGGGCAAACCAGATTCATATTCAGCACCTCTGCAAAAAGATACTTGATAGATGCGGTGTTTCAGGCGCTTTTCAAGCAGAAAGTCAGCTTTTCAACAAAGCATCCAGTTTGCCGGCCCGGTCCAATGCGGAGAGGTCGTCGAAACCGCCAACGTGCGTATCGCCCACATAGATTTGCGGGACGGTGCGGCGACCGCTGCGTGTCATCATCTCCGTGCGACGCTCATGATCGAGATCGACGCGGATTTTCTCAACGCTGACGCCTTTGCCCTGCAACAGGCGTTCGGCCATGACGCAGTACGGGCAAACAGCGGTGCAATACATGGTGACGGTGGTCATGTTATTTCACCATCGGCAGACCGGCCTGTTCCCAAGCCTTGATGCCGCCTTTGAGGTTATAAACCTGGCTGAAGCCGTTTTTGCGCAGGACGCCGCAAGCCATGGCCGAACGCGTGCCGCTTTGGCAGTTCACCACGATGGTCTTGTCTTTGTGCTTTTCCAGCGGTTTGAGGCTGGTTGCCAGCTGTCCAAGTGGAATGTGGCGCGCATTGGCAATGTGCCCGCTGGCAAATTCGTTGGCTTCACGCACATCAAGGATCAGCGCGTCCTGATGATTGATCAGTTGTACCGTCTGGTTGGTATCCGCACTGAGTGCACCGCTCAGCTTGCCGCGTATGAGGGGCAGAATCAGCATGATGCCTGAAAATGCCGCAATTAAAACCAGCCAGATGTTTTGTTGAATAAATTCCAAAATAGGCTCCCGGGTTTAAAGACCACAGCCTGGTTTAACACCTGCTTTTTTGAGCATGATATCCATCGGGCAGAAACGTGTAATGCCGCTCTGGAACAGGTTAAAGCCGACAAAGGCGGTCAGCCATAGCCAGCTGATGTGGCTCATGTCGACGGTGCCGGCCAGATGTGCCAGCAACAGGGAGATCATGATGAACAGGCCGGCGATAATACGTACTGTGCGTTCTACGGTCATGCTATTTTCCTTCGGTTGGGTTAAATGGTTCTGTTTTGGCGCGCCAGCAGACGGCGCTCCCATAAATAATACATTAGCGGAATCACGATCAGCGTTAGTACTGTAGAAGCAAAGGTACCGAAAATCAATGACACCGCCAAGCCTCCGAATACCGGATCGGTAACCATGATGGCCGAACCCAGGATGATGGCGAGTGCGGTCAGCATGATAGGGCGGAAGCGTACCGCGCCGGCTTCGATGACCGCTTCCTCGAGGCCATAGCCGCGTGCCCGGTAATCGATGATGAAGTCGATCAGCAGCAGCGAGTTACGCACCACCACGCCGGCCAGCGCGATCACGCCGATCATCGAGGTGGCGGTGAAGGCCTGCTGGGTGATCCAGTGGCCGGGGAATACGCCCACCAGCGTGAGCGGAATCGCGCCCATCACGATCAGCGGCATCATGAACGACTTGTAGTAGCCCACCAGCATCAGATAGATGAATACCAACGCCACGATGAAGGCGGAACCGAGGTCGCGGAACACGTCCAGGGTGAGGCGCATCTCGCCGCCCCACAACAGATGGTAGCTCATCACGTCATCAGGCTGAGCCTCGACGAAGCCGAGGTTGCCGGTCTTGAATGTCACCCCTGACGGCAGGAGTTTGCCGTCGAGCATCTTGTCCAGCGCCAATACGGCATATACCGGACTGGATTTCAGCAATTCGCCGCCAACCATGACCACGGGATGCTGGTCGCGGTCGTAGATCGGCTTGTCCTGGGTGGCACGCTCCACGGTGGCGATGGCTGACAGCGGTATTTGCTGGCCGGACATGCTGGTGATGCGGATGGACAGGATCTGCTCCGGCGTCTGACGTTCGCTGCGCGGCAGGCGCACGGTAATGTCTACCGGTTCGCGCGCATCGTCCACGTGCACGGTGCCGATGGAAAACCCCGATACATAGTCATGCAGCAGCTTGCCCACCTGCCCCACCGCCACACCCGAGAGCGCGGCTTTTTCGCGGTCCACTTTCACATGGAATGCATCCACGCTGGCGGTCACTGAATCATCCACGTTGACGATGCCGTAGATCTTGCTGAAATCCTTATCCACGTCTGCCGCCGCGGCGCGCAGCTTGTTGTAGTCCGGTCCGTACAGTTCGGCCAGAATCTGCGACTGCACCGGCGGACCGGGGGGCGTTTCATAGAGTTTCAGTTTGGCTTGCGGAAAGGCTTTGCGTACCGGCGCGAGTGCCGCGTTGAAGTCGTTGACGATTTCGTGCGACGACACGGAGCGGTCGTGTTTACTGGTAAGGTTGACACGCAACTGGGCGATATTGTCGCCGCGTTTCAACATGTCGCCGCGTACCAGCGCAGCGAAATCCACCGGGGCAGTCATGCCGAGGAAGGTTTGATAATCGGTCACGTATTTTGTTTTTGCCAGCACGTCGCCAACCGCCCGCGTCACTTGGTCGGTTTCTGCCAGGGCGGTCCCGGCCGGTGTATCTACCTGTACCAGGAAAGTATTGGTATTGTCGTTGGGCAGCATTTTCAGCTCCACGCCCAGCGCCGACAACGGACCATTCAGGCCGGAAGGCCGGATGAATTGCCAGGCGGGCTGGAGCATCGCTGCCAGCAGCAGGCCCAGCACCACCAGAAACAGCAGGTTACGGCGGCCGGCATGTTTGATGAATGGTGTAATCACCGCCACGTAGGCGCGGTGCAGCCGGTCTTGCGGTTCGGTGGCCATGTCCTCCAGTGCGGGCCGCTCCGCGAGCGACTTGGCGGCCTTGCCGGCGAGCCAGCGGTTGGCAGCCCAGGGCACTACCATGTAGGCGATCACCAGCGAGGCAATCATTGCGATCGGCACGTTGAAAGGGATGGGACGCATGAACGGTCCCATCATGCCGGTGACGAAAGCCATCGGGATAAACGCCAGGATGACCGCGATGGTGGCGATATTGGTGGGGTTGCCGATCTCGTTGGTGGCGGTGACCAGCGCTTCCTTGAAGTTCTTGCCGCCGCCATGATGCATGTGCCGGTGGATGTTTTCCACTACCACTATGGCCGCGTCCACCAGCAGACCCAGGGACAGAATCAGCGCGAACAGGGTGATGCGGTTGATGGTCTGGCCGGCGATGAGGCCGACAGTCAGCACCACAAACAGGATCAGCGGCACGGTGAGGGTCACGATGGCAGCTTCGCGCCAGCCCAGGAACAGCACCAGAATCACCACCACCGAGCCGATGGCGATGCCCAGATGTTCCATCAGGGTATTTACTGCATCGTCGGCCTTGGCACCGTCGTCACGAGTGACGGCGACGTCAATGCCTTCAGGAATGGCCTGGCGTTTGAGATTGTCCAGTTTCTTGATGACCGCGTCAGCGACGACGACTGCATTGGTGCCGGCTTTCTTGGCGATGGCGATGGTGACCGCCGGCGCTTCGCCGCGATAGGCTGGGTCATGAGCGGCGGGGCCGTAGGCAAAACGGGTCTGTTCATCGGTTTCCGCCGCGCCGTCCTGGATGGTGGCAACGTCCTTCAGGAATACCGGTTTGCCATTGGGTGCGCCCACGATGATCCGGCCTACTTCGCGCGCGTTGCCGATAAAGCCGGACAGGCGCATCGGCTGGTCGCGATTGGCATCTACCAGCGTGCCGATCGGCATGGAAACATTGGCGCCCTGTAGCATCTTGTCTACCTGATCCAGGCTCAGCCCGGCTGCCGCCAGTTTGGCGGGGGATATCCAGACGTTGATTGCCCGGCGTGCACCGCCCACGAGTTGGGTGAAGGACACACCCGGCACATTGCGCAGTTGTTCGAGTACACGGGAGGAAACCTCGCGCAGCTGATAATCATTCATTTTGGTGGAACTCAGCGTGAGCGTCATGATTGGCACGTCGTCCACGTTGATCGGTTTGACGATCGGCTGCATGGCACCTGGCGGAATGCTGTCCAGGTTTTGCATCAACTGGTTGTAGAGTTTGACCAGACTTTTTTCCTGGTCTTCGCCAACGTCGAACTGAACGGTGACAACGCCAAAGTCAGGCGCGGCATAACCGAAGGTGTGTTTCACTCCGGACTGGGCGTTCATGATCGCTTCCAGCGGTTTTACCACCAGGTTCTGGATTTCTGTGGCGGAAGCACCCGGTTTGGCCACAATGATATTGGCGGCGGGCACCACGATCTGCGGATTGTATTCACGCGCCGTGACGAACAGTGCCATTACACCGGCAAGCGTGATCGCCACCATCAGCATGGCGGTGATTTTCGATTCCAGGAAAGTTCGGGCAATTTTGCCCGCGATGTTCAGTGAGGCCGGCGTTGGATCAGACATTGCCGCTCCCCGCGTTGACTATCTTGTCACCGGATTGCAGTTGTGCGGTCGCCGAAGTTATCACCCGCTCGCCGGGGCTAAGGCCGGCCTGGATTTCCACCAGGCCATTGCTGCTGTCGCCGACACGTACCATGCGGTAGTGGGCGATTCCCTGACTATCCACCACGAACACCCCGGTGATGCCGGCGCGATCAAGTACGGCTGATTGTGGAACGCGCACACCCTCGCGCTGGCCTGTCGGGAAAGAGGCCAGCACGTACATGCCGCTCTTGAGCTGGGTGCCTTGGGGCAAATCAATCTTGACCAGATAAGTACGCGTGGCCGGATCTGCAGCAGATACCAGGCGCGTAATTTTTCCGGTGACACTGGTGCTGCTGTCGTTGGTCTGCATACTGACGCTGTCACCCAGCTTCAGGTGGGTAAATACGTCAGACGATACGTTGGTCTGTACTTGCAGTCTGGATTGATTTTCCAGCATCAGGACGGGTTTGCCGGGCGTGGCAAGATCACCTACGTTGGCCAGTTTTTGAGTAATGATTCCAGAAAATGGAGCTGTCAGGGTAGCGTAACGCATTTGTCCGGCAGCGGTACCGAGACCCGCACGGGCAGCAACAGCCTGTTGCTGAGCCACCTGGTATTGCAAGCGTATCTTGTCCCACTGCTGTTTGGGAATGGCTTCCTCCTTGTATAAGGTCCCGAAGCGCTGGTAATCGTTTCTGGCATCGGCGAGTGCCGCCTCGGCCTGAGCCAGCCCGGCCCTGGCCTGGCTTACCTGACCTTGAATATCGCTCGGATCGACGGTGAACAGACGTTGGCCTTTAACAACGCTTTGCCCTTCCTGTACGTTGATTTCGCGGATAAAACCCATCAGGCGAGAAGCGATCTGGGCTTGTTGTTCGGCAATGATGCTGCCGGGGGCAGTCGCGATAACAGGCAATACGGTTTTTTGCACAACCGCTATATGAGCTGAGACAGTGGTGACTGCTGCGGTCGCTTGCTGTTGCTTGTCTTTGTCGCTGCATGCGCTCAATGTCAGTACAAGCGCCAGTGTAATCACGGCGGGTTTAATGATTTTTATAGTTCGACGATTCACAATCAACTCCCTGGTTTTTATAACTGGTCTGGTTCGAGCTTGCCGATAGCCAGCTTGAGGCTGGCGCGTTGTACTGCAAGATCATACTGGGCAGACACGACATCTGCATGCGCCTTGTCCTGCTGGGCTTGTGCGGCGAGTAGCTCGGCGATGGTAGCGACACCATTGGCATACCGTTTATTGACCAGATCAGCGGCCGCATCGGCACTTTTCACTGCGAGCTGGCGTGCGGAGAGACGGAACGTGGCCTCTTCGGCCTTTCGACGCGCGTCATCCACCTGCAAGCTGATGCCGTTTTCTGCCTGTTGCAGACGCGCCTGCTGTTCGGCCTGGCTGGCAGACGCGCGATCAACTGCGCCGCGCGTGACATTGCCGTCAAACACGGTCCAGCTCAACTGGCCGCCCAAAGTGTATGAGCTGGCAGAAAAACCGACTTTGCTGTCATTCCAGTCCTGCCGTGCCATCAAGCCTATTTGCGGATAAAGGCTGGCTTTGGCAATTTTGACCCCTGCCTGCGACGCGCCCAGTTGATTGCGCATGGCTTTCAACTTCGGGTTATCGGCGAGTGCCAGTGCGCGTAAATCAGCGGGGCTACCCGCGACCGCAGCTGGCATAACGGGTGCGCCGACATCCAGTGGATCCGCCAGCGGTATGCCGAGCAGGATATGCAGCTGATCCAGTGCAGCGGCTTCGGCATTTTGGGCTTGCAATAGCTGGATGCGTACATCTTCAAGCCGCACCTGGGCCGAAAGCAGGTCGCTCTTCACTACCACGCCGCCCTTGACCATGTTTTCAATGTTTTTGACCTGGGTCGCCGTGGCTGCTTCAGCCTGCTTTGCCACGTTCACGAAGGCGCGTGCTGAGTGCACGCCCTGGTAGGCTTGCAGTACGTTGAATATAACCTGCTGACGCGCGGCAACATCACCTTGCCGGGCAGCTTTAATATAAGCCTGTGCCTGTTCAATGTTGCCCTCAATCAAACCGCCGGTATACAGCGGTAATTGGATTTCCAGGCGGGTATTGTAGTTGTTGACGTTGCCGGGATAGTTAAGGTTGTCCGGCGCAATGCCCAATGCGGCCGGCCCGGTGAACTGATTGGCGCCGAAATCATTGAAAGTGGCATTGCGCTGGGATAGTTTGAGTCCAAATGCATTCAGCGCGTCGTTGGTGCGTGTGGCATTGACTGAGGCCGTCAGTTTGGGGAGCCGGCTGCCTTGTGCTTGGCGTAACCCCGCCAGAGCCTGATCAAGTTGGGCGCGGCTGATGGATAAATCGGGGTTCTGGCGTAGCGCGGTTGCCACGCACTGATCAAAGCCCAGGGTTTGTGCGGCTGCTACGGAAAGGTAGGTCAGTCCAAATGCCGTCAATAGCACGGTAGCGAGCTGTTTTAGGTTGAGGCGTGATTGACGCGGATGCATGCTTTAACTCGCTCCCTGATTCGTAGGTTGACCGATTGACGCCGGGTTGTTGCATTACCGGCACACCGTTTCCCATCTCGGCTTGCTTGTATATTAGAAGATAATTATATTCTAATCATAAAAACCAGGCAAACGATATGACAAATTATAGATAATGGGCACTTAATCCGGCTTGTGCTGGATACGATTAAGAAAACCGCGACGCCGCCCACAGGGTGGGCAGCGTCCCGAAGTATCAGCAAGGGATGATTATTTTGAGAAACCGCAAAAAACGTCGCGCATCATGCTGATCAGCCGCAGGGTGCGTGTATCGCCGACGCGGTAGTAAACGCGGTTGGCATCCTTGCGGGTACGCAGAACGCCTTTGTCGCGAAGAATGGCGAGGTGTTGCGAAATATTGCTCTGGGATGTGCCGACACTGTCTACGATGTCCTGCACGCTGACTTCGCGATCACCCAGTACGCATAATATTTTCAAGCGTAATGGATGCGACATCGCTTTCATTGCGCGAGAGGCTTGCTCGATGTGTTCGTCTTTGTCGATCAGATCTATGTGTTCCAGGTTCAAAATGGTAGCAGTGCCTGTATTAACAGTACTCATTGGTAAGTACCCTTTAAAAATCAATCGATTTAACGAATATTATAATGCAATAAGTATTAAAATATACTAAAATTAGCCATTAAAAAAATAGTTCCAAATATAGAAAAGGTTGCGACTGAATTGCGCACCGAAAGCAAATATAAACATGAAGGTAAAACCTGTTCTACTGATTATTCTGGACGGCTTTGGGTGTCGTCACTGCCGCACCGATAACGCCATCGCGCAAGCCCGTAAGCCCAATTGGGATCAACTCTGGCAAACCTATCCCCATACACTGATCCAGGCATCGGAATCGGCGGTCGGCTTGCCTTCCGGGCAGATGGGCAACTCGGAGGTGGGTCATCTCAATATGGGCGCAGGCCGGGTTGTCTATCAGGAATTCACGCGTATTGACCAGTCCATCAGCAGCGGCTCGTTCTATACCAACCCGGCATTGCTGGCCGCAATCGCGGTTGCAAAAAATAATAACAAGGCATTGCATATTCTGGGATTGCTTTCCGACGGTGGGGTGCATAGCCACGAATTGCATATCCATGCCATGCTGGAAATGGCTGCACGCGAGGGGCTGGAAAAGGTGTATGTGCATGCCTTTCTTGATGGTCGGGATACACCGCCAAAAAGCGCGCAAGTTAATCTGCAACGCCTGCAGGACAAAATAGCGCAATTGCAAGTTGGGCGTGTAGCCTCGATAATCGGGCGCTATTTTGCGATGGACCGTGACCGGCGCTGGCAGCGCGTCAAGGCTGCCTACGACTTGATCACGCAGGGACGCGGCGAATACACCGCACCCGATGCGTTGACAGGTTTGGCGCAAGCCTATGCACGCGGTGAAAGCGATGAATTTATCAAGGCGACAGCTATTGTGCTCCCGGATGGGCAGCCAGTGCGTATCGAGGATGGCGATGCCGTAGTGTTCATGAATTTTCGCTCGGATCGTGCTCGACAGATTTCGCGGACTTTTATCGAACCTGATTTCGATGAATTTGAACGTGAATATCAACCCAAGCTGGGCGCGTTTTGTACGCTGACGGGCTATAGTGACGAATTCAATGTGTCTGTGGCATTCCCGCCGGAACGCATCAGGAATGGGTTTGGAGAGTACATCGCTAAAACCGGCTTGACGCAATTGCGCATTGCCGAGACCGAGAAATATCCGCATGTAACGTTCTTTTTCAATGGTGGCGAGGAGACAATCTACCCGGGTGAAGAGCGCATACTGATACCTTCGCCGGATGTGGCAACCTATGACATGAAACCGGAAATGAGTGCGTATGAGCTGACCGACAAACTGGTCGGCGCAATCGAGTCAGGCAGGTTCAACGCCATCGTGTGTAATTATGCCAACGCAGATATGGTCGGACATACAGGTAATTTGCCAGCGGCTGTGCGTGCGATCGAAGTGCTGGACGAATGCCTTGGGCGTGTCATTCCGGTTATGCTGAAAGCCGGTGGCGAGGTCATTATTACGGCGGATCATGGTAATGCGGAGATGATGCTGGATGAACAAACCACCCAGGCGCATACGGCACACACGACCAATCTGGTGCCGCTGCTGTATGTCGGCAAGCGCCGTATTCATCTGGCTGAAAACGGTGCGCTGGAAGACGTCAGCCCAACGCTCCTTAAATTGATGGGTTTGCCACAACCATCAGAAATGTCCGGAAGATCGCTGATCGAGTTCGAGTGAAATACGCCCCCGGATTGCTCGTGTTGCTGGTTATGCTGTGTGCTGTAAACAACACGGTTGCCGCTTCCAAGGAAGATCTGGTCAAGCTGCGTCAACGTATTGAAACGCTGCGTCACGATAATAAAAATGCGCAGGCTGATCGCAGTGAGGCAGCGGATGCTCTGAAACAATCAGAACAGGCCATCAGTGATACGAACCGACGGGTTTATCAGCTTGACCAGGAAAAAGAGAGCATAGCGCAGAGTCTGACACAGCTACGTGCGGAGAGTGAAACTACAAGGCTGTCGGTTACACATCAGCAACAACAATTGGCGCAATTGCTAAAACAGCAATATATGAATGGTCAGGATGACACCGCCAAGCTATTGATGAATGGTCAGGACCCCAACCAGCTGGCACGCAACCTGCATTACTATACCTACCTCGCCCAGGCGCGTGCTACGCTGATTGCGGACCTGCAGGCAGGTTTGACGCGTCTCGATCAGCTTGCTCAGGAACAGCAGGAAAAACAGAGCCGATTAGATAATATTCGTCAGCAGCGTCTTGTCGAGCGCCAGCAACTTGAATCTCAGCGTGAACAGAAACGTCTCGTAATCGACAAGCTGGGGGCGCAAATAAAAAGCCAGCGCAAGGAAATTGCAACGCTGGAACGCAACGAGAAACATCTTACCCGGGTGATTGAAGCGCTTGCCAAAGCAGCCGCGCGAAGGGCTGCAAAAAAGGAAGCACAAGAAAAGGCAGCAGAAGCGCGTAGAAAACATCGTCAATCTACCCGGAAAAGTGGCCGGGAAACCCAGCCGGAAGCCACTCGAACCAAGCCAGAAACGCCGCTGCCGGAGAGGGCCATAAGCGGAACGCCATTCGGACGATTGAAAGGCCATCTCGAATTGCCGGTTCAAGGGGAACTTGTTCATCGTTTTGGCACTCCACGTGAACGAGGTGCCTCATCCTGGAAGGGTTTGTTTTTCAAAGCGCGAACTGGACAGCCGGTGCATGTGGTTGCGGCGGGCCGGGTGGTGTTTGCTGAATGGATGCGCGGATTCGGTAACCTGATTATTGTTGACCACGGCAGTGGTTATATGAGTCTGTACAGTAATAATGAAACATTGTATAAGCAGGTAGGCGATGTGGTGAGTACTGGTGAAACCATCGCCGCTGTTGGTAATAGTGGAGGCGACCCCGAGGCGGGGTTGTATTTTGAGTTACGCTATCAGAGCCGGGCTTTTGACCCGATGAGCTGGATGGCAGATAAATGAGGGAACTGGCAATGCGCAGCAAACTGCAAAAAATCGGTCTGATCAGTGCGGGAGTCCTGCTGGGTGTGGCACTCACCCTCAATTATTCTGCTGTGGCAGATCGGGAATCGACGCAGGCGCTGCCGCTGGATGAGTTGCGCACCTTCGCTGAAGTGTATGGCAAGATCAAAAGCGATTATGTTGAACCGGTGGATGACAAGACCCTCATTGACTCCGCGATCAACGGGATGTTGTCTGGATTGGATCCGCATTCAGCCTATATGAATGCGGAAGAATTCAAGGACTTGCAGGTAGGTACCCAGGGTGAATTCGGCGGTTTGGGTATAGAAGTCGGTATGGAAGACGGCTTTGTCAAAGTTGTATCACCGATCGATGATACGCCTGCCTTCAAGGCCGGCCTGAAGCCGGGTGATCTGATCATCAAGCTGGACGACACGCCAGTCAAGGGTATGACTATCAATGATGCGGTCAAACGCATGCGTGGCAAGCCCGGCACACCGATTGTGCTGACCATATTGCGTAAAGGTGTGGCCAAGCCGTTTACCGTTACTGTAATACGCGCGGTCATTAAAGTGAAGAGCGTGAAATACAAGCTGGCCGAATCTGGTTACGGCTACGTCCGTATTACTCAGTTCCAGGAGCGTACCGGAGAGGATCTGGCGCAGGCGCTGGAAACGCTGCAAAAAGACAACAAGGGCGCGCCTTTGAAAGGTCTGGTACTGGATTTGCGTAATGATCCGGGCGGCTTGCTCAATAGCGCGGTGGGTGTTGCAGGCGCTTTTGTTAAGCCTAACTCTATGGTGGTTTATACCGATGGGCGTACGCCGGATTCCAAGATGAAGCTCTATGCCAGCCCGGAATACTACTTGCGCGGCAATCAGGCTGATTATTTGAAGGGTTTGCCGGCCTGGACCAAGACAGTCCCTATGGTCGTGCTGGTGAATGGCGGTTCGGCATCGGCATCCGAGATCGTGTCAGGGGCATTGCAGGACGACAAGCGCGCTATCATCATGGGCACGCAAACTTTCGGCAAAGCCTCAGTACAGACAGTTTTGCCATTGGGAAATGGTACGGGCATCAAACTGACAACTGCGCGTTACTACACTCCTACGGGGCGCTCGATTCAGAACAAGGGCATTACCCCGGATATCGTGGTGGAAGAAGGAAAAGTGACGGGTGCAGATGGTGACCCGAACCTGAATATTCGCGAAGTCGATCTGGACCGGCATCTGAATAACCCGCAGACCACGACCAGCAAACCTGCGGCGGCGCCAGCTGTCATTATTACGCCGGAAAAACCTGCCAGCCCCGTTAAACCCGAAAAACTGGAGCCGGGTGAAGTGGTCTCCAAAACTGATTTCCAGTTTAATCAGGCTTTAAGTTTGCTGAAGGGGCTGAATATTATTCAGTCACATGAGAAACAGGGGAAATAGCCGGCAATAACGGCTGACTTGCAAGGGCTGCCCGGTTGCGCGTATTCTGAATGCGCGTGCCGGGCAGTCGGCGTTTTCAAGTACTTGTGATGAATGCTAGTGACCAGCAAAAAAACCGTGAAATCATGTTCAGTGCCGTACCTGTGCAACAAGCTAAAGCAGCACTGGCTTTGCTGGAGGGTATGCAGGACTTGAGCGTCGAAATGGGGCACCACGCCTATAGTATCGTGGTGCATTACGACGTATGTAACTACACCTTGGAAAAACTCGAGTCGGCATTGCAGACACAAGGGTTTCATCTGGATAATTCACTATTGCAGAAACTGCGCCGTGCGCTGATCTATTTTTGCGAACGTAACCAGCGGGACAATCTGAGTGTGCCGCCACCGCAACAAAAATTCGCCAAACCCTTTGTAGAAGCCTTTCAGCATCATCCTCACGGTGATCAGGACGATACACCGGAAGAATGGCGCAGCTACAAGTAAGCAGAATCCCGGTTCTACGTATGAACGATGACCAACTCCTACGCTATAGTCGCCATATCCTGCTGCGTGAAATAGATGTGCCCGGACAACAACGTATTCTGGACGCGCGCGTGTTGGTGATCGGTGCCGGTGGCCTGGGGTCACCCGTATTGCTGTATCTGGCAGCGAGCGGGGTAGGGCACATCACGGTGTGTGATGACGATCATGTTGATATCAGTAACCTGCAACGTCAGATCGTCCATCATGCTGATGCTATCGGCTGCAACAAGGCCGAGTCAGCCGCCGCAACGATGCGCGCAATCAACCCCGGTATCACCGTGCAAGTGCTGGCGCAGCGCCTGTCGGGTAGCGTATTGGCAAACCAGGTTGCCGCTGCCAGTGTCGTGATCGATGCAAGCGATAACTTTGCTACCCGTCATGCTGTGAATCGCGCCTGTATGGCGTACAGGAAGCCTTTGGTTTCGGGGGCCGCGATTGGATTCGATGGTCAAGTCACCGTATTCGACTTGCGTAGCCCGGACAGCCCTTGTTATCACTGCCTTTATCCTGATACAGGCAGCAGCGAAGAAATGCGTTGTGCAGAAAATGGTGTATTTTCACCGTTGGTAGGGATGATTGGTACAGTACAGGCAGCCGAGGCGCTCAAATTGATATGCGGCGTAGGTGAATCGCTCAATGGCAGGTTGTTACTGCTGGATGCGCTTAATATGCAGTGGCGCAGTGTCCGTTTGCAAAAAGATGCCGCCTGCGTTGTGTGCGGGCGGCAGGGTTAGGATATTACTGTAAATCCGGCACTTAATAATGCCCACTGTTGGGTAAATGTTTCAGCGGGAAGACGTTTGAACCCGCTTTTGGCGAATTGATGCCAACGCCCAATGACATGGCAAAGCAGCAGGTTAGCCGTCGCGATCGAATCAATGTCTGTGCGGATATCCCCATCCGCAGCGCCCATACGCAAGCATTGACGTAATGTTGCTTCGAGACGATCGTGCAATTGATTGATCCGCGCTTGCAAACGATCATTTTCGTTAATCAGGGCATCCCCAATCAGCACGCGCGTCATGCCGGGATTCTTTTGCGCGAACCCAAGCAGCAGCGAGACGATGGCTTCGGACTGATCCAGTCCGTTTTGCTGGCTACTCGTGATTTTATTGATCAAGCCAAATACAGATTGTTCAATGAATTCGATCAATCCCTCGAACATTTGCGCTTTGCTGGCAAAGTGACGATATAACGCAGCTTCGGATACATCAAGCCGGGCCGCTAATGCCGCAGTGGTGATTTTTTCTCCACCAGGCGTTTCCAGCATGGCAGCTAAAGTTTGCAAAATCTGAAATTTTCGTTCCCCGGGTACTGCCACGCCATTCCCCTTGCAGTCAAAATTGCCGATTGCTTGTATCGACCGATAGAGTAGGTTGAGCATCGGACGACTGTAGGGCGAAATGCTCTCAAGCGAACGCCACGCATTATCCCATTTTTCAACGGATTTGAGTTACTGCTTTGGTAGGCAATGCAGCCATTAAGTGACATTTTTTGTGCGTGGTTTGCCTGACATTTTCTGCAAGGGCACAAAGACGGGCAACGCAGGCTGTTTTACCAAAAAATCAGACAAGTGGTAAAAATCCAGCGTTGTCATAAAGCTTTGGCATGCCTCGATGAGGGCGGTTTTGAGTATGCAGGACGGGAGCAAAGAACAGCTTTGCTTGCCGGGATCAAAGCATTCCGCAATATCCATGTTTTCCTCGGTATCGCGCACAACTTTACCAATGATGATCAATTCCGGTCGGCGTGCCAGCCGCATTCCGCCGCCTTTGCCGCGGACGGTTTCAATGTAGTCATGGATGCCCAGTTTATGCACCACCTTCACCAGATGATTCTGCGAAATGCCGTAGTTTTGAGCAATCTCGCTGATTGTCACCAATCTGTCCTGGTGCAGGCCAATATAAATCAGTACCCGCAATGAATAATCGGTAAAGCGCGTCAGTTGCATTCGGCATGCCCTCAGAAAACATTAATCTCTGCGGATTCAATTCCCGGCTCCTTGGGGCGAAGGCTGGTGGAAAACCAGCGGAGAGCGCAGTTAATACCCCGTAGCTTGCTGCGGGGTGCTTTATTAATTAAACGAGACAGTAGCTATCCGCGTTTGTTCCGCGCTATCTGCAGGCCAAGGATGTGCAGCATGCCCTGATATCCAGAGTGGATGGCCAGTCGATGTATTGGTTGCTTGAAAATTGAGGCACAAAAAAATACTCCTCTTTCCAGCGTTCATGCGGCATTAGGCGGTATGCAAGTTGGCACCTTTGCCACAATGTAGCCCGATACTCCTTGCGATATTCTTTCACGATGCTGACGAAAATATTGTTGACAATCGTTTTCTACAGAAGGTATATTCTGTGCACATCTTTAAAGGGGGCCATGTCATGACAAGTAAGGATTCGTTGCAGCAGCGTCACATTACGCATCACATCCGTGATTTCTTTTTATTGTGCCTGTTGATAATAATTCCAACAGCAAGCTGGGCGGAAAAGCGCACCTTTGACATGACCATTGAAGACACCAAGATAACACTGGTGGATAAACAGCAGTTTCACACTTTTGCGTTTAACGGCCAGGTTCCGGGTCCGTTAATCCACGTCAAGGAAGGCGACGAGGTCACGGTCAACGTCAACAACCTCACCACCCTGCCACACACTATCCATTGGCATGGATTGTTGCAAAAGAATAACTGGCGGATGGACGGCGTACCGGATATCACGCAAGCGGCAATCAAACCCGGCGACACTTTCACTTACAAATGGGTGGCCGAACCCTCCGGCACCATGTGGTATCACTGCCATGTCAACGTGAATGAGCACGCGGCGATGCGCGGCATGTTCGGGCCGTTGATCATCGACCCCAAGAAGCCCGTACCGATCGAAAAAAAGGTAACCAAGGATTACATCCTGATGCTGTCAGATTGGGCATCGAAATGGGCGTTCAAACCGGGTTACGGGGGCGTTCCAGGCGACGTGTGGGATTACTTCACCATCAACGGCAAGGCTTTTCCAGACACCCAGCCGATACGCATTTCGAAAGGAGACATTGTTCGCATTCGCCTGATCGGTGCCGGTGAATTAACCCATTCGATCCATATCCATGGACATGTTTTCCTGGTGGCATTCAAGGACGGACGGCCTTTGAGCAGCCCTTATTACGCCGACACTATTGCGGTCAATCCGGGCGAGCGCTACGACGTCATTCTTACGGCGGACAACCCCGGACGCTGGATGGTGCACGATCATGTCGACTCCCACACGATGAATGGCGACAAACCCATGGGCGGCATGATGACGGTCATCGAATACAACGAGATCAGCCGCAACGACCCGTTCTATACCTGGAAAGACAAACAGTTCATTCCCGATTTCTACTATGAAGAATCCTTGAAAAAGCCATACGGCGGGCACAATTCTGCCGTGTTCAAGGGCCAGGCCATTCAATAACAGGAAAGGATCAATGATGAAATTGCATATATTTGCAGCCCTGAGTTTTGGCCTCATCGCTGCACCAGTCGTCGCCTTGGCCGGCAACGGCGCTGACATCCTGAAATCACAATGCATCAGCTGCCATGCGACCGTCAAACCGGAAAAACCAGGCCTGGATCATATCTGGGAGCGCAAGGGACCGGATCTCTACTATGCCGGCAGCAAATTCAACAAGCCCTGGCTGGTGAAATGGTTGCAAGACCCGGTTCGCATCCGGCCGGCCGGCGAGCTTTACAGAAAGCATGTCAAGCCAGGCGACAAGGAAGACGTGGTGGATGAATCCACGCTGACGCCACACATGAAATTGGCAAAAGCCGATGCCGAAGCAGTTGCCGATGCCCTGATGGCGTTGACCGGCCCGGCCGGGCTGGTCAACAAGGGTGCGTTCAAGGGCGGCAAAGTCAGCATGACGATGGGGAGCATGTTCTTTAACAAGCTGCGCGGCTGCGGCGCCTGCCATATGGCCAAGGCTGGAACAGGTGGTTTATCAGGTCCGGAGCTTTACACGGGTGGTGAGCGCCTGCAGGCAGATTATATCTACAGCTATATCAAAGACCCGCAGAAATTCGACCCGGGTGTCTGGATGCCTACACTCAATCTCGCCGAACCGGATCTGCAGCGGCTCACTGGCTATATCCTTCAACTCAGCGCACCGGAGGGCAAATAAAAATGAATGCAAGACAACTCGTTTCCGCCTTTTTTGTAATGGGTTTCGCCAGTGCTTCCTGTTTTTCGTATGCAGATAAAGCGGCCGCTGCCGACGATCAATACGCCAAGGCTGCGCACGTTTACGACACCTACTGCGTCCAGTGCCATGGCATCAACCGGAATGGCAAAGGCTTGAACACCCGGGACATGTCAGTGCAGCCCCGCGACCATTCCGACGCTAAAGGCATGGCTGACATTCCGGACGATGAGCTCCACAAGGCCATTAAGGAGGGCGGTTTGGCGGTGAACAAATCAGTTCTTATGCCCGCATGGGGCAATGTTTTAACCGATGAAGAAATTCAAGAGATGGTGGTGTATTTGCGCCATGTTTGCCAGTGTGGTCCCAAGTAGGTAAATCAAGGAGAAAAAGCAATGAAAATGAAATACAGGGCGCTATCAAGTGCGCTACTCGCAGCGTTGGCCGCAATATCGATACAGTCAACGCCGGTCTGGGCGAAGACGGTCAAGGTAACGCTGCACGCTGAAGAAGTCGATCAGCCGATTGACAACAAGGGGACCATGTACAAGACCTGGACTTTCGATGGCAAAGTCCCGGGGCCATTGGTCCGCGTCACGGAAGGGGATACCGTGGATTTTACGCTGATCAATGATAAAACCAACAAAAACTCCCACGCCATGGATTTTCATGCAGCCAGCGTTGACGTCGTCAAGGATTATGGTTCGATTAAACCCGGCGAAACCAAGCACTACACATTCCAGGCAAAATATCCGGGAGTGTTTTTCTATCATTGCGGTGCGGATCCAATGATCCAGCACATTGCGCGCGGCATGTTCGGCGCCATCATTGTTGACCCCAAGGATACGAAAGCCTGGCCAAAGGCCGATCGGGAGTATGTTCTCATTCAGTCCGAACTCTATCCGAACCCGGATGACAAGGATGCCATGATGCAGAACAAGTGGAGCAACGTCATGTTCAACGGCGGCATCTTTAAATACGACCCGGTGCACGATCCAGCGGCGACCCGCTGGCTGCAGGCCAAGCCGGGCGAGCGCGTGCGGATTTACTTTGTGAATGCCGGTCCAAACGAGTTTTCTTCCTTCCACCCCATTGCCGGTATCTGGGATGCTGTGTACCACAGCGGCAACCCAAAAAATGTGGAGCATGGGCTGCAAACCTTTGTAGTCGGCCCGGGCGATGCATCAACATTCGATCTGATTTCTCCGGTAGAGGGTGCCAATGCGATTGTGACGCACTCCTTGAAAGCCGCGCTGACTGGGGCTATCGCAGTAATCATGTTCAGCAATGACGCTGATCCGAAAATGGGTCATGGAGAGCAGATTCTCATTCGGTAAACGAAGAAAGAGGAAAAGGTCACCTTTTCCTCTTTTCAGATGAAGTAACCTTATTTGCCATGCAACTTTTGGTAATCAACATTATTCCACTCTGGAAATCTGGAGAGTTCAATTGGATACCCGATTCACATTCAGACCCATCCTGGATGCGGCGGTCACCGTCTTGATTTTGACCAGCGCAGCTTACATCAACGTCGCATTCGCAGCGCAAGGCGCCACTACTCACGCTGCGACGGCCATCTCCAATAGTTACCGGTTGCATGTGGCCGACAACGGAAATTTGAATGAGATTACGAAACAGCACACAAAAGATATTTGGGTCTGCCCGATGCACCCGGAAATACACAAGCATGGCCCTGGGAAATGCCCGATTTGCAAAATGAATCTCGTCAAGCAAAAGCCAGAGAAAACGTAGCATTAGTTAGTCATGCTAATAAGCATACATACATTACACATGCAGAAATCAAGGGTTTGAATCATGCATGAATTATTAGCGGAATAGAAAATGAAACCTCAGAACCTAAATTCCGGACAACATTTTTTCCTGGCTACCCTCGGCGCGGTTGTTTGTCAATTTGCAATCTTCGCACCCGTTTACGCTAGCTGTGGCGCAGCGTTCTGTTCGGTCAATTCAGATTGGGGTACACAAGGCACCGCCTACGATCCTGGTGCGCGCGTGGGACTACGCTATGAATACATCAAGCAGGATCAGTTGCGTGCCGGCAGTAACAGAACCTCCGCCCAGGGCCTACCCGATACCCACGATGAAATCAGCACCTACAACCGCAACATGCTGGCCAGTTTTGACTATGTTTCCGATACTGGTTTGGGTTTGGCTGTACAACTGCCGGTATTGAACCGGGCTCATTCTCATATCCACAACGACCCGGCAAATGGGCCGGAAACCGAAACATGGCATTACACTGAAATGGGCGATATCAGTTTCATCGGCCATTATCAGTTTCCTCGCAAAGCCTTTCAGACGGCCAGCGGTGGGATCAAATTTGGTATCAAACTTCCAACTGGCCGCATCGATCAGGCGAATGCCGACAATCAGCGCGCAGAGCGCAGTCTGCAGCCTGGTAGCGGCAGCACTGACCTGATTGCCGGTGCGGATTATCGCGGCCAGTTTCCCGGAAGCGCAGCCAACTGGTTTATCCAGGGTTTATGGCAGCATGCGGTTACGACACGCGATAATTATCGTCCGGGAGATCACGTTGCTTTTGACCTGGGTGTCAGTTATTACGTTAATCAACACTTGAGTCTGCTGCTGCAGTTGAATACGCTGATCAAGAGCCGCGACGGTGGCGCCAACGCAGAACCGGAAAGCTCTGGTGGGAGATCCGTCAATATTAGTCCCGGCTTGAGCTATGCGGTATCAAAAAACGTACAGATGTATGGCTTCATCCAAACCCCCATATATCAATATGTAAACGGTGTGCAACTGACGTCAGACTGGTCGGTAGTCACTGGCATTGGCTACCATCTGTGATCCGCTGGATATCGCATTCGTCATGAAACTGCTTCCGCGAATTCTTTATTTCAGCATGTTGCTACTCGGCATTGCCGCCATGGCCGGCATCGGCTATTACTCCGCACAATACTTGCATAATGACGACAATCGCATCACGCGATTACCCCATGCTGACAGCCATCTTGAGCAATTGGGCGAGGGGCATCACAGGAAAAAACTTTGGGTCTGCCCAATGCACCCGCAAATTCTGCAGGACCACCCAGGTATCTGTCCTATTTGCGGCATGGATCTGGTAGAAGCGAAGGGTGCCCATGAGCATGGTGGCGCCGGTGTGCAAGTCGATGCTGCCTCGCTACAGCGCATGGGTGTGCGGCTGGCAAGCGCGGAACAGCGCACGCTAAGCCGTGAAGTGCAAACCTACGGTACGGTGGCAATCGACGAAAGTTCGATACTCAATATCAGCCCGAAGATCGAAGGTTGGATTCGCAAACTGCACGTTAATGCGGTGGGGCAGCAAGTCCGTGCGGGGCAGGTTCTTTATGAAATCTATTCTCCGGAAATGGTGCAGCGCCAGCGCGAATATATCGAATTACTGCAGCGGCGTGATCAGCTGTTGCAAAGCCTGACGGAACTATCCGGACAAAACGCCCAGGCAGTGGTCAGCCTGGCACGGGAACGGCTCCGCAGCCGGGAAAAATTTGTCTATGCGGATGTGAGCGACAGCATTTTGAACGAAATCGAGAAAACTCGACGCACCGTGGACATCGTGCCGGTGCGCGCGCCAAAATCCGGCTTCGTCACCCAGATCGGCGTGCGGGAAGGCAGCTATGTCACCCCGCTGGTCAACCTGCTGTCTATGGCGGATACCTCCAGGGTCTGGATCGATATCGAGCTGTACCCCGATCAACTGGCCTGGGTCAAGGAAGGCGACGAAGTATCGGTGAAGCTGCCGCACTCCGATCAACCGCAGATCAGGGGACGCCTGCAATTCATCAATCCCACGGTGGACAGCGCAACCCGCACGGTGCGGGCACGCCTTGTCGTGAATAATGTGCATCTATTACTCCGCCCCGGCGCATTTGTGGATGTGATCATCGCCACCCAGCCACACAAAACGCTGGCGATACCGCGCTCTGCGGTGATGCATACCGGCAATGGCAACAAGGTCATGCTGTCTCGCGGCGACGGCCACTTCATTCCTGTTTCTGTCGAAACCGGCATTGAAAGTGGCGACTTCATCGAAATCACGGATGGCTTGCAGGAAGGTGCACAGGTCGCAGTGAACGGTCAGTTTCTGCTGGATGCCGCCGCTTCCCTGAGCGATTCTGCGCAACGCATGCAAGGCGATCACTGAACATGGTGAAGCGAATTATCGAGTGGTCGTTGCGCAATCGGTGGTTAGTGCTGCTGGCTACCTTGTTACTTGCGGTGTGGGGTATTTATTCTGCGCAACACATGGCGCTCGACGCCATCCCGGATCTTTCCGACACGCAGGTTATCGTCAAGACCGGCTACCCCGGTCAGTCGCCGCAAGCCGTGGAAGACCAGGTGACCTACCCGCTGGCTTCGGCACTGCTGTCGGTGCCGGGTTCCACTGCGGTGCGCGGCTTTTCCATGTTCGGCGAATCCTATATCTATGTTATTTTCAAGGATGGCACCGACCCCTACTGGGCTCGCTCCCGGGTACTGGAATACCTGAACCAGATAGCGTCGCGCCTGCCGCCGGGCGTCTCCCCCACGCTTGGGCCCGATGCTTCCGGGGTGGGCTGGATATTCGAATACGCGCTGGTGGATCGGCATCATCGCTATGATGCGGACCAACTGCGTGCTGTTCAGGATTTCTTTCTGAAATATGAATTGCAAAGCCTGCCCGGCGTGGCTGAAGTGGCGAGTGTGGGCGGCATGGCACGCCAGTTCCAGATCGAAGTAAATCCGAATCGCCTGGCGGCCTACAAGCTCTCTCTGGAAAAAATAAGCCAGGCGGTGCGCGACAGCAACCTGTCTGGCGGCGGCTCCGTGGTGGAGATGGGGCATGCCGAGTATATGGTCAGAACCCGCGGCTATCTCAAGACGCTGGATGATTTCCGACAGATTCCCGTAGGTTCGGATGCCCAGGGCATTCCGATCCGCCTGCAGGACGTGGCGCATATCCAGACCGGGCCGGAACTGCGCCGGGGGGTGGTTGACCTCGACGGAGAGGGGGAGGTCACTGGCGGTATCGTCATCATGCGCTACGGCTACAACGCATTGGAAACAGTGAAGCGCGTCAAGATGCGCCTCAAGGAACTTCAGGCGGGCCTGCCTCCCGGTATCGAACTGGTGGTGACTTACGACCGCTCCGGCCTGATCACCCGCGCCATCGATAATCTGCGCAGCAAACTGGTGGAAGAATCCCTGGTGGTGGCGCTGATCTGCCTGCTGTTCCTGTTCCACCTGCGGTCATCTCTGGTGGCGGTCATTACTCTGCCGATCGGCATTCTGACCGCGTTCATCATCATGAAGGAACAAGGCGTCACCGCCAACATCATGTCGCTGGGCGGCATCGCTATCGCCATCGGCGCCATGGTGGACGCGGCCATCGTCATGATCGAGAACATGCACAAGCATCTCGAGCGCGCCGGTCCCGGCTGCGACTATTGGGAAGTGGCGCGGGCAAGCGCAGTGGAAGTCGGCCCTGCGCTATTCTTCTCCCTGCTGGTCATCACGGTTTCCTTTCTGCCGGTGTTCACACTGATTGGCCAGGAAGGCAAACTGTTCGCACCCCTCGCCTATACCAAAACCTATGCCATGGCAGCCAGTGCTGCATTGGCTGTGACACTAACGCCGGTATTGATGGGGTACTTCATCCGCGGCCGCATTACCCCGGAACATAAAAATCCGCTCAACCGCGTGCTGCAGGCGCTGTACCGGCCGGCGCTGCTCGCCTCTCTCAACAAACCCAAAATCGTGCTGCTGCTCGCCGTGCTGCTGCTCGCCAGCGTGGCCTGGCCTGTTTCCCGACTGGGCAGCGAGTTCATGCCGCCGCTGTACGAAGGCGATCTGCTGTACATGCCTACCACGCTGCCCGGCGTGTCGATCGACGAAGCGGCAAATATTCTTCAGGTCACCGACCGCCTGATCCGCCAGATGCCGGAAGTGCAGCGCGTGTTCGGCAAGGCCGGACGCGCCGATAGCGCCACCGACCCGGCCCCGCTGTCCATGCTGGAAACCACTATCCGGCTCAAGCCCCGCAGCGAATGGCCGGATGGCGAAACGATAGAGCAACTGATTCAAAAACTCGACCGGACGGTGCGCCTGCCGGGGCTGACCAATTCCTGGGGCTATCCGATCCGCACCCGCATCGACATGCTGTCCACCGGCATCCGCACGGCAGCCGGCATCAAAATCACCGGGCCGGATCTCAATGGCATTGCGGCCCTGGCGGAAAAAATAGAATCCGTGCTGAAAAGAGTGCCGGGAACGCGTACGGTGTTCGGCGAACGCGTGAGTGGCGGACGCTATGTGGACATCGATATTGATCGCATCCAGGCCGCACGCTACGGCGTCACCGTGGCCGATGTGCAGCGTCTGGTACAAAGTGCCATCGGCGGGGAAATCATCGGTACCGTGGTGGACGGACGCGAGCGCTTCACCATCAACTTGCGCTATCCCCGCGCCTTGCGTGACTCCCTGGAAGCAATGGCGGCCAGCCGGATCACTACCCCTGCGGGCGTTCAGGTGCCACTCGGCACACTGGCGAAGTTGAGTATCGCCGACGGCCCGGCCGAGATCAAAAGCGAAAACGGGCGCCTAACCGGCTATGTCTATATCGACCTGGAAAGCCGCGATCTGGGCGGCTATGTCGAGGCGGCTCAGCAAGCCATCGATGCACAGGTCAAGCTGCAACCCGGCTATGCCATCGCCTGGTCTGGCCAATATGTGAATTTGCAGCACGCCAGGGAGAGACTGCAATGGGTCATCCCGTTCACGTTGATGCTGGTGCTATTGCTGCTTTATCTGCATTTCCGCCATCCGGGCAAGGTGCTGCTGGTGGCCATTTGCTTGCCGTTTTCCATGGTAGGCGGGTTCTGGCTCACCTACTGGCTGGGCTATAACCTGTCCGTAGCGGTGGGGGTTGGGTTTATCGCGCTGGCCGGGGTAGCGGCGGAATTCGGTGTAGTGATGCTGCTATATCTCGACAATGCCATCGAGGAATTCCGGCAATCCGGGCGTCTCCTCGATCACGCAGCCCTGCGGCAGGCGATCATTCAGGGGGCGCTGATGCGCGTGCGGCCCAAGATGATGACGGTAGCGGTAATCGTGGCGGGCCTGTTGCCCGTCATGTTCAGCAATGGTGCCGGTTCCGATGTCATGAAACGCATTGCGGCTCCGCTGGTGGGCGGCATGTTGACGGCGCCGCTGTTATCGCTCTTCGTCATTCCGGCGCTGTATTTGTTGTGGCAGGGACGAGCCTTGTTGCAAACAACATCCAAGCCATCTTAGGCGCATAAACTGAAATCGTTAGATGGCCGTCCGTTTTCGATACATCTGTTGATTTTTCTGCGTTTAGCGATTATGAGACTGCATGTGGATAGGGTCTAGGGCCTTCATGCAGGAAGGCTGCCAGCCCGTCAGCCGGCAGGGGATGGCTGACATAATAACCTTGCATTGCGTCACAGCGATTTTCCGCAAGAAAGGCGATCTGGCTGGCCGTTTCAACCCCCTCAGCAATTACCCGCAATTTCATGGTATGCGCCAAGGCGATTACCGCCTGGGTAATCACCGCACTGGCCTGATTTGTTGCAATGTCGTATACGAAAGATTGATCAATCTTGAGCGTGTCAATGGGGAAACGCTGAAGATAACTCAAGCTGGAATAACCCGTGCCAAAATCATCGATCGAAAGATGAACGCCCATTGCCTTTAACTTGCCCAGGGTTACAACCGCATCTTCAGATTTCTGCATAAGGCTGCTTTCGGTAATTTCCAATTCCAGATAGCGTGCTTCAAGTCCTGTTTCATCAAGTGCTCGCTCGACAATTTGTACCAGATCCTGGTGCATGAATTGTTTTGCGGACAGATTAACGGCTACGCGCATGCCGGGCAGGCCGGCATCTTGCCATGCCTTATTTTGCAGACAGGCAGTGCGCAGCACCCATTTACCGATTGGCCCAATAAGCCCGGTTTCTTCAGCTAATGGAATAAGCTGTGCGGGAAGCGTCATGTCTCCCGCAGGCCGGCGCCAACGCAGCAATGCTTCCACGCCTATAACGCGGCCTGATTTCAGATCGACCTGGGGCTGATAATGCAATACGAGTTCCTCGCGTTCCAGGGCCAAACGCAGATTGATCTCCAGATTGAGATGTTCCAGCGCGTCGCTGGCGATTCCCTGGGAATAAAACTGAAAATTATTCTTGCCGCGCGCCTTGGCGAGATACATGGCGGCATCTGCGTTCTTCAGCAGAGCTTGCGCCGTGTCGCCATCTTCCGGAAAAAAACTGATGCCGATGCTGCTGGTAGTTGAGAGATTGAGTGTTGTAATGGCCAGCGGACGTGCCAGCGTGTAGAGGATTTTTTGAGCAATACCCGAGACAGCATCCTCGGTGGCAAAATCATCCAGGATAATGGCGAATTCATCGCCCCCCAGCCGGGCAACGGTATCCGACTCGCGCACGCTGCCAAGCAGCCGGCCCGCAACGGTCTGGAGCAATTGATCGCCGACATCGTGCCCCAAGCTGTCGTTGATGCGTTTGAAACGATCCAGGTCGCAAAACAACACGGCCACCTTGAGGCCATTCCGACGCGCCTTCATCAATGCCTGCTGCAGACGATCCTGGAACAGGCTGCGATTGGGTAAACCCGTTAATGAATCATGATTGGCCAGATGGACAAGCTGGGTTTCGTGTTGCTTGCGCTCGGAAATGTTGCGTGCGATGCCCTGAATCCGGCCGTCGGACAGTATTTTTGCGCTCACCTCCACCGGGATTAACGAGCCATCGCTGCATTTCATATGCCACTCGTTCAAAAGTGTCTCGCCAGCCTTTAACCGATGTCGAATCTGGGTGAATTTGACATATTCCTCTTCCGGCATCACATCCTGAATGTGTCTGGCTAGCATGTATTTCCGGGATAATCCAAGCATGTCGCAGGCGCTATTGTTTACGTCCAGAAATCTCTCACGGTTATCAGTAATGAAGATGCCATCAGAGGCCTGCTCAACCAATGCGCGGTAGCGCTCTTCACTTTCCTGAATCGCGTGCCCACTTCTGTGAAAGATAATCTTTAACCAGCGACTGACAGGGTGGTTCATGGAGAGCCAGGTATTTCCATTGTGACTATAGCGTCATACCACTGAAGGTGCAGTTCCAATCCGCATCTCCAACCATTCTTCTTTGCCTGCTTTTATTACTGACCAGATGCCCCATGGAACTACAACGATAAACATGATTATCCAAAGAGCAAGCAGTCCATGCCAATTGCCGAATACATGATAGATTGGGCTGCCAAATACCATCATCGATCCGGCCGAACCATAAAATCGATAACCAGCCCAACGATTATATGTAGCTACTTTAACGTTTGGATGATGGGCAATTAACGCATAGACGAAGATAGAAACTGCAATCCACAGCAGTAACAATGGCGCAACCAGTACTGCGGTTATACTCAAAAGGTTGAACGTCTGAGCCGCACGGCAGGAATCCTTAGCCGCAATAGTTGATTTGCCATCCACTCAATATCTCCTGTTTAAGTTAAATGGGCTGTGTTGCGTCGTTCTCAACCCGCCTCATTTTTTCTATTTAACGTGCATAAATCTGCCATGAGCTGAATCGGCTTTACAATTTTGCTCGTTCTAGCGAAGCGCGGTTTTACGCTAGTGCGGCGAGTGGATGAGCCAGTACCATAATCCCGGTGAGTCAAGGCTAGCCATCGACGAAAAAATCGCTGTAACATCATGGTTCAAATTGATAATTGCGTAACTGCCCTGACCCGAAACCAACCTGGGTCACTATACAAGTAAATTATTAAATAGTATATTACAAATATACCTTAACGTATGTCAATCTAAATTTCTTGACTTCGAGCCCGTTCATCGATTACCAATAATTTTGATGATTAAATTTTGCGTGTAATGGCTTTACTTCGATGACAAGTTGACCCCGTTCAAAGAAGACTCAGATCGCCTTCCAAGGAATGGTGCGCAGCCATGCTGATGATTTTACAGACAGATTTCTATAGAGCCGAGGATCCAGGTAACTGTAAAGAACTTGTTGCTGTAATGCATTTCATGTGCTGAAATCAGCTCACAAAATAAAGGCATCTGGCGTTAGAACAAAGAGAGATCAGTGCTGTCCAATTTTGGTCACGTGCTTACCTTACAATTGAATTTTATTTTTACAGGTATTGCTATCTTGACTGATGTTATAGATGTATCTATATTACATGTTATGTTTTCGACATGAGTACGCTCCGGGATCGATAGTGCGGTCGGATTCGGTGGGCGATATCAGGAATGCATCCCGATAGGGGATGGAACAGGTCAAATCGCAGACCGTGCATGAGCGGCGTGGCCTTTATCTCAAGGAGATTAATCGATGGAAACAGGTAAAGAGATCACTGACGTAAACCAAGGGATAGCAGGACACGGCTCATTCTTCCAGCAAACCAACCTCACCGGCACCGAAGCCGTGCAGGCCACCGAATGGGTGCGCAAGCACGTCGACAAGCGCACCGTAGATCTCGGAGAGCGCATGGACGACATTCGCGATCACATGTGGGAACTGGAGAAGGATGGACAGATCATCGTGCATCGCATTACCGATGCGCACAAACCGGTCGAGGTACAGACCTTGTTCGGCTGGACCAAACGCATCCCCACCAATCAACTGTGGCACCACAAATCGTGCGGGCAGTGCGGCAATATTCCCGGCTACCCCACCTCCCTGATGTGGCTCATGAACAAGTTCAGTTTTGAGCCCGGCAAAGACTACCTCGACGAAACCGACCAGACTTCCTGCACCGCCTGGAATTACCACGGCTCCGGCATCGGCAACGTCGAATCGCTGGCCGCGGTGTTCCTGCGCAACTTCCACCAGGCCTACATTTCCGGCAAACAGCATGGCTTTGAGGCGGGTCACTTCTTCCCGCTGGTGCATTGCGGAACTTCGTTTGGCAACTATAAGGAAATCCGCAAATACCTGGTTGAATCCGCTGAACTGCGCGGGCGCGTCACCAAGATCCTCGGCAAGCTGGGGCGTCTGGTGGACGGCAAGCTGGTGATTCCGGAGGAGGTTGTCCACTACTCCGAGTGGCTGCACGTGATGCGCAATCGCATCGCCTCCGAGCTGCAAACCATCGACGTATCCAACATCCGCGTGACCTTCCACCCGGCTTGCCATTACTACAAGATGGTACAGGAAGACGCGATTTACGACCCCAGCGTGCTGGGCGGCAACCGCACTGCCGTGGGCAGTTCCATCGCGCTGGCGCTGGGCGCCCAGCTGATCGACTATTCCACCTGGTACGACTGCTGCGGCTTCGGCTTCCGTCACATCATCTCCGAGCGGGAATTCGTCCGCTCCTTCACCATGGATCGCAAGATCCGCGTGGTGAGGGAGGAGGCCAATGCGGACGTGCTGCTGGGCAACGATACGGGCTGCATCACCACCATGGACAAGAATCAGTGGATTGGTAAAGCCCACGACCAGAACTTTTCGGTGCCGGTCATGGCTGATGTTCAGTTCGCGGCGCTGGCTTGCGGTGCGGACCCATTAAAGATTGTACAGTTGCAATGGCATGCTTCTCCCTGCGAAGAACTGGTGGAGAAAATGGGCATCTCCTGGACCGAAGCCAAGAAGACATTCGAGGCCTACCTCAAGGAAGTCGAGGCGGGCAACATCGAGTATCTCTACAACCCGGAACTTGCGCTGGGTTCGGCGCCGCAGATGAAAAGCTGAGCGAAAGAGTGACCGATAATGCGCCAAGTACCGATCGCAAGGCGCCCCCGAGACTGCGAGATACCTATGCGCTGATCGGTCGTATCAAGATCGCCGCAGTGGTAGATGATTTTTATGACCGTGTGCAGCGCCACCCGACGCTGGTCGGGCCTTTCACCAGAGTCAGTGACTGGACCGAACATAAGGCGCGGCTTACCCATTTCTGGTGGCTTAGCCTGGGCGGGCCGGCTTATCGCCAGGACAGATATCGAGTCGCAGAGAAGCACATTCCAGTCGGCGTAACGCCTGAACTCATTGCGGACTGGTTGAAGTTGTTTCAGGAGACGCTGAATGATCATTTGCCTGAGGAGGTGGGCGCACTCTGGTTCGCACGGGCAAGCAATATTGGCGCTTCGCTGCGCCTCATGGCCGATTATTACGACTGAAAGGACGCACTTTTTTGCATAATTCTTCCCTGATCAAACCACTCGATCAGGAAATAAGGAGATTGATCATGCTGCAGAACCTGAAGATTTTCGATGGGTAATCCTGTCTTTTCGATGCCCGCGGCGTCGCCAGGCGTTTCCGCCATGCGGCCATATCGGCGCTCTGGATGTCTTGCAGTCAGGGGAGGTCATGCATTCGTCAACGATCATGATCCGTTGCCGTTGATCGATCAAATGCACCAGCGCTATGGGGGGACGATCGAAGTGGAATATGTCGAACGCCAACCCGGGAACATCGTCATCCGTTTTGCACGCCATTAGAGGGCGGTGCTCGATAGGCTGCCATCCTTTGGCAGGATGGGCCGTGTGCGGATTTGCGTATGCTCGCCACCAAGGCTGGCATGCAAGCGTAAGGAGAAGTTAAATGAGATTTTCAATACAGTGGGTATTGATTGCACTGTTGGCTGTGACCGCGCTGACGGAGCTGCCTGCCGTGCTGGTGCGCTTGGTATTCAGCCTGTCGCGGATAATGTAGACATCTCTAACGCCAAATTTCGTCGTGACAGGACGTTCTCGAGTAATTTTAACGCTTATCTCCGGGCAGAGCTCATGTTTGTACGGAGTATTCACGCGAAAATATCAGTGAACGATCCGGTTGGCACCGCAGCACTGCTTGAATTTCTTACCGCTGCCGCATGGGCATGATTCATTGCGCCCCACCTTGGGTGTTTCGCGTCGGGCAGGGGAAGGGGTCAGACTACGCTTCGTCCGCCAGAAATTGTATATGCCAGTCACGGCTTGCGGCAGCATCGCGACACAATCCTGTTGTACTTTCAGGTCGTCAGCGTCAGGGATATATTTCAGCTCGCTGAATTCGGCGGCTTCGCGGAATGCGCCGGACAGAAACAGAATGGGAAAGGTCAGCTTTTTGAGCGGTTCGTTGCCAGGACGCAGCCATTCTTCTTTCGACAGCGACCACCCGGAAATATAGCCCTCGCACCAGGATTGATAGTCCATATCCGGTTCCCCGGATACCTTCGGCTTCAGGATCAGCCTGAGCGGTTGCTTATCCGGGAGTGTACTGGCTACTTCGTTATAAAACCGCATCAGCAGATCCATGAACGCCTGCGCCTGCTCCATCGAATCATACGCTGGCGCGCAACCCAGCACTTCCGGCATCCAGACACTTGGCAGGATGATGTCAGGTGAACTCACCGCGGCAGCCAGAAAGCCTTGTAGACGGTCCAGCGGCATGGCCTTGCCCCTGAACAGTGGTGATGCAAGCCAGGTTTCCAGCTGCTGAATTTCCTGGTGGGTCATTGGGGCGGATGGTTGCATGGCGAGAAGGCTTTTCTGACGAAATGTAATGAAGTGCTGATCCGCACAATTCTATAGGTTAAGGGGAGGAAATAGAGAGGTTGAGTGATTTTACTTGCAAATCAAGTCATGCCTGCTGGAGATTTTCACCACCGAGCGCATCGACCAGATCGGCCAGCATCCTGGCCAGTTCCCCGGTCATCAGGGCAAAGTCGAGATCGAACATCTCGTCTGCTGACTCTGCCTGTGTCCCGGCCTGTTCCTTGATGATGTCCAGAAAGTCGAGCCGCTTGATCTGGAGTTGTTCGGTCAGCACGAAGGAAATCCGGTCATTCCAGGTCATTCCCAGCCGGGTGGCCGTCTTGCCGGCGGCAATGTGCGCTCGGATTTCATCGCCCTCCAGATCATGCCGGACATAGCGGATTGTTGCCTTGCCTGCATCGCTGGAGCGGAGTTCCAGTTCCCTGTCGATGGTGAAGCCAGCCGGTGATTCACCGCCGGCGAGCCAGTCCGTCATTGCCGCGACGGGAGAGCGCTGGGTGTGCAACAGTTTGAGCGGCAGGTCATCCAGCGTTTTGCCCAGCAATTCCAGCACTTCATCCGCCTTGGCCGGGGAGGCGGCATCCACGACCAGCCAACCATTGACCGGATCGATCCACACATAGGTCATGCGCCGATGCGCAAACGCGCGCGGGAGAAGCTCTTCGGTGACGCGTTCCTTGATCTCTTTCTTCTCCTTGCGCCCAATGCGGTGGCCCTGCTGCGCTTCCAGATCGGCGACGCGATCCTTGGCAAACTGGTTGACGATGGAGGCAGGCAGCAATTTCTGCTCTACGCCAAGCGTAATCAACATCTGCCGATTTGATGCGTGGACCAGGCGATCATCTCCATGGCAGGGAACCCATCCCCGGCTTTGCTTGTCCAGGCCAGCACATGCCAGCGGATGAAGGGAGAGTTTCTCTTCCAGAGTCGTGGCGCTCATGGCCCAATCAGTGGCAAGGCGATAAACGAAAATGTTTTTAAACCACATGGCGGGATGCTCGAAAAAAGTGGCGATTATACAGCCCGCCCGGACGACAAATGGATGCACTTGCTGCGTAACGTCATGGGTTATGTGTCAAACCTGGACACTGAGCAGAGTAAGTTGCTATTAGATGTTGCGGAGCCTCACCATGACGCCACCCCACATTGGCACATGTTGTTGTTCGTAGCTCCGGAACAGCGAGACAGGTTTCGGGAAATCATTCGCCATTACGCTTTACAAGATAGTCCCGATGAAGAAGGTGACGAGCCGGGCATGAGCGAGAGATACATCAAGATTTTTTACAATTCTGTTTTATATAATATACATTGCATCAAATGTTTACCGCGTTATTCTCCTTTTGTTTTGCAAAATTCAGGCTAATATCATCAAAGAGATAGGGGGACATGCCATGACTGTTTTGCCCGCATCACTTTATTTTTTTGCAACGAGATGGCCGCTTCATTATCCATGAACGCCGGGCCGGCGATTATGGAGAAACCGGATCAACTCCTGGTTTTTGCTTTGGGCGATCAGCGCTGCGCCCTGTATCTGCCGGTGGTGGACAGGGTGGTGCGCGTGGTGGAGATTACCCCGTTGCCGAAGGCGCCGGATATCGTGCTTGGCATGGTCAATGTGCAGGGTAGCGTGATCCCGGTCATCAACGTGCGCAAGCGTTTTGGCCTGCCGCAACGGGACATTGTCCTCACCGACCAGCTTGTCATCACCCACACGGTGCGGCGGCCGGTAGCGCTGGTGGTGGATACAGTGACCGGTGTCGTCGAATGCACCGCGCGGGAACTGGCCGCGGCGGAGGGTATCCTGCCCGGGCTTGAGTATGTTCAAGGTGTAGCGAAGCTCAAGGATGGCCTGATCCTGATCTACAATCTGGAACAATTTCTCTCACTGGAAGAAGAAGAATCTCTGGATCAGGCCATGGTCCATCTTTAGATGCAGAACATACGGCCTCCTCTTCCCGATTCACTTTTGTCCAGCCTGAGCGATTTCCTCGCCGCGCAGACCGGACTGCATTTCCCGAAAAAGCGCTGGGGCGACCTGGAGCGGGGAATCGTTGCGGCTGCCCGCCAGTTCGGCCTGGCGGATGCGCAAGCATGCGCGCACTGGCTGTTGTCCGCACCCCTGACGCGCAGCCAGATCGAGACCCTCGCCAGCCATTTGACCGTGGGCGAAACCTATTTCTTCCGCGAGAAGCGGAGCTTCGAGGCGCTCGAACAGCACATCCTTCCGGCGTTGCTGCATGCGCGCGAGCATACCGGACGGCGCTTGCGCATCTGGAGCGCCGGTTGCTGCACGGGCGAGGAAGCCTATTCCATCGCCATGCTGCTCGACCGGTTGATCCCCGGCCATGAAAAATGGAATGTCACCATCCTGGCCACCGACATCAACCCGGCGTTTCTGGGCAAGGCGGCAGCGGGGATATACGGTGAATGGTCGTTCCGCGACACGCCGGCCTGGATCCGGGCGCGTCATTTCAAACATGAAAAAAATGCGTGCTTCGAAATTCAGCCGCGCATCCGAAAGCAGGTGACATTTTCCTACCTCAACCTCGCCGACGACGTTTACCCTTCGCTTACCAACAACACCAACGCGATGGACGTGATCTTCTGCCGCAATGTGCTGATGTATTTCACTGCGGCACGGGCGAAGCAGGTCATCGAGAATTTCCGCCGCTCGCTCGTCGATGGCGGGTGGCTTATCGTCAGCCCCGTGGAAACCTCGACCAGCCTGTTTTCCGGGTTCACCGCCGTCGGCTTTCCCGGAGCGGTTCTCTACCGCAAACTCGCCAACTCGGAATCGCCGGCTGTCGCAAGCATTTACCCCGCTGCGCTACCCGGCCTATTGCCCGAGACCTTGCTGCCGGAATGCATGGTTGGGGATGCAATCCTCTCTATCCCGTTGCATAAAGCGCTATTGAATTTGGATCGCCCGGCAGAGCAACCAGACGAAGCACCTCTGGTCGAGGTGAATGATAACGCAGCGCCGTCCCGCGCGGCGCGGGCCTGTGCCAACCAGGGCAAACTCGCCGAAGCGGCCGAATGGTGCGAAAAAGCAGTCGCCGCCGACAAGCTGAATCCCGCGCACCCGTATCTCCTCGCCACCATCCTGCAGGAGCAGGGCCACTATGACCTCGCCGTGCAGTCGTTGATGCGCGCGCTCTATCTCGATCCCGATTTCGTACTCGCGCATTTCGGGTTGGGTAACCTGCGTCTGGCGCAGGGCCGCCGCCGCGAGGCAGAGCGGCATTTCAGAAATACCCTCGCGCTCCTGCATCGGCACCCGCGCGACGAACCCCTGCCCGAGTCGGACGGGCTGAGCGCCGGCCGGCTGGTCGAGATCATCACATCCGTGCTGTCCAGCCTGCCGCGCGCTGCGCCGGCCGGCATATGAGAGGAATAGGCATGAGCACACCCAAGCCAGGGTCGCGAGAACAGAAAAAAGCGTCTGTCGACTGGCGCGATATAGAGCGGCGCATGGCGGCCACGCGCGCCGCGATCGAGCTTGGATCGACGCCGCCACCCGCAGAGACGCAACGCATCCTGAAGGCAAGAGCGCAGGCGCTGGCCCGGGAGCCCGCGCCGGAAGAGGCCGCCAATGCGCGCATCGAGGTCGTGGAATTCCTGCTGGCCTACGAGCACTACGCGGTCGAATCGCGTTATGTCCGGGAGGTTTACCCCTTGGAAAGCCTCACGCCGCTGCCGAGCACGCCGGCCTTCGTGCTCGGCATCATCAACCTGCGCGGCGAGATTCTCTCGGTCATCGACATCAGGAAATTTTTCGAGCTGCCGGAGCAAGGGCTGACCGATCTCAACAAGGTCATCGTGCTGCGCTCCGGAAACATGCTCTTCGGCATCCTGGCGGATGCGATTACCGGCGTGCGCCGCATCCCCATCGCCGGCATTCAGTCATCCCTGCCCACGCTCACGGATGTCCGGGCAGCGTATTTGCGGGGCGTGACGCCTGATCGGACAGTCATTCTCGATGCGGAAAAACTCCTGTCCGACGCAAACATCATCGTGCAGGAGCAAGTGGACGGGTAAGAGAACGGCCCGGACTGGACAGAATCACAAGCGGAGGCAGCAAAATGAAATGGAATATTGGCACAAAGATTGGGGCTGGATACGCGCTGGCACTGGCCATGCTGGTCGTCCTTGGGCTGGTCTCATACCGGAACACGACCGGCTTCATCGAAGCCGAGCAGATGAAAGCGCACTCCTACCAGGTGCTCGACAATCTCAACCAGGTGCTCTCTACCTTGCAGGATGCCGAGACCGGACAGCGCGGCTATATCATAACCGGAGAAGACCGTTATCTGGAGCCGTATCAGGCGGCAACGGCAGAGGAGAGCCAAACCATCCGGAATCTCCGCCGGTTGACGGCGGACAACCCCAGCCAGCAGCATCGGCTCGATGCGCTCGGGCCCCTTATTGCGGCAAAACTTTCCGAACTCAAGGAAACCATCGGTTTGCGGAAGACCAAGGGGTTCGAGGCTGCGTTACAGGTGATCCGTACGGACAAGGGAAAGCAGGCGATGGATGATATTCGAAAACTCATCGCCGCGATGGGGAGCGAAGAGAAGGCGTTATTGGAACAGCGGGATGTCGGGGTAAAGGCGAGTTCCAAAGCCACGATTTCCACCATTATTTACGGTATCCCCCTTGCCTTTGCGGTATTGGCCCTGTTTGGTTTCCTGGTCACTCGCGTCATTGTCCGTCCGCTGCGGGTGATCTCGGATGTCGCCGAGCGGGTAACGTCAGGCGATCTTACCGTCAACGTCCCGGAAAACGATCGCGCCGATGAGATCGGGATCCTTGGACGCGCGTTCCACGGGATGGTCGAAAATCTGCGGCGGCTCACACGCGAGATTAACGAAGGGGTTGAGGTACTGACCTCGACCTCAAGCGAGATTTTAGCCACCACCACCCAGGTTGCCTCCGGCGCGGCCGAGACCGCCAGTGCGGTGAGCGAGACCACGGCGACAGTAGAGGAAGTCAAGCAGACCGCCCAGGTGGCGAGCCAGAAAGCGCGCTACGTCTCCGACAGCGCACAGAAGACCGCGCAGATCTCGCAGACCGGAAGCAAGGCGGTGGAAGATGCGACTGCCGGCATGCAGCATATCCAGGAACAGATGGAATCCATCGCCGAAAGCATCGTGCGCCTGTCCGAACAAAGCCAGGCCATCGGCGAGATCATCGCCACCGTCAACGACCTTGCCGAGCAATCGAACGTGCTGGCGGTGAACGCCGCCATCGAAGCGGCCAGGGCCGGCGAACACGGCAAGGGCTTCGGCGTGGTGGCGCAGGAGGTCAAGAGCCTGGCGGAACAATCCAAGCAGGCCACCGGCCAGGTGCGCGCGATTCTGGGCGACATCCAGAAGGCCACCGGTGCCGCCGTGCTGGCCACCGAGCAGGGCAACAAGGCGGTCGAGGCCGGAGTCAAGCAGACCACGGAGACCGGTGAATCCATCCGCCTGCTGGCCGAGAGCATCCATGAAGCGGCCCAGGCGGCCACGCAGATTGCCGCATCGAGCCAGCAGCAGATGGCGGGTATGGATCAGGTGGCGCTGGCAATGGAGAACATCAAGCAGGCCAGCGTGCAGAACGTGTCCGGCACCCGGCAGGCGGAAGTCGCGGCGCAGGGGCTGCATGAATTGGGGCAGCGGCTGAAGCAGTTGGCGGAACAGTACAAAGTTTGACGGTCTTCAATCCAAATAGAGAGGATGGCTATATGAAATGGTCCATTGGCACAAAAATTGGAGCCGGATACGCGCTGGCACTGTTTATTCTGGCTGTTCTCGGCATGGTTTCATACCGGAACACGACCGGCTTCATCGAAGCCGCACAGTTGAAAGTTCATACCTACCAGGTACTTGATAATCTCAACAAGGTGCTCTCCGCCTTGCAGGATGCCGAGACCGGGCAGCGTGGCTACATCATAGTCGGAGAAGACCCTTATCTGGAACCGTACCAGACCGGCACGGCGGCTGTGAATAAGGCGCTCCAGAATCTCCGGCACCTGACGGCGGACAACCCCAGCCAGCAGCATCGGCTCGATGCGATCGAACCGCTCATTGCGGCGAAATTTTCCGAACTCAAGGAAACCATCGATTTGCGGAAGAGCAAGGGGTTCGAGGCTGCATTACAGGTGATCCGGACGGACAAGGGAAAGCAGGCGATGGACGATATTCGAAAGCTCATCACCGCGATGGGGAACGAAGGGAAGGCATTATTGGAACAGCGGGATAATGAGGTGAAAGCCAATTCCGAAACCACGATTGCCACCATCGTTTACGGTATTCCTCTTGCCTTTGCAGTATTGGCTCTGTTTGGTTTCCTGCTCACTCGCACCATTACCCGCCAGTTGCGTGAAAGCATTAACCTGCTGTCGTCCTCCGCAGCCGAGATTTTAGCCACCACCACCCAGGTTGCCTCCGGCGCGGCCGAGACCGCCAGTGCGGTGAGCGAGACCACGGCGACAGTAGAGGAAGTCAAGCAGACCGCCCAGGTGGCGAGCCAGAAGGCGCGCTATGTTTCCGACAGCGCGCAGAAGACCGCGCAGATCTCGCAGACCGGAAGCAAGGCGGTGGAAGATGCGACTGCCGGCATGCAGCATATCCAGGAACAGATGGAATCCATCGCCGAAAGCATCGTGCGCCTGTCCGAACAAAGCCAGGCCATCGGCGAGATCATCGCCACCGTCAACGACCTTGCCGAGCAATCGAACGTGCTGGCGGTGAACGCCGCCATCGAAGCGGCCAGGGCCGGCGAACACGGCAAGGGCTTCGGCGTGGTGGCGCAGGAGGTCAAGAGCCTGGCGGAACAATCCAAGCAGGCCACCGGCCAGGTGCGCGCGATTCTGGGCGACATCCAGAAGGCCACCGGTGCCGCCGTGCTGGCCACCGAGCAGGGCAACAAGGCGGTCGAGGCCGGAGTCAAGCAGACCACGGAGACCGGTGAATCCATCCGCCTGCTGGCCGAGAGCATCCATGAAGCGGCCCAGGCGGCCACGCAGATTGCCGCATCGAGCCAGCAGCAGATGGCGGGTATGGATCAGGTGGCGCTGGCAATGGAGAACATCAAGCAGGCCAGCGTGCAGAACGTGTCCGGCACCCGGCAGGCGGAAGTCGCGGCGCAAAACCTGCATGAACTGGGGCAGAAACTGGCCATATTAATCGGCCGCAAGGCCGCCTGAGCGGACAGCCGAATACTGGAAACGGAACAGAACCATGGCCAAACAAAACGATGAATTTCTGAAAAGGCTGCTCGCGACGTTCCGGATCGAGGCGGACGAGCACCTCAAGGTGATGTCCGCCGGGCTGTTCGAGCTGGAGAAAATGCCGGTTGGCGCCCGGCGCGCGGAAATTGTCGAGCGAGTGTTCCGTGAAGCGCACAGCCTGAAGGGCGCCGCCCGTGCCGTGAATCTGACGCAGATCGAAACGGTCTGCCAGCCGCTGGAGAGCGTGTTCGCAGCGCTGAAGAGCAATCAGCTCGCCGTCTCGCCGCCGTTGCTGGATTTCCTGCACCAGACGATTGATGCCCTCGGCGGCTTGCTGATTCCGCAAACCGGTGCGCCGGAAACCCGCAATCCGGTAATCGGCAGGCTGATTCGGCAACTAGACGATGCGTTGACAGGGCCATTGCCGATGCTCGCACAGCCGGACGCAGCGCCGCCGCATGCGATTCCGCCGGTATCCACGCCCACCGCACCGGATGAAGCTGTCGAGACGGGCAGTGTACCTGCACCCATTCCACCACACAGTTTGACCTCCAAAACCATCCGGGTTTCCACGGCGAAGCTCGACGGCGTGATGCGGCAGGTTGAAGAACTGCTATCCCCCCGGCTGGCGTCAAGTCAGCGCGCCAGGGAGCTGCGCGAGACCGCTGCCTTGCTCGCAGGCTGGAAAAAGGAACGGGTGCGGATTCAGCCCACACTCAGGCTGGTCGAAAGTTTATGCGAACCGGGTGGCAAGAACAACGAAGCCGCCAGGGGCCCGCAGCAAATCCGCAAGCTGCTCGACTATCTGGATGTCGAACAAGGCTACATCAAAACGCTCGAAGACCGTCTGGCGAAATTGAAGAAATCCGCCGGACACGATCTGCGCACGCTGACCGGTATGACCGGCAGCCTGCTGCACGACGTGAAGGAGATGCAGTTGCTGCCGTTCGCGTCGCTGCTCGAGATTCTCCCGCGCTTCGCCCGCGAGCTGGCGCGCGAGCAGGGCAAGGAGATAGAGCTGCTGTTCCAGGGCGGCGAGATTGAAATCGATCGGCGCATTCTGGAGGAGATGAAGGATCCGCTCATCCACCTGTTGCGCAACGGCATCGATCACGGCATCGAAAAACCGGCGCTGCGCCGGGAGAGGCAGAAGCCGCCGCACGGAACGTTCAGCGTGGCGATCTCGCAACAGGACAGCGGCAAGGTCGAGATACGCATTGCCGATGACGGGGCGGGCATCGACGCCGCCAGTGTGAAGGCCGCGGCCGGCAGGCTTGGCATGGTTGCGCCCGAGGCTGCAGAAAGCCTCGGCGAAGCGGAAGCGCTGGCACTGGTTTTCCAGTCCGGCATTTCCACCAGCCCCCTCATCACGGACGTCTCCGGGCGCGGGCTCGGTCTTGCGATCGTGCGCGAAAAGGTCGAGCGGCTGGGCGGCACGGTCGCTATCGAATCCCACCCCGGCGCGGGAACGGCGTTCCGCATCGTCCTGCCGCTGACGCTGGCCAACTTCCAGGGTGTCACCGTCCGCGCCGGCGGTCACCTGTTCATCCTTCCCGCCATCAGTATCGAGCGTGTGGTGCGCGCGGCCAGCCAGGACATCCAGACCGTGGAAAACCGGGAAACGATTGCCCTTGATGGCCAGGTGCTTGCGCTGGTCTGGCTCAGCGATGTGCTGGAACTGCCGCGCAAGGGCACGGCGGGCGAACCGGCGGACAGCCTGCAGGCCGTCGTGCTTGCACTGGGTTCGCAACGTATCGCATTCTGTGTGGAGGATATCGTCGGGGAACAGGAAGTGCTGGTCAAGCCGCTTGGGCCGCAACTCACGCGCGTGCGCAACGTCGCCGGCGCGAGCGTCCTGGGAACGGGGGAAGTCGTGCCGGTTCTCAATGTTCCCGACCTGCTGAAGTCGGCCGTGAAGCGGCCTATGGCGCCGTTTGCGCCCGCTGCCGAAAAACATGCGGAAACGGAAAGCCAATCCATCCTGGTGGTGGAAGACTCGATCACATCGCGGGCATTGCTCAAGAACATACTCGAATCGGCAGGCTATCGCGTCACCACGGCGGTGGATGGTGTAGACGCCTATACCGCACTCAAGACCGGCACGTTCGACCTGATCGTCTCGGACGTGGAAATGCCGCGCATGGACGGCTTCGACCTGACGGCCAAGGTGCGTGCGGATAAGCAACTCGCGGAGCTGCCGGTGGTGCTGGTGACGGCGCTGGGCTCGCGCGAACACCGCGAACGCGGCATCGATGCCGGCGCCAACGCTTATATCGTGAAAAGCAGCTTCGACCAGAGCAACCTGCTGGAAGTCATCGGCAGGCTCGTTTGAGCGGCGGGCGTCAGCGCCGGCGTTCGATGCAACGGCAACCATAATCTAAGTATTTTTGTAGGAAAAATCGTGACGAACCGACTATTCGTGAGTATGCGAACTTGATGAAAGCGATTGCCATGGCCCGCTTCCATGCACTGCAACTCTCTTTACGCATGCGTTTCACCCTGGGGCTAGTTGCGGTGCTGCTGCCGTTTCTGTTGGCGGCTGCCGTGGGTCTGTTTTATCTTTTGCCGCGTCTGGTCGATCCGCTGGAAGACATCGTCAGAGAAGTCACCGAGGAGATGAATCCCGTGATGCATCTTCAAGCGGATTTGCTCACGGCAGCCATGCCGGTCAACGATTACCTCGTCAATGGCGATCCAGGAGAGTTAATGCGGTTCATTCAACTGAGCCACCGGGTGGAGCTTGCCTTCAAGGAGGCCGCGCCGGAGCGATTCTCCCTGGCGCAGGAGCGCGAGCTGATCGTATCCGCCCGTAGGGAATGGCAGCAGGCCAGGCAGATCGGTGAGGCGCTGCTGCGTTTGCGCGATCCCATCGGCGACCCGCAAGCCGCGCGCGACATGAAGCGTTTCGATGCGCATGTCTATCTGTCCGTAGGCCTGTTGGACCAAATCCACGATATTTCCCGCCGGTTCATCGATGCGGATCGGGCAACAGCGCGTGTCACCAGGACACGCAGTATCTGGATCACATTCGGCGCTTTCACGGCAGCGCTGGCAACCGGCCTGCTGGTCAGCGTCGCACTGGCGCGCTCCATCCTCACCGGTGTGGACGCCCTGCGCCAGGGCGCCGCGCGCCTGTCCGCAGGCGAGCTTTCCCACCGCGTAAGCCTGGCGCAGCGCGACGAACTGGGCGAACTCGCCACGACGTTCAATGCCATGGCGGAGAAGCTGGAACAAAACCAGAAAGCCCTCTACGAACTCGCGACCCGCGACGGCCTCACCGGGCTCTACAACCACCACACCTTCTACGCGCTGCTCGCCGATGAAATCGGACGCGCGCAGCGTTTCAAGCGGCCTGTCGCGCTGCTGCTGCTCGACATTGACCACTTCAAGCACGTCAACGACACGCACGGACATCAGGCGGGAGACACCATTCTCAAGGGACTGAGCGAACTGTTGAACCATCAGGCGCGCGTCATCGACCGCGTATGCCGCTACGGCGGCGAAGAAATCGCTGTCATCCTGCCGGAGACTGATTCCGACGCCGCCGCCGATATCGCCGAGCGCCTGCGCGCCAGCGTGGAAACGCAGCCGTTTGACATCAACACGGGCGCGCCTGTACGCATTACCGTCAGTATCGGAGTCGCGTCCTGGCCGCTGCATGGAGACGGGGCGGACACGCTGGTCGCGGCCGCCGATGCGGCCCTGTACGCAGCCAAACGGAGCGGCAGAAACCGGATTAGCCGTTATGAACCAATGCGCCAGGGATGAGCATATGCAGAAGCTTGCACAATTCATCGTTTCGGGAAAAAGCACAATGAGGCAACTCCTTTGATCAACGTCCTGGTGGTGGAAGATTCGCCCGCGGTGCGTGAATTTCTCATTCACGTTCTCGGCTCGGACCCAGGTATCCGCGTGGTGGGCACGGCGTGCGACGGCGAGGAGGCGCTCGACGCCGTGCGCCGCTATCGGCCCGACGTGGTCACGATGGACATCCACATGCCGAAAATGGATGGCCTGGAAGCGACACGTCGTATCATGGAAACCGATCCGACCCCCATCGTGATCGTGAGCGGGAGCACCGATCCGCGCGAAACCGCAATGATGTTTCGCGCCATGGAAGCGGGTGCTTTGGCCGTACTCATGCGGCCAAACGGCATCGGCCATCCGCATCATGAAACCACCGCGAGGGAACTGGTGCAGACGGTGAAACTGATGTCGGAAGTGAAGGTGGTGCGGCGCTGGTCCCATGCGCGGCGCGATGCGCCGGCTCTACGCCCGGCGGAGATGGGGCTCGCGCGCGCGCCGGCACAAGTGCGGATCATCGCCATCGGCGCTTCAACCGGCGGCCCGCCGGCGCTCCATACCATACTGGCGGGATTGCCAAAGACGTTTCCGGCGCCGGTATTGATCGTCCAGCATATGGCGGCTGGCTTTATCCAGGGATTCGCCGAGTGGCTGGCACAGTCGGCCAGCCTGCCGGTGCATGTCGCCATCCACGGCGAGCTTCTTCTTCCCGGCCACGTCTACATTGCGCCCGACGAGTACCAGATGAAAGTGGAACGCAGCGGCAAGATCGTCCTGACCCGGGACGCGCCCGAAAACGGGCTGCGCCCGTCGGTGTCTTATCTTTTCCGCTCGATCGCCGATAATTACGGGGGCGACGCCGTCGCCGGCCTGCTCACCGGCATGGGCCGCGACGGCGCCGATGAATTGCGGCTATTGAAACAAAAGGGCGCAGTCACCTTCGCCCAGGACAAGGACAGTTCGGTCGTGCACGGCATGCCGGGCGAGGCAATCAAGCTCGATGCGGCGACATTTGTCCTTCCTCCGGACAAGATTGCCGCAGTGCTGACGAATCTGGCGAACCACCGAGGCAAAAATGGAGCGTGACCCATGAAATCCAGAAAGAACAAGAACAACGGCATTGAAATTCTCATTGCCGAGGACAGCCGCACCCAGGCCGAACAGCTCAGTTTCCTGCTTGAGCAGCACGGTTACCGGGTGACCATTACGGCTGATGGCAAGCAGGCTTTGCTGGCGGCACAGGCACAAAAACCTGCTCTGATTATCAGCGACATCGTGATGCCCGAGATGAATGGCTATGAATTGTGCAAGGCGATCAAGTCCGACGAGGCGTTGAAGGACATTCCGGTCATCCTGGTCACCACGCTGTCCGATGTGCTGGACATCATGAAGGGGCTGGAGTGCGGCGCCGACAACTTCATCCGCAAGCCGTACGATGAGAAATATCTGCTCGCCCGCGTCGATTACCTGCTGATGAATCAGGAAATGCGCAAGAGCCAGAAGATGCTGATGGGGATGGAAATCCATCTCGGCGGACAACGGCATTTCATCACCGCCGAGCGGCAGCAGATCGTGGATCTGCTGATTTCGGTCTACGAGGAGGCGATCCACCTCAACGAGGAACTCAAGGTGAAGCAGAACGAGCTGGCAGACTCGAACCGCGCGTTGACCGGCCTCTACCATGTCGCCGAGGGGCTGAATCATGCGGTGAGCGAGCGCGAGGTGTGCGAGAGGGCGCTCGAACACGTGGTGGAAATACCGGGAGTGCGGGCTGGCTGGATTTCCCTGCGAGAAGGCGAGACCGGATTCCGGCTCGCCGCCGCGCGCAATCTGCCGCCGGCATTGCAGGCCCCAGGCGCGATGGAGGGCTTGTGCGAATGCCGGCGCCGCCTGCTCGCGGGCGAGCTGGATCACGTCACCAGCATCCTGGAATGCGAGCGGCTCGGCAAGGCCGCGGGCGACACCCAGGGCTTGCGCTATCACGCCAGCGTGCCGTTGTGGAACGGCGACTATATCCTGGGCGTCATGAACCTGGTCGGCGCGGATCAGGGCCTGTTCAGGGAAGACGAACTGGAAACGCTCTACGGGGTCGGGCACCAGGTGGGCATCGCGCTGGAGCGCGCCAGACTGCATGAACATCTCGAGAGGCTGGTGGAAGAGAGAACCGCTGCGCTGACCGCAGAAGTAGCAGAGCGCAAACGTATTCAGGAAGAACAGGCAAGGCTGGTGGCGATTATCGAGGCTACACCCGACATGGTGGGTACGGCGAGCCCGGACGGCCGCCTGCTCTATATCAATCAGGCGGGCCTGAGAATGCTGGGGTACGAGAAAGGTGACGACGTTTCTACGCAACAGATCAAGGACCGCCATCCCGGCTGGGCTGGCAAGCTGGTGCTGGAAGAAGGCATTCCGCATGCTCTCCGTCACGGTACCTGGAGCGGGGAAACGGCATTTCTGCGGCGCGACGGGAGTGAAGTGCCCGTTCTGCAAGTGGTTATCGCGCACAAAAAGCCGGATGGATCACTGGAATACTTGTCCACAGTCGGGCATGACATCACTCAGCGCAAGGAGCAGGAATCAAAGATCAATCGCCTCAACCGCATCTACAGCGTGCTCAGCGGCATCAACACGACGATCGTGCGCGTTAGGGAACCGCAGGAACTCTTCGACGCAGCCTGCCGCATCGCGGTGGAGCACGGTAAATTCGCTTTCGCGTGGATCGGCACGTTTGACGCGGACACGCAGCAGGTCACGCCGGTCGCCAGGGCGGGTCGCGACGATGGCTATCTGGCGCGGATCAATTTGAGCGTTGTAGAAGATGCGCCGGGAAATTGCCCGCTGACGGCGGAGGCGATCACGCAGGCGAAGCCGGTCATCTGCAACGACATCGCCACGGACGAGTGCATCATGTGTTGGCGTGACGAAGCGTTGCAGCGCGGCTATCGTTCCGTGGTGGTTTTCCCCTTGATACTGAGAGATCAGGCGGTTGGCGTATTCGTGCTGTATGCCCCGGAAGCGAACGTTTTCGACGCGGAGGAGATGCGGCTGCTGGTCGAGATGGCCGGGGATATTTCATTCGCGCTGGATCACCTCGAGAAAGAACAGCGGCTCAATTATCTGGCCTATTACGATGCCGTCACCGGTTTGCCGAACCGAGCCCTGTTCCTGGATCGAGTCACCCAGAAAATCAATGCGGCGCACCGCGATGGCGAGATGTTTTCCGTCATCATGCTCGACCTCAACCGGTTCAGCGGCATCAATGAAACACTGGGCCGGCAGGCAGGCGACGATGTGTTGCGCCAGGTCACGCAGCGGCTGCAGGGAATACTCGGCGAAACGGACATCCTGGCCCATTTTTCAGCCGATTACTTCGGCATCGCCACCCGCTACGACGCTGCAAGCGCAAACATCATTCACGCCCTGGAGAGCATATTGTCCGTGATCCAGAATCAGCCGTTTGTGATCGGCGGACACGAGTTGCGTATTTCGGCCAGAGCCGGGGTGTCGTCCTATTCCGCTGACGGCGAGGACATCGAGACCCTTTTCCATAATGCCGAGTCAGCGCTGAAAAAAGCCAAGCTCTCCGGTGACAAGTACCTGTTCTATGCGCCTGAGTTCAATGCCCGCGTTGCCGAGAAGCTGTCGCTGGAAAACAAGTTGCGCCGGGCGCTGGAGCAGGAACAGCTGGTGTTGCATTACCAGCCCAAGATCGATCTCGACAGCGGGCAGATTTGCGGGCTGGAAGCGTTGCTGCGCTGGAACAATCCCGACACCGGCCTGGTGCCGCCGCTGCAGTTCATTCCCTTGCTTGAAGAAACCGGGATGATTCTGGAAGCCGGTCAGTGGGCGCTGGAAAAAGCAGTAGCGGATTCCCTGGTGTGGCTGGCGAAAGGACTGCTTTCTCCGAGGGTCGCCGTGAATGTCTCACCGATCCAGTTACAACAGAAAAATTTCGTCAGCATGATAGAAGGCGTGGTGAAGGGTAACGAGGGTGTCGCCAGCAGGCTGGAACTCGAGATCACCGAAAGCCTGATCATGCAGGACATCGAGACCAACATCGAGAAGCTTCAAGCGATCCGGGAAATGGGCATAGAGGTGGCTATCGACGATTTTGGTACTGGTTATTCGTCACTCAGCTATATTGCCAAGCTGCCGGTCAGCACCTTGAAGATCGACCGGGCGTTCATCATGAACATGACCAGCAACTCCGACGACCTGAGCATTGTGTCCACGATCATCTCACTTGCCCATTCTCTGAAGATGCGGGTGGTCGCGGAAGGTGTCGAAACCGGGGAGCAGGCAAGGCTGCTGCGCTTGCTCAAATGCGACGAGATACAGGGATTCCTGTTCAGTCCGGCGGTGTCTGCGGAACAGATTGAGCAATTCCTGCGCGAGCGGAAATCCCTGTTGGGATAATAAAACAGAAAGTGTCCAACCGACCTCCGTCTGTATCGGTGCTTGATAGCGTATTGGTTAGCGCCGGGCTTGGTGTTACGGATGGTGATATCTGTAAGCATTTGACGGTACTCATTTTGACGATAGGCCTGTTACCGTCAAAAAAATCGGATGTCAAAGGATTGGTTAGCGTAGTAATCGGCCCCATGCCGCAAATCGCGCCGAAGAAACACGTGGCGGCCACGTTGTGGCAAAGTGGAATGCGGCGCTGCGGAAGACCGATATAGCAATGGTGCATATTGCCCGCGGGTTAGCGTGGTCATGGGAGACGTCATCGACATTGGTGAATCGGCTTGGCGGTTCAGAGCCGCCGGGCCGATATCCCGTTTGAGAGAGTGAGCAAGACGACGTACCCGATGCGGCGCCCCATTCCAACCTGAATGATGGAGCAAGCCATGTCCCAACGCAATGCAAAAATCAGCCTCAAACCGGGCAAATCCCGAGCCGTCCTGACGATCACCCACCCCAACGCCGCCGGCATCGACATCGGCAGCGCCAGCCACTTTGTCGCCGTGCCGCCGGACCGGGATGACGAACCGGTGCGCGAGTTTCCCAGCTTCACGGTCGACCTCCATGCCCTGGCCGACTGGCTCATGGCCTGCGGCGTCGACACGGTCGCGATGGAATCCACCGGCGTGTACTGGATTCCCCTGTTCGAGCTGCTGGAATCGCGCGGCTTCACCGTACTGCTGGTTAATGCGCGGCATGTGAAGAACGTCTCGGGCCGCAAGTCCGATGTGCTGGACTGCCAGTGGCTGCAACAGCTCATGACCTACGGCTTGCTCAATGGCGCGTTTCGCCCGGCCGACGCGGTGTGCGCATTGCGCTCGCTGTGGCGCCAGCGCGGGATGCTCCTGCGCAGCCAGGGGCGGCATGTGCAACACATGCAAAAGGCGCTCACCCAGATGAACCTCCAGCTCACCAACGTCATCTCTGACGTGGTGGGCGAGACCGGCCAGAAGATCTTGCGTGCCATCGTCAATGGCGAGCGCGACGGTCAGGTACTGGCCGCGATGAAGAACGTGCGCATCCGCGCCAGCCGGGACGAGATCGCCAAGAGCCTGCAAGGCAACTGGCGCGCCGAGCATCTGTTTGCGCTGAAGCAGGCGTTGGCCATGTTCGACTTCATTGGCACGCAATTGGCCGAGTGCGACCGGGAGATCGAGCAACAGTTGCAAAGCCTGCAAGCTCATGACGGCGAACCGGCGAAGGGAAAAAAGCGTGGCCGTGCCCGTAACGCGCCGAAGTTTGATCTGCGCACGCAGCTGTTCAGGATGTGCGGCGTGGATCTCACGCGCATCGACGGCATCGACGTGACCACCGCGCTCGCGGTGATCTCCGAGACTGGCGCGGACATGTCACGCTTCGCCACGGTCGGGCACTTCACCAGTTGGCTGGGTCTGTGCCCGGGCACCAAGATCACCGGTGGCAAAGTGATGAGGCAAGACTAAGCGCGTGGCCAACCGCGCGGCACAAGCCTTGAGGCTGGCCGCAGCGGCGCTGCGCAGCAGTCAGTCGGCGCTGGGTGCGTACTTCCGTCGAATGTGTTCACGCATGGACAAACCCAAGGCGGTGACCGCTGCCGCGCACAAGTTGGCGCGGCTGATCTACACCATGCTCACCAAGGGCGAGGAATACACCGACCAAGGTCAGGACTACTACGAGGAACGCTACCGCCAACGGGTGCTGCGGCAACTGGCCCAGCGCGCCGAAAAAATGGGCATGAAACTCGTCGCCACCGAACAGCCAGCCTGAAAACATCATTTATAACCAGTTACTTGGGATGTGTTTCTTGAGAGGACTGTTCTGGACAAGAAAGCCTGCGCTATCCATTGCTAGATGCGGGGTTTGCGGACTTTCCTGGACTGCTGCGGAAGGGTGAATGGTGGGTCTGCACGGACTTGAACCGTGGACCAAGGGATTATGAGTCCCCTGCTCTAACCAACTGAGCTACAGACCCGAAAACGAGGCGAACTATACCATCGGTAGCTTTGCCGCGCTACGCCATCGAGCGTCGCGCGGCATGGGCAATTAAGAATTGCCGTTGCTATCGATGAAGCTCTTAAGGCGATCAGAGCGTGATGGGTGACGTAATTTGCGCAGCGCTTTAGCCTCGATTTGGCGGATACGCTCACGGGTTACGTCAAACTGTTTGCCGACTTCTTCCAGGGTGTGGTCGGTATTCATCTCAATGCCGAAACGCATGCGCAGTACTTTGGCTTCGCGCTGCGTGAGGCCGTCCAGAATATCCTTGGTCACATCCTGAAGGCTGTCGTAAACGGCAGCATCAATTGGGGCTAGTGTAGTGGTATCTTCAATGAAGTCGCCCAGATGAGAATCCTCATCGTCGCCGATAGGCGTTTCCATGGAAATAGGCTCTTTGGAGATCTTGAGTATCTTGCGGATCTTCTCCTCGGTCATTTCCATTTTTTCGGCCAGCAATTCGGGGTCCGGTTCCTTGCCGGTTTCCTGAAGGATCTGGCGCGAAATGCGATTCATCTTGTTGATGGTCTCGATCATGTGCACCGGAATCCGAATGGTGCGTGCCTGATCCGCGATGGAACGGGTGATAGCCTGACGTATCCACCATGTGGCATAGGTCGAGAATTTGTAACCGCGCCGGTATTCGAATTTGTCTACGGCCTTCATCAGGCCGATATTGCCTTCCTGAATCAGATCGAGGAATTGCAGGCCGCGATTGGTGTATTTTTTTGCAATGGAAATCACCAGGCGCAGGTTGGCCTCGATCATCTCCCGTTTGGCGCGGCGTGCACGCGCTTCGCCGGTCGTCATCTGGCGATTGATTTCCTTGAGGTCCTTGATCGGAATGCCGACTTTTTCCTGCAGGGCAATCAGGCGCTGCTGACGTTCGACGATGGTATGTTGATGGCGGGTCAACTCCTCAGCGTAAGCTTTTTTCGAGTTGATTTCCTTGGTTACCCAGTCCAGGTTGCTTTCGTTGCCGGGAAATACCTTGATGAAATGGGCGCGCGGCATGCCCGATTTGTGCACGGCGAATTCCATGATGTCACGCTCATGGCTGCGGATTTCTTCCACCAGCTGGCGTACACCATCGCATAATGCCTCAACCTGCTTGGCTGAAAAGCGGATATTCATTAATTCCGCAGAAAGCTCTTCCTGCAGGAGCAGATATTGCGGGTTGCCGAAACCGTTTTTCTTCAATGAAGCATGGATGCGCTTGAATATCTTGCGAATGACTTCAAAATGCGTCATCGCGTCGATCTTCAGCTGGGCGAGATTGGCCGCCGCCAATGCACTGCCGTCATCTTCTTCGGCGTCATCGTCTACTTCATCATCATTTTCTTCGGTTTCGTTATCGTCGGTCTCGGGCTCGTCAGCAATTTCTTCGATTTCTTCAGCGACGACGCCATCGACAAAGTCGTCAATACGGATTTCCTCACGCTCGACCTTGTCCACCAGTGCCAGAATTTCCTGTATGGTGGTGGGGCAGGCAGAAATCGCCTGAATCATGTGTTTCAGGCCGTCTTCAATGCGCTTGGCAATTTCGATTTCGCCTTCACGCGTCAGCAGTTCCACGGAACCCATTTCGCGCATATACATGCGTACCGGGTCAGTGGTGCGGCCAAATTCGGAGTCCACAGTGGACAGTGCTGCCTCGGCCTCTGCGACGACGTCCTCGTCGGTGACAGCCGGGGTAGCGTCAGACATTAGCAAGGTCTCGGCGTCGGGGGCTTCATCGTAGACCTGGATGCCCATGTCATTGATCATGCTGATGATGCCTTCGATCTGTTCGGCATCCAGCATGTCATCTGGAAGATGGTCGTTGATCTCGGCGTAGGTCAGGTAACCCCGCTCTTTACCGAGCACAATCAGATTCTTCAGGCGTGTGCGCCGGTCATCAGCATCTACCGTTTTCACCTCGCCTTTTTCGTGATCGTTTGCCATATATCTATGTCCAGTTAAATTTGGTGCATCAGAAAAACTGATAATTATACATTTGTTCGAGCCCCATCGCTCATTTTTTCACCTGCCCGGCTCCGTGAACCAGTTGTCGCGACGCCTCCTTTTCAGCATCGCTTAGCGAGTTGAAAGACTTGTCAGGAACCTGCGTACCGAGCAGTTTGTCGATTTGCATGCGTGCCTGATTACAGGCGCCCTCGAATTCGGCGCTTATGTCGAGATCATCTGTCCAGCTCATTATTTCCGCGCTGGCAGGTTGCAAGGTTGATATCAAGGGGCTATCCCGAAAATGATCCACTACGCTTGCAGTGCCTAAATTGGGATGGTTGCGCAGCAATTCAACTATGGCACGTAACGCATCGGCATCCGGGTCAGTTGGGGCAATCAAATTGGCATCAAGTTCCCGTGCCAGGCTAGGCATAAATAAAATCATACACAATAGCTTATGCCAAATGGAGGCAGGCGCCTGGCGGACGGCTCGGGCAGGAACGCGCCTTGCATTGGATTGCCGGGATTTGATTTCCCACAGGTTGTCGAGCTCGGACAATTGCAGATTTGCCAATTCGGCGCAACGTTTGCGCAACATGAGTGACAGTGCGGAGGCGCGTATCTGGCTTAACAGAGGACGCGCAGTCTGCAAAAAGGCGCTACGTCCTTCGCTGCTACCCAGGTCATGCAGCGCGGCCAGTTCCTTGAACAGGTAGGCGGAGAGCGGCACAACTTCGCCGGTCAGCAAGGCTTCAAAGGCCTCTTTGCCAAATGCCCGAATATAGCTGTCGGGATCATGTTCAGGCGCGAGAAATAGAAATCCGATACGGCTGTCATCCTTGAGTATGGCCAAGCTGTTTTCCATCGCGCGCCAGGCAGCACGGCGACCCGCGGCGTCACCATCAAAACAAAAGACGATTTCATCGGTATGGCGTAGCAGCTTCTGCACGTGGATTGGTGTAGTGGCGGTACCCAGCGTGGCGACAGCATAATCGACCCCGTGTTGCGCCAGTGCCACAACGTCCATATAGCCTTCCACCACAATTGCGCGACCGGCATCACGAATTGCGCGACGCGCCTGGAACAGGCCATAGAGTTCATTGCCTTTCTGGAACAGGGGCGTTTCCGGCGAATTCAGGTATTTTGGTTCACCAGCATCAATGATACGGCCGCCAAAACCGATGACATCCCCGCGTTGTCCCACAATCGGGAACATGATTCGATCCCGAAACCGGTCATAACGCTGACCCGCGTCATTAGTAATGACCAGCCCGGCTTCGGCCAGCGCGGGGTCGGTATAGCTGTCAAATATTGCTTCAAGATTCTGCCAGCCGGTTGGGGCATAGCCGAGCCCAAAACGTGCGGCAATTTCGCCCGTCAGGCCGCGTTTCTTGAGATAGTCAATTGCGAGCGGTGTTTGTTTGAGGCGCTGGCGATAAAATTGTGCAGCGCGTTGCATGATTTCCACCAGGCTGGCCGCCTGCTTGACGCGTTCCGGATTGACCGCGGTTGTCTCGGGCACGCTCAAGCCCAATTGGCCAGCCAGTTCCTTGATGGCGTCCACATAACCCAGGCCTGCGTATTCCATCAAAAAGCCGATGGCAGTACCGTGCGCGCCACAGCCAAAGCAATGGTAAAACTGTTTGGTGGGAGAGACAGTGAAAGACGGGGATTTTTCGTTATGGAACGGACAGCATGCTTGATAATTTGCGCCGGCTTTTTTCAGCGGCACGCGACGATCAATCACCTCCACGATATCCACGCGGCTCAGCAACGTTTGGATAAAATCCTGCGGGATCATTTTTACTCCCGGGGGTGGGCGTTACAGCGTCGCTACGCGGCGGCCAATCAGCCCGCCAGTTTAGCTTTGATGTGGGTAGAGACCTGCGCCATATCTGCGCGTCCGGCCAATTGTGTCTTCAGAATTGCCATCACCTTGCCCATATCCTTGATACCGGTTGCGCCGGTACTCGTAATGGCCTGGATGATCAGGCTGTCGATTTCCCCTGCTGAGGCAGCCTGGGGCATATAAGCCTGCAATATGTCTATTTCGGATTTTTCAATGTCGGCCAGTTCTTGGCGACCGGCAGCTTCGAATTGAGTAATCGAGTCCCGGCGCTGTTTGAGCATCTTGTCAATGACGGCAATGATTTGCGTGTCATCCAGCTCGATACGCTCATCCACTTCGCGTTGCTTGATCGCGGCTAGCAACAACCGAATTGCTCCCAAACGAGCCGTATCCTTGGCGCGCATGGCAGTTTTCATGTCTTCGGTGATTTGTGCTTTGAGACTCATAATCATAACGGGCTGGCAACATGCCCGATGTGATGATTAATACATCTTGGGAGGCAGGGTCTGGCTACGGATACGCTTGAAGTGACGCTTGACCGCTGCGGCCAGCTTGCGCTTGCGTTCAGCAGTCGGTTTTTCGTAGAATTCGCGTGCGCGTAGTTCGGTCAACAGACCGGTTTTCTCAACTGTGCGCTTGAAACGACGCATGGCAACTTCAAAAGGCTCGTTTTCCTTGACGCGAATGTTTGGCATGAAATCTGGTCTCCAGGGACGGAAAAAACCTCAATTATAACTGAAAAAGCGTTTTTTTCAAGGTTTGCATTGTCCTGCAGGAGCGGTGCGTCTAAACTGCTGCCCATGCTTATTCTTGGAATCGAATCTTCCTGCGACGAAACCGGTATTGCTCTCTACGATACCGGGCACGGTTTGTTGGCGCATGCGCTGCATTCCCAGATCGCCATGCACGCCGAATACGGCGGGGTCGTACCCGAACTCGCTTCCCGTGACCATATCCGGCGCGTATTGCCACTGACCCGTCAGGTACTGGCACAGGCAGGCCGTACGTTGACTGACGTAGACGCGATTGCCTACACCGAAGGCCCCGGACTGGCTGGCGCACTGCTGGTCGGCGCCGGGATCGCACATGCATTGGGCGTGGCGTTGGAAGTGCCGGTGCTGGGTGTGCATCATCTGGAAGGGCATTTGCTTTCAGCACTTATTTCTGAAGACGATCCACCGCCATTTCCATTTGTGGCCTTGCTGGTATCCGGTGGTCATACGCAGCTGATGCAGGTCGACAATGTGGGGTGCTACACCACATTGGGCGATACCCTGGATGATGCGGCAGGGGAGGCATTCGACAAGACCGCACAATTGCTCGGCCTCGGCTATCCCGGTGGCGCGGCACTCTCGGCGTTAGCGCTGACAGGTGACCCGCTGCGCTTCAAGCTACCGCGGCCGATGTTGCATTCCGGCGATCTCAATTTCAGTTTCAGTGGCTTGAAGACGGCCGTGCTCATCCTTACGCAAAAGCATCCGGATCCCGCCGACCATGCCGACATTGCTGCCGCATTTCAGCTCGCCATGGCTGAGGTGCTCACGGCAAAATCACTGGCGGCACTCAAACAAACCCGGTCCAGACGGCTCGTGGTAGCCGGCGGTGTCGGGGCTAACCGGCAGTTGCGCGAGGCACTGAATGCGGGGGTGGCCAAACTGGGTGGCAAGGTATTTTTCCCGCGTCTGGAATTTTGTACCGATAATGGGGCGATGATCGCGTTTGCGGGAGCGATGCGGTTAGTACACGGTGGACACCCCGCAGGTGTATTTACGGTTAAACCCCGTTGGGATTTGCAGGAAATGCCATCACTCTCATAACTTGAAATGAGGCGCCATGCCATGCACCCAGTCGAGCAGTGCCTTGCCGCCCGGCAGTTGCGCCAGTATGTCAGGAAACAAAACCAGGCCGAAAAGCAGTGCCAGCACACAGATTAATAACAGTGTGGAGAACACGCTCTGCGGCCGTAATACACCCCAGTAACGCATGGCAAGAAACATGACATCCTTGCGGTGTTCCGACATGCGTTGCCAGCGTAACATCAGGCGCACGACCAGATATACCGCATAGCCGCCCGTGAGGGATGCGAACACAATACGAAACACGCCAAACAAATCGATGCCGCCTGCTACAAAATGCTGGTACAGCCAGGATATAAATCCCACCAGAATAGATGCGCTGACCGCAATGAGTATATTGAAAAATAAGCGCCGTCGCTCACGTGACAAATCCTGCTGGCGCTGGATGAAAAAGCTATCCACTTCCAGTTTGAAATATTCCACTTTGTCTTGTACCAGCGTGGATATCTCCTGTTTGGCGACCGCCATGCGCTCATCCAGTACGCTACCCAGACGAGCTGCCGCATAATCCACCAGTTCGCGTACATCGTCCTTGGTGAATTGCCGCTGGTTATGCAACTCGGCAGAAATCTTGTCGAGTTTGGCGTCTATTTCCTGACTGGCGCTCACGACAACGTCGCGTAATTCCGCGCCGACGCTGGCGGCACCTTCCTTGACCACGCTGCCCAGTTTGTCGCCCGCCAGCTCGATACTCTCTTTTGAGACCTGGGTGAGGCTCTCGCGTGCGTAATTGATTTCTTTTTCAAACCAGGCCATGGTTGTCTCGGTTTATTCGGAAGAGGTGTCCGCAGGTTTGGCGAAGCGCCCTTCCTCACCCGCCAGCAGGCGGCGGATATTGGTGCGGTGGCGCCAAAAAATCAGTGCGCTGATGATGCACAACGCGGCCACAGGCAGGGTACCACCGATTAGGTACGACCCGAGTATGGGTGCCAGCGTGGCCGCACTGAGTGCGGCGAGTGACGAGATGCGGGTGAGGGCAAACACGATAAGCCAGCTCGCCAGCGCCACCAAACCCAGCCACGGCGATAGCGCGAGTAGTACACCCAGCGCGGTGGCCACACCCTTGCCCCCCTTGAAGCTGAAAAATATCGGATATAAATGTCCCAGGAACACGGCTACCGCAGCGCCGTAGGTCGCGGCAATTTCTACGCCGTGTTGGGCGCCAAAATAACGCGCCAGATACACTGCCAACCAGCCTTTGACCATGTCTCCGATGAGGGTTAATGCTGCAGCTGATTTGCGCCCGGTGCGCAGCATGTTGGTTGCGCCTGGATTGCCGGAGCCATGTTTGCGCGGATCCGGCAGGCCGAATAAACGGCTGACGATTACCGCGAAGGATAGCGAGCCGATCAGGTAGGCTAGTACGATGAGAAATGAAATGAACATCAGGGATTCCGCTTAAATATGCAATTTTCGCGCTTTGACATCTACGCAAGGACATTCTGTTCTCGGAATTTGCAGAGTGGAAGTCATTATCGGTATTTACGAGCATGAACGCAAAGTGCCCTGCCGGTATTGTTCAAGGCCACTAAATTAGCCGCGTGGATGATGTTTGGCATGCAACTGTTTCAGACGCTCGCGTGCGACGTGAGTATAAATTTGCGTGGTTGAAATATCCGCATGACCGAGCAGCATTTGTACCACGCGCAAGTCTGCGCCGTGGTTAAGCAGATGCGTGGCGAAGGCGTGACGCAAAACGTGGGGTGAGGGCAGGCGCGCCAGCCCGGCCTGTAGCGCACGGCGCTTGATCAGATACCAGAATGCCTGGCGCGTCATGGCCGCACCGCGCTGGGTGACAAACAGCGCATCGCTGATTGTCGTTCCCAATATCAACTGGCGTGCGTCCGACAGATAACGTGAAAGCCAGAGCAGCGCTTCTTCACCCAGCGGCACCATGCGCTCCTTGCCTCCTTTGCCCATGACGCTCAGTACACCCATGTCCAGGCTCGCATTGACTACCCTCAGTGTCACCAGTTCGGAGACGCGCAGGCCGCTGGCGTAAAGGGTTTCCAGCATGGCTTTGTCGCGCAGTCCAAGCGGCTCTGTGGTATCAGGTGTGTTTAAAAGCCTGTCCACATCGGCTTCCGACAAGCTCTTGGGCAGCGAACGCGGCAGCTTGGGAGTGTCAATCTTCAGGGTCGGGTCCAGAGCGATGCGACCATCGCGCAGTGCCAGCCGATAAAAACGTTTCAGGGCGGAGAGCAGCCGTGCCGTACTGCGCGGGCTGGTTTTACGCGAAAAACGGTATTGCAGGTAGGCTTCGATATCTGCCTGATTGACGTCCAGCAACAGCGTGCTGCGTATTGTTTCCAGCCAGACTGAGAACTGGGTCAGGTCGCGCCGATAGCTCTGCAGCGTGTTGGGAGAAAGCCCATCCTCCAGCCACAGCAAGTCGCAAAAACCATCAAGCGCCTGCTGTGATACGGGATTCATGATTGAGGAGCCAGTCCTTGTATGTGAGCGGCGCGCCATTTGTGGCGTGCATGAAACCGCCGGGTCCGTTCGCCGCGACCACGCGGTGACAGGGGATAATAATAGGGAGCCGATTGGCGCCGCAGGCCTGACCCACGGCGCGCGGACTTGAACCCAGCAAGCGTGCGAGCTGCCCGTAAGTAGTGGTTAGCCCAGGCGGGATCGCAGTCAGCGCACGCCATACCCTGGTTTGATGCGCCGTGCCGAGGATTGCCAGCGGCACGTCAAAGCTGCTTTCCGGGTCATCAAAATAACGATTCAAAGCTGAGGCGACACGACGTGCCAGCGGCGTGACAGGCGTTTGCACAGGGTAATTCGCGGGTAGAAAATCGATGCCGTGAAGTTCGTCATTGGTCAGCAGTATACCGACACACCCGAAAGGGGTGGGCAGTACGGCCTGATAGCGGGATTGGATTGTGTAGTCCTTCATGGCCGGATTTTAGCGCCAAATCGCTTACACAAACAAAAAATGGCAAGTCATTACGACTTGCCATTTTTTTACAGCAGCGCAACGCCAATTAAGCTGTGGCTTGCGCTTTGCGCTTGCTGGTCGGCAGCTTTTCCTTGATGCGCGCGGATTTTCCTGAGCGCTCACGCAGGTAGTAAAGCTTGGCGCGGCGCACATCGCCGCGGCGCTTGACTTCAATCGCGGCAACCAGCGGCGAGTAGGTCTGGAAGGTACGCTCCACACCTTCACCAGCGGAAATTTTGCGCACGATGAAGGAAGAATTGAGGCCGCGGTTACGTTTGGCGATGACAATGCCTTCGTAAGCCTGCAAACGCTCACGCGTTCCTTCCTTCACTTTGACTTGCACGACGACAGTATCGCCGGGTGCGAAATCAGGGATGGTTTTGCCCAGACGGGCGATTTCTTCTTGTTCCAGTTGCTGGATCAGGTTCATTGCGTTTCTCCTAGTCAAAAAAGTTTGAGCCTTGGGCTCATCCGGGTGGAGCAGGCCGCCGCCTGACACACGGGTTTCTTATTGCGTACTGTTGCCAGCCGCTTGCGCTTCCTGCCTGAATTCTTCAAGCAAGGAAATTTCGGTGGGGCTCATGCCCCGTTGTTCGAGTAAATCCGGGCGTAACCGCCAGGTTGCGCCGAGCGCCTGTTTCAGGCGCCAGCGCGCGATATGAGCATGATTGCCGCCCATCAATACTGTTGGTACCGGTGTGTCCCGATATACTTCGGGGCGGGTATAGTGCGGGCAATCCAGCAAGCCGTTGACAAACGAATCCTGAATCGCAGATTCCGCATCCCCCAGCACGCCGGGAAGTTGCCGTACCACGCTATCGATCACTACCATTGCCGCCAGCTCACCGCCCGACAGCACATAATCGCCGATGGAAACCGATTCATGCACCCGGCTATCCAGTAATCGCTGGTCTATGCCCTCATAACGTCCGGCCAGTAAAATCAGGCCGGGACGTGCGGCCAATTCCATTACCAATGCATGATTCAGCGTGCGTCCCTGCGGTGACAAATACATCACTTGGGGCATTGTCACACCGGCTTCACGCTGGCGCGCTTCGGCGGCATCGAGTGCCGCCTCAAGCGGTTCTGCCAGCATAACCATGCCTGGGCCGCCACCATAAGGGCGGTCATCCACAGTGCGGTAGTTGTCTTCGGTGAAATCACGCGGATTCCACAAATGCAAACTGGCCTGGCCGCGCTCGAAAGCGCGGCTGCTGATGCCGTACTCGCTAAGCGCTGCAAACATCGGCGGGAATAGCGTCACCACGTCAATCTGCAGTGCCATCAGTAGTCGGCTTCCCAATCCACTTCCAGCGTCTCGGCTGCGAGGTCGATCTTTTTCACAATCTGGCCGACGAACGGTATCAATCGTTCGCGGTCACCGCTGACCACCAGCACGTCGTGCGCGCCAGACTCCAGCAATTCCTTGACCTTGCCGAACGCGACGCCCTGGGTGTTGATGACATCCAGGCCAATCAAATCCGACCAGTAGTATTCATTTTCCGGTGCAGGGGGCAGCGTTTCGCGGGGAACGGCGATTTCGCTGCCTTTTAGCGCTAATGCAGCATCGCGGTCAACGATGCCTTCCAGTTCGGCAACCAGCGTGTTGGTGTGCAGGCGCGCATTTAAAATACGAACCGCGCGCCAGCTGCCGGCACGCCCAATCTGCCATTCGGGATAATCTGCGAGTGTGTCTGCCGACTCGCTGAAGGTCTGGATCTTGACCCAGCCCTTGATGCCGTAGGGCGCAGCGATGCGCCCCATTACCACCAGATTATCCAGCGACTTTGGCGCTTTCACGTTTGACCAGCTTGGCAACAGCGTCGGACACTTGGGCGCCCTGAGATTGCCAGTGTGTCACACGATCCAGGCTCAGGCGCAGGCCTTCGGTACCTTCTTTGGCTACCGGATTATAGAAACCGACGCGCTCGATAAAGCGGCCATCGCGACGATTGCGCGAATCCGCTACCACCACGTTATAAAAGGGGCGGTTTTTGGCGCCGCCGCGGGCAAGACGAATAATAACCATCGTGAGTGCCTAACCAATTGAAATTAAAAAGAGCGTGATTATACGAGCAAAAATGCCGCGCTGACAAGTTATGTCTGCAAAGCTCACATTCCCGGTATCATGCCTTTCATTCCGCGCATCATTTTGGAAAGGCCGCCTTTGGACATCATTTTCATCATTTTCTGCGCTTGTTCGAACTGCTTGAGCAGGCGATTGATTTCCTGTACCTGAACGCCGGCGCCCGCAGCGATGCGGCGTTTGCGTGAAGCCTTGAGTAGCTCGGGTTTGCGACGCTCGGCAGGGGTCATGGAATTGATAATGCCTTCAACGCGGTTCATGGCTTTTTCATCGGCGCCCGCTGGCAGTGCTGCCGCAGCTGCCCCCGGCAGCTTGTCCATCATGGCCGAGAGGCCACCCATTTTGCGCATCTGAGTGATTTGTGCCTTAAAATCCTCAAGATCGAAATTTTTGCCGGATTTGACTTTGTCGGCGAGTTTTTTGGCTTCGGCATGATCCACGCCGCGTTGGGCATCCTCGATCAGCGAGAGTACGTCGCCCATGCCCAGCACGCGCGAAGCCATGCGCTCGGGATGGAAGGCTTCCAAACCGGTAAGTTTTTCACCCATACCGACAAATTTAATCGGTTTGCCGGTAATGTGGCGTACCGACAGCGCTGCGCCACCGCGTGAATCGCCATCCAGCTTGGTGAGGATGATGCCGGTAAGCGGCAATGTATCGTTGAAGGCGCGCGCAGTATTGACGGCATCCTGACCTTGCATGGCATCCACCACGAACAGGGTTTCGATGGGCTTTACGGCACCATGCAGCGCGCGGATTTCGTCCATCATGGCCTGGTCGATGCCGAGCCGTCCCGCAGTGTCGACAATAAGTACGTCGTGAAAATGTTTTTTGGCATAGTCATGCGCGGCTAATGCGATATCGACTGGTTTTTGGGTTTCGCTGGATGGAAAGAAATCGATATCAAGCTGCCCGGCCAGGGTTTTCAGTTGCTCGATGGCCGCCGGGCGATACACGTCGCAACTCACCAGCAGAACCTTTTTCTTCGTCTGCTCCTTGAGCAACTTGGCCAATTTGCCACTGCTGGTGGTTTTGCCTGAGCCTTGTAGTCCGGCCATCAGGATGACGGCAGGAGGGGTGGTAGCGAGGTTCAGCGCGGCATTGTGTTCGCCCATGAGACGGGTCAGTTCGTCGTGAACCACGCCGATCAAAGCCTGGCCGGGTGTCAGGCTTTGCAGCACCTCCACCCCAACTGCTTTTTCTCTGACACGAGCGATAAAATCCTTGACAACAGGTAGCGCGACGTCAGCTTCCAGCAGCGCCATGCGCACTTCGCGCAGCGCATCCTGGATATTGGTTTCAGTAAGCCGCGCCTGGCCGCGCAGGTTTTTAATGACGGAAGATAGGCGGGAAGTCAGATTATCAAGCATGGGGTGTGTTCCGGTGGCGGTCAAAAAGCGGCGCTGTTAGTGTAGACTGATGCTGTTTTTTTCTATTCTAACCCAGATGAACCTTGACTTGTTCTATCCACTGGTCAGCTTGTTGTATGCCCTGGTTGGCTGGCATTTTTGGCGTACTCGCTGGCGCACCACGCAAACCGGCGCAGTATGGGAAAAAATGTTGCCATTGCCTGCGCTTGTATTGCATCTCCTGTTGTTGGTTGACACGGTGTCGAATCCTGCTGGCCTCACTCTGGGAGTGGGCAACGCGCTGTCAGCCATTATCTGGCTGGCGGTACTGATTTACTGGTTGGGTAGTTTCCGTTACCGCGTCGAGGTTTTGCTGGCCCCCTTGGCGGCACTGGCTGCCATAGCGGTTCTCACGCCACTTGTATTGCCTGCAACCCATGTATTGGGCAATACGGAATTACTGGCATTTCGGGTACACCTGATCATTGCCCTGTTGGCGTACAGCCTGTTCACGATTGCAGCGCTTCATGCTGCATTGATGGCCATGGTGGAAAAACGTCTGCATAACGTCAACCAGCCGGGGGTAGTCGCCAATCTGCCGCCCTTGCTCACGCTGGAGAGTCTTCTGTTTCGCATTATCGGCGTGGGTTTTGTATTGCTGACATTGACGCTGGCAAGCGGGATGCTGTTTTCTGAAGAGCTTTTTCATGAGCCGATGCAGTTCAACCACAAAACCATATTTGCCATTTTGTCATGGGTGGTATTTGCGGCGCTATTGAGTGGCCGTCGATTGTGGGGCTGGCGTGGACGCATCGCTATCAGATGGACACTGGCAGGATTTGTGATGCTGATGCTGGCTTATATCGGTAGCAAATTTGTGCTGGAAATCCTGTTGCACCGTTGATTTTCGCTCACTTGACAGGCGCTCCCCAAGCTCTAAACTTGATCCAATTCTTTATTCTGATTCATATCCCGCTTGAACGACATACCAATTAGCGCGCTCCTGGCAGCCCTGGTAGTTCTGCTACTTATCTCAGCATTTTTCTCATCTTCCGAGACCAGCATGATGGCGATCAATCGCTATCGGCTGCGCCATCTGGCTAAGCATGGACACCGCGGAGCGAGGCGCACAGCCCGTTTGCTGGCCAATACTGACAAGCTGCTGGGTGTGATTTTGCTGGGCAATAATTTAATCAATGCGGCAGTTGCCACATTGGCTACCGTGATTGCCATCCGTGTGTTCGGCCAGGGTGAACTGGCTTTGGGGTTGGCAACTTTGGGGGTAACCTTTGTTATTCTGGTGTTTAGTGAAGTCACCCCCAAGGTGATCGGCGCCACTTACCCGGAAAAAATAGCGTTTGCTGCGAGCTTCGTACTGGCACCCTTGTTGAAACTGGCCTATCCAGTCGTGTGGTTCATCAATCTTTTTGTGCAGGGGCTGTTGCGCTTACTGAGATTACGCCCACACGAAGATGGACAGAGCAGTGAATTGGGCATTGAAGAGTTGCGGACGCTGGTATTGGAATCCGGGAAGCTATTGCCTTCGGCGCATCAGGGAATATTGCTGAATCTGCTGGACCTGGAAAAAATCACCGTGGATGATGTCATGACCCCGCGTAGCCAGATGGAAGCCGTCGACATGGAGGCGGAAGCAGATATTTTGTTGCGTCAACTATCCACCAGCCACCATACCCGATTGCCGCTGTACTGCGGACATCTGGACGATATTGTAGGCATGTTGCATGTTCGTGATGTCGCGTATCACTTGCGCACTAGCGAGTTCGATGTGGAGGCATTGCTGCAGAGTCGCCAGGAGGCCTATTTTATTCCTTCAGGCACCCCGTTGTTTACCCAGCTGCGCCATTTCCAGGAAAACCAGCGCCGTATTGGATTGGTTGTGGATGAGTACGGCGAGTTGATGGGGCTGGTAACGCTTGAAGATATTCTCGAAGAACTGGTCGGCGAGTTTACTACCCAGGCGCCCGCCCAATTGTCTGGTTTCATCACTCAGCCTGACGGCAGTTGGCTGGTAGAAGGGGCCAGCCTGGTTCGTAGTATCAATCGCAAGCTGGGATTGCACCTGCCGTTGGAAGGCCCAAAAACCCTGAATGGCTTGGTGCTGGAGCATCTGGAGGACATCCCTGAGCCAGGAACGACACTGAAGATCAGCAACTACGCTGTTGAAATTGTCCAAGTGCAGGAACGCGCGGTCAAAGTGGCTCGCATCTTTCCAATAGCAGGCGAAACGGATGCTGTAGCTAGCTAGTTGATATTCTTTACAAATCAGCGTTGGCAGCGCACTATTTGGCAAATCGCATTAACTTATTATGGTCTTTATTGAGATAACCAAAGTATGGCAGCTAGCATAGCAAATTCTGGTTTGACTGGTTTGGCGCGAGCGCTGATCCAGGAGAAATGGCTTACCGAGTCTGAAGCGGAAGCGTTGGCCAAGCAAGCGGCGAGCACGGGCGAAGGGTTTATTACCCAAGCAATTAGTGTCAAAAAAATCAAACCGGTGCAGATTGCCGAATTTGCGGCCGCCCAATTCGGCTTCCCGTATTTTGACCTGCTGGCGTTAGATCCGGAAGTCCTGCCCAAAAGTTTGCTGGATCCAAAGCTGGCTCAAAAACGCCGGGTACTTGCGCTTTATCAGCGCGGCAACCGGTTGTCTGTCGCCGTGTCTGACCCCACCAATCTGCAAGCTATTGACGAAGTCAAGTTTCAGACTAATCTCGGTGTAGATATTGTGGTGGTGGAGGATGACAAACTCGGCAAGTTGATAGAACAGAACAGCGAGGGAAGCGCCAGTGTACTGGATAACCTCGATAGCGAAGATATCGATCTGGAGTTTACCGACGATGATGCGCTGACCAAGGTGGATGAAGCAGCCAGTATGGATATCGACGATGCGCCTATCGTCCGTTATCTGCAAAAAATTCTGCTGGATGCGATCAATACCGGTGTATCCGATATTCACTTTGAGCCATTCGAGAAGTTTTATCGTATCCGTTACCGCCTCGATGGACAGCTTTATGAAGTTGCCCAGCCGCCAATTGCGATCAAGGAAAAAATCTCCTCGCGCATCAAGGTGATCTCCAAACTCGATATTGCCGAAAAGCGCGTCCCGCAAGACGGGCGCATGAAACTGGTGCTGTCCAAGAACCGCGCCATTGATTTTCGGGTGAGTTCGTTACCCACGCTATATGGCGAAAAAATCGTGATGCGTATTCTTGATCCGGCCAGCGCGCAACTCGGTATCGATGCGCTGGGCTACGATTCTGATCAGAAAGAGATATTGCTCAATGCTGTGCAGCGACCCTATGGCATGGTGCTGGTTACCGGCCCCACCGGTAGCGGTAAAACCGTGTCGTTGTATACCTGCCTGAATATCCTCAACAAGCCCGGCGTCAACATCTCGACGGCTGAAGACCCGGCTGAAATCAATTTGCCCGGCATCAATCAGGTTAACGTCAACGACAAGGCTGGGCTGACCTTCTCGGCCGCGCTGCGAGCTTTCCTGCGCCAGGATCCGGATGTCATTATGGTTGGTGAGATTCGTGATCTGGAGACAGCGGATATTTCCATCAAGGCTGCGCAAACCGGACATATGGTGTTGTCGACTTTGCATACCAATGATGCGCCTACCACGCTTACCAGGCTGATGAATATGGGCGTGGCGCCATTTAATATTGCTTCCAGCGTGATTCTGATTACCGCGCAGCGGCTGGCAAGGCGATTGTGCAGCTGCAAGCAGCCCGCGACGATTCCCAAGGAAGCATTGATGCGTGCCGGTTTCAAGGAAGAAGACCTGGATGGGAGTTGGCAGCCCTATCGTGCGGTCGGATGTGACCTGTGCAAAAATACCGGTTATAAAGGCCGGGTAGGCATCTATCAGGTTATGCCGATTACTGATGAGATGACCCGTATTATCATGAAAAACGGTAATGCCATCGATATTGCAGATCAGGCGCGGCGTGAGGGGGTGCGTGATTTACGTCAGGCCGGGCTGCTCAAGGTCAAGGCTGGCATGACTTCATTAGAAGAAGTTGAAGCGGTCACCAATGAGTAGATAAATAAAGTTAGGTCGGAACCTGCCGTTAAAGGCTAAACCCGAGAATTACGCAATATTACTGGCACGTTCCGCCCGATGTAAAAATCTTGTGCAGCCTGGTATGGAGTTTGGGTTATTGATGCATAAAACTTCATGGCAGTCCGCACGAATTAATAATCATGTGTCCAGATGTAATCCGAATTTATCTCTAGTAGGTATGTGGAGCCCGATATGGCAGTAGCAAAAACAACCGCGCTCAAAAAAGAAGTGCCTTTCGTGTGGGAGGGTGTGGACAAAAAGGGTAAAAAAGTCAAAGGCGAAATGAACGCCGGCGGCGAGGCTTTTGTGAATGCAACCTTGCGCCGTCAGGGTATTTCTGTCACCAAAGTTAAAAAACGCAGTGGTTTAGGGCGCGGTAAAAAAATTACTGAAAAAGATGTGGCGCTATTTACGCGCCAACTCGCCACGATGATGAAATCAGGCGTACCGCTGCTGCAATCATTTGATATCGTGTCGCGCGGCCATGCCAATCCGGCTGTACAAAAACTTCTGATCGACATTAAAAGCAGTATTGAAACCGGTAGCAGCATGAGCCAGGCATTTGCCAAACATCCTTTGTATTTTGACCAGCTTTATATCAACCTGGTGAACGCAGGTGAACAAGCCGGTATTCTGGATGCGGTGCTTGATCGCTTGGCTACTTACAAAGAAAAAATTATTGCCATCAAAGGCAAGATCAAGTCTGCATTATTTTATCCAACGGCAGTGCTGGTAGTGGCGTTTGTCATCACCGCTGTCATTATGCTGTTCGTGGTGCCGGCCTTTAAAGAGTTATTCAGCAGTTTTGGTGCCGATCTGCCTGGGCCTACGCTCGTTTTGATGGGCATTTCAGATTTCTTCGTGGCTTACTGGTGGTTGATATTCAGTGTAATAGGGGGTGGGTTCTGGTTTTTTTTCTATACCTGGAAACGCTCCAGAAAAATGCAGGCGATCATGGATCGAGCGATGCTCAAACTGCCTATTTTCGGTCCGTTGATTGAGAAAGCAGCTATAGCGCGCTGGACGCGTACTTTGTCCACCATGTTTGCAGCGGGTGTGCCATTGGTAGAAGCACTAACTTCTGTTGCCGGGGCCGCTGGTAACCAGGTATTTTACGAGGCAACTCAAAAAATAAAAACCGAAGTGAGTACTGGTACCAGCCTGACCGTGGCGATGCAAAATAGCGGTATATTCCCCAATATGGTGCAGCAGATGGTTTCTATCGGGGAAGAATCCGGCGCACTTGATTCAATGCTGGATAAGGTGGCGGACTTCTTTGAGCGCGAGGTGGACGATGCGGTAGAGGCACTCTCCAGTTTGATGGAACCGATCATTATGGTTGTATTGGGTACACTAATTGGAGGCATGGTAATCGCCATGTACTTACCTATTTTCAAAATGGGCAGTGTGGTCGGGTAATTCCAGGCTTCACCATTTCAGGAGCCGATGGCCTTGTTTTCGTCTTTTACTGTGTTATTGAGCGCTGATCCACAGCTATTTGCCATTATCTGCGGTGTATTCGGTCTGTTGATCGGCAGCTTTCTGAATGTAGTCATTCACCGCCTGCCAAAAATCATGGAGCGCGACTGGCGCGCCCAGTGTGTTGCGTTACAGGGTGGGGATGGGCCATCAGTTGTTGCGCCTTACAATCTGATGGTGCCGCGTTCGGCCTGTATTAGTTGCGGTCGGCCCATAGGTGCGTTGGAAAACATTCCTGTGCTGAGTTATGCCTGGTTACGCGGCAAGTGCGCAGGCTGTGGCGCGCATATCAGTGTACGTTATCCGCTGGTAGAGGTGTTTACCGCGCTCTTGTCAGCATTCACAGCGTGGCATTTCGGTTTTGGCTGGGCTGTTGTAGGCGCCTTGCTGTTGGTTTGGGCGTTAATTGCACTGACTTTTATTGATTTCGACACCCAGCTTTTGCCCGATGACATTACGTTGCCTTTACTCTGGCTGGGATTATTGTTCAATCTCAATGATATATTCGTTCCGCTCGATCAGGCGGTCGTCGGTGCCATCATGGGTTATATGGTGCTATGGAGCATTTACTGGCTTTTCAAACTGGTGACGGGAAAAGAAGGGATGGGCTATGGCGATTTCAAATTGCTTGCGGCCATCGGCGCCTGGCTGGGTTGGAAAATGCTGCCTCTGGTTATCCTGCTGTCATCCTTTATCGGGGCCCTGGTTGGCATTGCGCTGATTATACTCGCGCGGCGCGGGCGTTCGGTGCCCATCCCTTTCGGCCCCTATCTGGCGGGAGGTGGTCTGGTTGCCCTGATTTGGGGGCAGCCGATTTTGCAGGCCTATTTGGCCGGGTTTTGACGTGACCTGGTACGTGGGATTGACCGGCGGTATCGGATCCGGCAAAACCAGCGTGAGCCGCCTATTTGCCGAACTGGGTGCCGGTGTGGTGGATACCGATGAGATTACACATGCGCTGACTGCCCCGGACGGTGTGGCGATACCTGCAATCAGGCGCGAGTTTGGCGACGAATTCATGGCGCCCGATGGTGCGCTTGATCGTGCGGCCATGCGCAGACTTATTTTCGAAGACGATGCTGCCAAAGCGCATCTGGAGGCAATCCTTCACCCGATGATACGGGAGCGCGCTTTGTCGGCTGCGGCGCAATCAGCTGCGCCTTATGTGATGCTGGTTGTGCCCTTGTTATTTGAATCGGGTAACTATCGCGAAGCGGTTAAACGGGTGTTGGTCGTGGATTGTGATGAGGAATTGCAAGTGGCGCGCACCATGCAACGCGCAGCGCTGAGTGAGGGGCAGGTACAGGCCATCATGTCGCACCAGTTGTCACGCGAGGAACGACTGGCCAGTGCAGACGATCTCATCGTCAATAATGGCAATCTGGCCGACTTGCAGCAGCAAGTACATGCATTGCATCAGGTCTACCTTGGGCTTTCGACAAGTTGAGCTACATCTCATCTTTTGCCTGAATAATGTTTGCCAACTCAATCTTTATCAGTCAGAATCGACTTTAAATTACCTCAAAGACTTGTGTTTGAGAGTAATGCCCCCTCGTACATAGTTAAGAGGCGCGCTGGTCGTGAGTTTTTCCATTCTTTCTTTCGATTTTTTCCGGATGCCGCAGTGATTTGTTACGAATATCCTCTGAGCGAGCGAGTACGCACCCTGTTGCGGCTGGAGGATATGTTCGACAAGGTGCGCTATTTCGCCATTCAGGAAGACAGCCGTCAACATCATGCCGCCTTGTTGGCATTATTTGAAATTCTCGAAGTAGCCAGTCGCGCCGACCTTAAATCCGATCTGCTCCAGGAACTGGAACGCCAGCGCCACGGACTGGAGTTACTGCGCAGCAACCCCGCGATTTCAGAGCAACGATTGAATCAGGTACTGGATGACATTGCCAGCTGCATTGCCAATATCCATGCAATTCCCGGCAAGCTGGGCCAGCATCTGCGCGATAACGAATGGCTGATGGCAATCAAGCAACGTACCAATATCCCCGGGGGAGCGTGTGAGTTCGATTTGCCTGCGTATCATTACTGGCTGCATCTGCCGGTAGCGCGCAGGCAGGATGAAATCGGTGAATGGCTATCCCCGATGCTGCCGATTTATGATGGCCTGAGCGTCGTGCTCAAGCTGTTGAGGGAGAGCGGAAAACCTACTCACCACATTGCATTTGGAGGCGCTTACCAGCAAATGCTGGCAGGTAAGAGCGCACAAATGTTGCGCATCAATCTGCGCCGCGAACTGCCTTGCGCCCCTGAAATCAGCGCCAATAAATACGCGCTTAATATTCGCTTCATGTCGCTTGGCAAGGGGCGCCCGCGGTTGTGCGAAAGCGATGTCGAGTTTGAACTAACTTTCTTTAATCTGTGAAAAAGCCGGTCAAAGTTACCTGCCCGAATTGCGGCGCTTTGGTGGAATGGACTGAGTCCAGCAGGTTTCGTCCTTTTTGTTCAGAACGCTGTCGCCTGATTGATCTGGGACAATGGGCTACGGAAAGTTATCGCATTCCCGAGCCTGATAAACCTGAGCCAGAGAATGCCGATCCGGAAAACGAAAGTTAGTCTGCCTGCATAATTTGCACGCCGTCTATGCTGCCCAGGAGCAATACATCGGCAGGGCGTTGGGCAAACAGACCGTTGGTGACCACACCCGTAATCTGGTTGATTTGCGTTTCCAGTTCAACCGGATTCGCAATGGCCAGGTTGTGTACATCCAGAATCACATTCCCATTGTCGGTAGTGAACCCTGTACGTAGCTTGGGTTGGCCACCCAGTTTGACCAATTCGCGTGCTACGTATCCTTGTGCCATGGGAATCACTTCGACAGGTAAAGGGAACGAGCCCAATACGTCGACCAATTTGGATGCGTCTGCCATGCAAATGAATTTTTTGCTGCACGCGGCTACGATTTTTTCACGCGTGAGCGCACCGCCGCCACCCTTGATCATGTGCATGTGACGCGTAATTTCATCAGCACCATCCACATAAATTTCCAGTTCTCCCACGCTATTCAGATCGAGGACCTGAATGCCATGATTCCTCAACCGCTGTGCGGTGGCTTCGGAACTGGCTACAGCCGCTTCGAAACGGTCTTTAATGTTGGCCAGTTCATCAATAAAGAAATTGGCGGTAGAGCCTGTGCCCACACCGATAATTCCTTGTGGAACATAATCAATTGCGGCGTGCGCGACAGCCTGTTTCAGTTGATCCTGCGTCATTGTCATTATGCAACCCTCGTTTACAACAAAACTTGCAGGATAGCTATATTCTGCTTTTTTCACAAACACCTCAAAGCCTGCTAATCTTGACTGCTGTTCTTGTCCAAAGTTGCATCATGTCAACCGCACACGCACTCAATGATTATCTGGTCCGCATTCTCACTTCCCGGGTCTACGACGTTGCCATCGAATCTCCGCTCGAACGCGCACCTAATTTATCCGCGCGCATCGGAAATAACGTATGGTTGAAACGCGAGGATTTACAGTCGGTTTTCTCGTTCAAACTGCGTGGTGCCTATAACAAAATTTCCGGTTTATCCAAACAGGCGCTCGCTGCCGGCGTGATCACCGCATCTGCCGGAAACCACGCACAGGGCGTTGCGCTGGCGGCACAGAAACTGGGCTGCCATGCCACTATCGTCATGCCGTTACCCACACCGCAAATCAAGGTGAACGCGGTCAGGGCGCGTGGCGCTGAAGCGGTCCTGTTTGGTGATTCCTATGATGAAGCTTATGCACATGCGCAGATACTGGCTCAGGCAAGCGGAGCGACCTATGTGCATGCTTACGATGACCCGGATGTGATTGCCGGTCAGGGCACGGTTGCCATGGAAATCCTGCGCCAATATAGCGGCCACCTTGACGCCGTATTCGTGCCCGTGGGCGGTGGTGGCCTGATAGCCGGAATAGCCGTGTATATCAAGGCGCTCCGGCCGGACATAAAGGTGATAGGCGTGGAACCGGAAGACGCTGATGCGATGGCGCGTTCGCTGGAACAGCACGAGCGGGTATTGCTGAATCAGGTAGGCTTATTCGCAGATGGTGTCGCGGTGAAACAGGTGGGAGAAGAAACTTTCCGCTTGGCCAGCCAGTATGTGGATGAAATCATCCGTGTGGACAATGATGCGATCTGTGCTGCGATCAAGGATGTATTTGAGGATACTCGTTCGATCCTGGAACCTTCAGGGGCTTTAAGTGTGGCTGGCGCCAAGCTGTGGTGCGCGCGCGAGGAGGCTACTGACAAAACCCTGGTTGCGATTGCCAGTGGCGCAAACATGAATTTCGAGCGGCTGCGTCACATTGCTGAACGCGCTGAATTGGGTGAACAGCGCGAAGCCGTGCTGGCAGTCACTATTCCTGAGGCGCCAGGTAGTTTCAAGGCGTTTTGCACGTTGCTGGGCACGCGTAACATTACCGAATTCAATTACCGTTATTCGGATAATAGCGATGCGCATGTATTTGCAGGGGTACAAGTGTCGAGCCGCGACGAGGCAGCGCAACTGGTTACCATACTTAAAGACAATGGCCTGACTGCCGTGGATTTGACCGAGAACGAAATGGCCAAGCTGCATGTGCGTTATCTGGTCGGTGGTCATGCGCCACAGGTGGAAAATGAACGCGTCTACCGGTTTGAATTTCCGGAACGTCCCGGTGCATTGATGCGTTTTCTCAACAGTATCGGTCAGCAGTGGAACATTAGTCTGTTCCATTATCGTAACCACGGGGCTGATTATGGCCGCGTGCTGGTAGGCATACAGGTGCCGTCGGCAGAACAGGTGAACTTCCGCGCGTCGCTGGATCAATTGGGTTATCGCTACTGGGACGAAAGCCTGAATCCGGCTTATACCTTGTTTTTGGGTTAGGCCTGTGAAGCATTTCTTCCGATACCTGTTGCGTTTGAGCACAAAATTGCGCACCGCCATTGCCGTGTTTGTGATTTGTCTGGGCTTGTTGCCGCTATCAGGATATGCAAATGACGACGCAGATTTCCTGGCGGCGCGCGAGGCTTTCCGCACCGGTAAAACCCAATTGCTCCCCGGATATGTTGAGCGTCTCAAAGGCTCCATCCTGCTGCCATACGTTCAATACTGGGAGTTATCGTCACGCCTGAAAGATGCCAGCCCGTATGAAATACGCGATTTCATGGCGCGTAATACTGACAGTGTCCTGTCGGACAAGCTGCGAGGAGATTGGCTGCAATTACTGGGGAAGAATCAGGATTGGAACACGTTCCTGACGGAGTACCCCTTGCTGGTCAAATCGGATTTGGGCCTCCAGTGCTATGCCATACGTGGTCGCATTGCCCAGGGTGAGATGCTGGCGCAGAAAGACGGCGTGGCACTGTGGTTTACCGGCAGGGATCTACCAGAAGCGTGTACGCCATTGTTTGAAAATCTTGTCGCAGCCCAGCTCATTAGCACGGATGATATCTGGCAGCGCTTCCGCCTGGCGCTGGGATCCGGTAATCAAAGCGTGGCGAAGGTGGTGCTTGGCTATTTGCCCAAACAGCAGTCGAACGCGCGTCTCGTCGATGCGGTGGCAAGCAACCCTGAACGGATGCTGGGTAAATCGGCTCTGGACCTGGATAGCAGGTACGGGCGCGAATTGACGATCTATGCCATCGAACGGCTGGCGCGAAAGGATGCGCGCAATGCTGTTTCCCCCTGGGAAGCAATCCGTGCTGATTTTTCAGCGTCGGATCAACGCTATGTCTGGGGGCAGCTGGGGCTGTATGCGGCGCGCCAGCATCTTCCGGAGGCATTGGGCTGGTTTGATCGGGCTGGCGTTGACGGCATGAATGATGAATTGCTTGCCTGGAAAGTACGTGAAGCACTACGGCTAGGCAATTGGGATGTGGTGCAAGCAACCATTCTGCAGATGAGTGACAGTGAACGAGGCGAGTCGGCGTGGCGTTACTGGCTGGCGCGAGCCTACAAGGTGCACAACAAGCTATATCAGGCGAATACCTTGTTGGCGCCGCTGTCGCGTGAGCATGATTTTTACGGCTTGCTGGCAGAAGAGGAACTGGGCACCTCGCTGGGTGAACGGACCATTAACTTTAAAGTGGGGGGGGATGAAGTCGCCGCCATGGGGCGCGTCACGGATATTGCCAGGGCGCTCGCTTTATACAAGCTGGATCTGAGTGCCGAAGCAAACAGGGAGTGGATCTGGGCGACGCGTAATTTTGATGACCGGCGCTTGCTCGCCGCCGCCGAACTGGCACGTCAGAACGATTGGTACGACCGCGCTATCAATACGGCCAACCGGACCAAGCAGTTGCATGACTTTGATCTGCGTTTTTTGGCGCCTTATCGTGACGTCGCTCACAAATACGCCAAGGAATACGGTCTGGACGAAGCCTGGGTATACGGTCTGATGCGTCAGGAGAGTCGTTTTGTATCGCAGGCCAAATCCGGCGTGGGGGCCGCAGGGCTGATGCAGATCATGCCGGCAACAGCGCGCTGGATTGCCAACAAACTGGGAATCAGTCATTTCAAGGCAAGTAGCATCCATGAGCTGGATACCAATATGCAGTTTGGTATGTACTATCTGAAAACCATACAGCAAAAGCTGGATGGATCGATTGTGCTGGCTACTGCAGGTTACAACGCAGGGCCGGGGAGAGCCCGGCGCTGGCGTGGGGAACAGACGCTAGAAGGGGCAATTTATGCAGAGAGCATTCCTTTTAGCGAAACGCGTGATTACGTCAAGAAAGTCATGGCCAATGCAATCTATTACGCACGCAGTTTCGGCCAGCCTGGAAAGTCACTCAAGGAGCGGCTAGGCAGCATCACAGGAGTGGCGGCACCCCCGCTGTGTGGAGGAACCGATGAAAATGCGCCATCTTGCGACAATTGACCCACCCCGCAGCGGGCGCGGATTTTAGGTTAAAATCCACGGTTTTGTAAGCTTCTCTTCAGGATCAGGCAATGAAATTCAATAATATTTGTGTATTGGGTGGCAATGGATTTGTAGGGGCCAACATCGTGCGTATGCTGGCTGCGCAAGGCCGCAAAGTACGCGTTCTTACTCGTAACCGTGAGCGAGCCAAAGATCTGATTGTGTTGCCTACTGTGGAGGTGGTTGATGCCGATATCCACGACCCGGCACAACTCAAGCACCATTTTCAGGGCATGGATGCTGTCATCAATCTGGTCGGGATCCTGCATGAAATTCGCCTCGGGCGCACCGATAAACCTGGTGCACGGCGCGGTGATTTTCAGCAGCTGCATGTCGAATTGCCGCGCAAGGTAGTCCATGCCTGCACAGAAAATGGTATCCAGCGTCTGTTGCAGATGAGCGCATTGGGTGCGTCCGGTACCTCCAACAGCGCCTATCAGCGTTCCAAGGGAATCGGTGAGGCACTCGTACGCGAGGCCGGTATGCCGCATTCCGATAATGAACGCTGGTATCTGGACGGCCCGAAATTTGTGCGCGGTGCCAGGTTGTACACCACAATTTTCAGACCTTCGGTGATTTTTGGCCGGGGTGACAGCTTCCTCACCCTGTTTGCCAGGTTGGCGCAGGCATTCCCGTTTATTCCGTTGGGCAGTGCGCACGCAAAATTCCAGCCGGTGTGGGTGGAGGATGTGGCGCGAGCGTTTGTACAAGCCATGGATGACACTGCCAGCTTCGGGCAGACTTATGACCTGTGTGGGCCCAGGGTCTACACTTTGGAGGAGTTGGTGGAATTGGCTGGCCAGACCGTTGGCGTGCATCCACGCATCCTTGCGCTGTGTGACATGCTGTCCTATTGGCAGGCCTGGGCGATGGAATTCAAGCCGGGTAAAAAAGTCATGACGCGCGACAATTACTTCGCCATGCAAGTGGATAATATCTGCAGCGGTGAATTTCCGGCACCTGCGGGCTACAAGCCGGCGGCACTTGAATCCGTTGCCCCCGAGTATCTTCGTGACAGTCATCCGCGCGGGCGCTATCAGGCATTCCGCAATCGTGCCGGTCGCTGATTACTGACATGCAGATATATGCGGTCGGCGGCGCAGTGCGAGACGAATTGCTCGGTCTGCCCGTTAAAGATCGCGATTATGTGGTGGTGGGCAGTACCCCCGAAGCCATGTCGAAACTGGGTTACCAACCGGTAGGACGTGATTTCCCGGTATTTTTACACCCGGTTACGCATGATGAATATGCGCTTGCCCGTACCGAGCGCAAGACCACGCGGGGCTATAAGGGGTTTGAAGTGAGCGCCGCTCCGGAAGTCACGCTGGAGCAGGATCTTGCCCGCCGCGACCTGACTATCAATGCGATCGCCAAAGCCGAGACCGGTGAGCTGATTGATCCTTATGGTGGTTGCCGTGACATTGAGGCGCGCGTGTTCCGCCATGTCAGTGCTGCGTTCATTGAGGATCCGGTCAGGGTTTTGCGTGTGGCGCGTTTCATGGCACGTTTTACCGATTTTTCCATTGCGCCGGAAACGCTGGCTTTGATGCGCGAAATAGTTAGCAGCGGTGAAGTCGATCATCTGGTAGCGGAACGTGTCTGGCAGGAACTGGCGCGTGGCCTGATGGAAGCGCAGCCCTCACGCATGTTCGAGACGCTGCGTGCCTGCGGCGCCCTGGCGCGGATCATGCCCGAAGTCGATCGGTTGTTCGGTGTGCCGCAACCACCGCAATACCATCCAGAAATTGATACAGGCATCCACGTGATGCTGGTGGTGGATTACTCGGCCGCCCAAAACTACACCTTGCCGGTGCGCTTCGCCGCGCTTACCCATGACCTGGGCAAGGGCACCACGCCGTCCGCGGAATGGCCACGTCATCATGGCCATGAAGCGCGCAGCGTCGGGTTGGTCAAAGCACTCTGTCAACGTATCCGGGTACCTAACGAGTGCCGTGATCTGGCGCTGATGACCGCCCGTTATCATGGTGATGTTCACCGGGCGCAGCAGCTGCGACCCATCACCATTCTCAACATGCTGGAAGCGACAGATGCCATGCGTCGGCCGGAGCGCTTTGCGCAATTTCTGCAGGCCTGCGAATGTGACGCACGCGGCCGGCCAGGTTTTGAAACCTGCGACTACCCGGCGGCGGATCACCTGCGTAACGCTTTGACAGCGGCGCAAAGTGTGGATGCGGGCGCGATAGCGCATAACGGTGCAACCAGCGATGTCGGCGAGCGCATTCGTGCTGCGCGTCTGCTGGCAATACGTCATGCGCTGGGTGTGATGCAGGACGACGATGTACCGTGATCCTGGTTGCGGTTAAATGTGATTGCGGTACCGTTGTGATTATCAGTAATTGCCCTGATTCTGCGCCACGGTTGCACTGACATTGAGATCAAGTGTATTACCCGGATCGTAAGGCAGCGTCGTGGTAAAGTCGCGGCCACGATAACGGTACACCACGTTGTAGCCTGATACTACCTGGCGGTAATTGTCCTGTACCCGGCAGCGCTCAACCTGACGTGGCTGGTAGCCATAGTTGTCGCGGTTGCTGATATTGTCACCCACCATAGCGCCGGTGACCGCGCCCACTGCTGTCGCTGCCGTACGCCCATTACCCTTGCCTACGGTATTGCCGAGCAAACCACCTATCAAGCCCCCGACAATGGCCCCCCCATACGAGCGGTTTTCATTGCGGTATTCACCCCCGACAGTTTCGGTCCAGCACTCGCGATGCGGCTCGTTTATCTGTTGATAGACGGGAGTCGAGGAGACCACTTGAGCGCGATCGGTAAAGTTCATACCCGGATCAGCCTGCGCAATGCTGGCAGTCGCTGTCAGTAACAGGGCAGATACGATGGTTTTTTGGGAATGCATGACGGTTCTCCTCATATGCTGGTGTGACATGGATCGGCCAAACGCGGCGCTACTGACGCCCACGGCCATCGTTCCCGGTTTGCTGGCCGCGCTCCTGGCGGCGTTCGAAGCCGTAGCCAAAACGGCCCGGACGATCATCACGCCGCACTTCATTCTGCTGTCTGCGATTACCTCCGTCGCCCCGTTGTTCGGCACGATCACGGCCGTTGTCACGCGCATCATTGCCGTCATCGCGGCTTGCCAGCAGAAGCGGCATGACGTTATTCATGGCGGGTATGATGTTAAAAGCAGGTTCGGCAAATACGGGCGCAACACTGCCGAGAAAAATACCAAAAAAAACAATGGGAATAAGGTTACGTATTTTCATGGTTGGCTCCTTTGCGCGTAATGGTGTTTCCGAATCCACAGTTGCACTATGGACGATAGAGCTTGCAAAAACATTTCCAATCGGCATAAAACTGTAACAGTGTGTAACCGGGTAGCTAAATCACTCGTGACGGCTGTATATTGGCGACATGGAAAATAACCAAGAACACATTCTGGTCGTGGATGACGACGCCGGCCTGCGCACGTTGCTGGAACAATACCTTGTCAGTCAGGGCTATACAGTAACCTGTGTAGCAGATGGCAGGGAAATGGATGAGGCACTGAGCCGGATAGAGCCGCATCTGGTGATCCTGGATTTGATGTTGCCTGGCGAAGACGGCCTGTCGATTGCGCGCAGGCTGCGTGCCAGCACGGCACTACCGATCATTATGCTGTCAGCGCGAGGCGAGGATATTGATCGTATAGTCGGGCTGGAAGTGGGTGCAGACGATTACATGCCCAAACCCTTCAATCCGCGCGAATTGCTGGCGCGTATACGTGCTGTGTTGCGCCGCAAGCAGGGGACTGCTACCGCAGAAGCAGCCATCAACAGTATTGCCAGCTTCGGCCCATTCAGTCTGGACATGGATGCCCAGCGACTGTTGCGTGACAGCGAAGAAATACCGATCACCACCGCCGAATTCGCCATTCTGCGTATCTTTGTCGAACATCCCAATCGTGTCCTCACTCGTGACAGCCTGATGGATATGATCAAAGGCTACGAGCGTGATCCATTTGATCGCAGCATCGATGTACGCGTTACCCGTCTGCGGCGCAAAATTGAACCCGATCCGGGCAATCCGGTATTCATCCGTACGGTTTGGGGACAAGGTTATCTGTTTGCGCCCAAAGGCGCCGCTGCATGAGGCTGTTGCCGGCTTCGCTGTTCGGACGCACTGCGACGATTCTCGGGCTGGCATTTCTGGTGTTTCAGATTGCCGCGCTGGCAGTGGTGGCACTTACAATCCTGAAGCCAATGGCGCTACGTTCGGCCGACGATCTGGCGGGATTGATGGTGTTGTCGGTTCAGACCTGGGTGGAATTGCCGCCGGAAACACGGCCTTATTTTGAGCGGGAGCTCGCTGTGCATCATCACTTGCTCATCAAGCGCGTGGATGCGCCGCTGGAAGAGCGGGCCGACAGTTTTCTGAATAGTCACTATATCGAACAATCGCTTACCCGGCGCACCGGGCAGGATATTTTGCTAAAAGCGGGTGAAAATGGTTGGGTCTGGGCGGAAATGCGTATGGGCGGACACCTTATCCGTATTGGATTCGAGCGTGACCGCTATGGCGTGCAATCGCCCCTGGCTGCTGTTGGCCTGGTGAGTCTGGGCGCCTTGTTGACCTGGCTGACTGCCATGGTCATGGTGCGGCGCATCAGTCGTACGCTGGTGCGGCTGGGTGCGGCGGCAGGCGAAGTGGGGCAAGGACAAATGCCGCAGCCGCTGCCGGAATCGGGTGCTACGGAGCTGGCTTCGCTGACCCGAGCCTTCAACCTCATGGCCAATGAAGTCCAGGCTTTGCTGGCCAATCGCACGACTCTGCTGGCCGGCATATCACATGATTTGCGTACGCCTATCGCACGCATGCGGCTGGCTCTGGCCATGTTGCCGCAAGATGCTGATGCACGCTTGATCGGGCAAATTGAGCACGACCTGGAAGAAATGAACCGCCTGATTGGCAGCTTTCTTGAACTGTCGCGGGGCTTGCAGGCAGAGTCAGTACAAAAGCTTGATCTCCGTGCATTGCTGGACGAACTGGCCGAAGATGCCCGCCGTAGCGGAGGAAAGGTGGAATGGAGCGCATCACATACCTGTATCGCTACAGCAGGCCCCAATTCCTTGCGTCGGGTGTTATCGAACCTGATTGAGAACGCGCTACGTTATGGTGACAATAAACCGGTTACGCTGGAATGTGTATGCACAGCCAGAGAGGCGCTGATTAGAATTATGGATCGTGGTCCGGGCATTCCGCCAGATCAGATCGAGGCAGTATTTCGTCCGTTCTACCGCCTGGAAACTTCACGTAACAAAGCAACCGGTGGTAGTGGCTTGGGTTTGGCTATCGCGCAGCAGCTTGCACAAGCCAATCATTGGCAAGTCCTGTTATTGCCGCGCACAGGTGGAGGCTTGAGTGCTGAAGTGCATATCCCGACTGTATCTTCCATTGCCGTGCCATAGCGCGCTGTTCTACGCGCGTTCAAATTCAAGCCTTTGCTTTATTGTTTCATCAGCACTTTCAACCTGATCCATTTGTTCTGCAGAATCCAGCAGCGATTGTACCGCCCGCTCGAAAAGTGGCTGATCCTCAATGAATCGTACACGCTGATTTTTCACCAGTCGCCGGAATACATTCAGACGCATCAGGATCGGCGAACTTTGTTCATCCAGGCTTAATATCAAGTTGGATGCATCTGCACTCACCCAGCTTAAACGGGCGCGGCTCGGTGTTTTGCTTAATTTTATCTCGATGAAAATGCCACTATGAAGACGTTCGGTAATGCTATCGTCAAATTGAGTTTGCGCTTCGTGTGTAGCGGGGTCGATGCTGTCGGTGTTGGCTGTTGCATTGGTAGCGTCAGCGGGCTCTTCTGCCTGGTCGAAATCAGAATCAAACGATAAAATATCCGCATCCAGCTGCTTGATGATCCCATCCAACAAGGCGACCTCAGCGGCACGTTGCACGTTTTCCGTTGTCGGCAACTGCTCAACAGGCACATTTTTAACCAGGTGCTCGAAGGATTTGTGCATCACGGGCAGGGACGGTATTTGAAAAGACTTGTTGATTGAACGCAATGCGCGCGTATGCGCATCAAATAACCAGTCAAACAATTCTTTCTCTTGCTTTTCCGGCCAGGCAATCAGCGCCAGCCCTTCGCGCAGGTTACGAATCATGATGGGCAATATTACCGACATTTCCTGACGGTCAAACTCATCCACCTTGGGTATGATGCTCCACACCAGATCGGGGACCAGTGATCGAAATCGTTCCGTGTGCATCGCATTCGTGCTTTCGGCACGCTCGATTACCAGTACCCATGTGTTCGACAGGAAATTGTGCAGATAGGTGTCGAGCGTAAGGCCCGCCAATGTTTCCGCCATTTGTGCCCAGATGTGGGTAAATCGTAACGTCCGGCTTTGCACATTCTCAATTGCTTCAACTGCGCGATTCAATTTTTCATCTTTGCTGCGCAGTTCTGCTGCCACAAACGCATCAAAATCATCCAGCAATTTAGCGAACAAGGAGGCAAACGTGTCCAGGTTATCCACTGCCTCGTTCAACAGCGTTTCCACGATCAGACAGATTTCCGCGCTCATCCTGACGCTGTCCGGGTCTAATTGCTTTAACCCAACGGAAATGGTGCCTATACGGTTGATCAGTACCCGGACTGGATGGCCTTTTTGAGTCAGTAAAGAAGGGTCGCGTAGCGCCAGCTTCAACACCAGAAACTGTAATCTGCCCAGCTGTGCGCGTACTTCTGACGGTACCTGGTTGTCACGTAAAATGAACTCGAACAGCATGGCGACCACATCAATGGTCATTTGCTCATCGATTTCCTGAGTCTGTTCACCAAGCTTGGCGCGTTGCTCCAGAATCAGGTTGCGCACCTCGCCGTTACTGCCCAGCATGTCGGCTGTAGCGGGGGTTTGTTCTTGCAGAAGTGTGTCTATTGATTGCGCCAGCTGAACCGTTAGTACTCGGGGGGCCGTAGGGGGTGTATAGGATTTGGATGCATTTGATGTGCTTGCGGGTGTCTCGTGATTACCCAAAAACTTGCGTAGTACCTGGCCTACTTTCTGGGCGCCGCTTAACCAACCGGTTGCCGCGGGATCGTTGGCGTGTGCCTGCTTTGTCGTCTCCGTGCTACCCATCTGCGGGGTCTCAGCGTTCGATCCAGGTGCGTTGCTAAGCCCGGACGCCTTATCGCTATAGCGCTTTACCATGCTTAACAGCTGATCAACTTTTTGTTCATGCGTGCCCGCCGAAATCCCCTGACTGGCGGGTTGATTTGTCCCCGTGGATGGATTTCCTCCATCGCCAATGTTGTTGGTGTTGGAAATGTCGGCGCCAGGTTTTTGGAATGCTTGTTGTGTTGCATGCTGGTTTGATGCGGCGTTTGCCATGCTTTTGATGGTTTGTGGAAACTGTTCCACGCGCTGCGCTGATGGAGGAACGGATACATTTCTACGGGCTGCCTGATCCATACCCGAAGGGGAGCTTCCATGGTAGCCAGCAGACGATGATGCTGCTTCTGTACCATCATCCAGAATTATTTCGTGATCCGCCAGGTTGACTCGCCTGGTTTCGCTGGGTGATTTCTTGATTCGAAGCGGCAGTTCGGCCGCAATGCCGTTTTGTGCCAGGAACGCATTCACACTGGCATAAATGCCATCGATAGAACCTTCCATCCCGGTGGCCAATAACTGCGTCAGCACGTGTGTTAACTCATTTGGCAAGCCCATATTTTCAGCCGCATCGGCAAGCGATCGTGAAACGAGATAAGGCCGAAACGGGCCTTCCCGTTCCTTGATGTCATCCTGGCCGAACAACAAGGCAACCCGGATATTCAGGTCGCGCAGCTGTTCTGCGGCTTCATTGCGAAAACGGTCGGTATATTTGACCAGCTGCAATTCACCTTCAAATACAGAGGTTTCTACCAGAGACAGTGTATTTTCCTGACCCGGCTGCGAAAAAGCCGGACGGAACGTGCTGTAAGCCGTTTGCATGCTGCGATTAAGCAATTTATCCATACTGTCGTTCAGGTGTTGCCTGAGTTCGACATGGCGCCCGCGCAATACTGCATGCACAGTGAAATAATGACTCTGTTCTAATGAAGACCGGCTGTTGTCTGCCTTTTTGAATGCATTTTCAATACTGAGAGGAAGGAATTGGTCAAATGCACTCAAATATGCTTGCAAAAACTCTATCTTTGCAGCAATCAACAGCTCTTTTGGATCGGTCATGACCCTACCCTTCTAATCGAGATAACACAGACCTGAATCTGTCCCATTTTTTAATTAAAGCCAATTTAACTGCGTAGTGCCTGAAATTTAACAGACAGGGACGGTTTTTTTTTATTTTTCTGGTTGCCAGAATCTTCGCGCAAAGTAAGTCAGTTCGAGATTTTGCAGCTCTGAAAATCATGGGCTATTGTAAGATGAATATCTGTAATTTATTGATATTAATTGAGTTTGTTGCTAAGTATTGGGAATTTTCAGTGAAAAATAAGCCTTTTATTTTTTACGAACCCCGATACGGCACCCTTTGGTTCGCGCTGCTTCCGTCTTGGCATTTGCGCATTTACGGCAACACCAGCGTACATTGCCTTTTGAATCGGCAATGCGCGCACCGTCGGTACCAGCTGGGTAATGCCGGGCACATCCGTAGCAAAATAGCTGCTCAGCAGTCACTTATCTTTCTCCTGTTACATGGATGTCTAATCGTGTTTTCATTTCTTATGTCCATATTTCCAATGTGGGGCAGTAATTTGCCAGCTTTTCGCCTGTAGTCTGAAAGCGCTGCCTGTCTACGGTACCAAGCGAAATCAAATATGGACAGCGCTATATTTAAATAGTGGAATCGAACCAATGGCTATTGGTGTGGCGTTTTCAATATCGGACACCTTAAAAAAAACCCCCGTGCGAACACGGGGGCAAAAATCTGCCACGATGCTTTGTGGCAGAGAGGGTACGTCGCCCTACCAGGGACGCTGCTTGAGTATTTTTACTTCCAGAAACAATAAACTGACACACACCATCCGGGTGCGGTTGGTCTTGGCCTTGAAAAATTCAAACAGCGCCTGGGTGGGCGCAAATTGAATAGTGATTTTGTCGGATAGCTGCATAGTCATGGTAGAAGCCCTTTACAGCTATCAATGCAATCGCCGTGCCTGTGGGCGGTGGTTGGCGAGATGTCCTGTTTATGGCGGTTCATGCAGTTGTAATGGCGCTGAGCAGGGATGGATTGCGCGGAACTGTAGACAATCCTGTCGTGTTTTCGTCAGCTTGCCATACCATCGTCAGCGCAATTTGGACGCAAACGAAGTAAAATCCCGCTTTTAATAAAAAATGCACGCCCCATGCTGACTTTTCAGGAAATCATTCTCACGTTGCAGCAATACTGGGCCAAACAGGGCTGCGCGTTGTTGCAGGCTTACGATATGGAGGTGGGTGCGGGCACCAGTCACACGGCGACATTTCTGCGCGCACTCGGTCCCGAGCCATGGAAAGCGGCCTATGTCCAGCCATCGCGTCGTCCCAAAGATGGTCGCTATGGCGAAAATCCCAACCGCTTGCAGCACTACTATCAATTTCAGGTGGTACTCAAACCCGCACCCGAAAATATTCTGGAGTTGTATCTGGGTTCGCTGGAAGCGCTGGGCTTCGACCTGAAGCAGAACGACGTACGCTTTGTCGAGGACGACTGGGAAAATCCTACATTGGGTGCCTGGGGCCTGGGCTGGGAGGTATGGCTGAACGGCATGGAAGTGACGCAGTTCACGTATTTTCAGCAGGTCGGCGGCATCGACTGCAAGCCCATCACCGGCGAGATCACTTATGGTCTGGAACGTCTCGCCATGTATCTGCAAGGCGTGGAAAGCGTGTACGACCTGACCTGGACCGGGGGGCTCAGTTATCGCGATGTATATCATCAGAACGAAGTCGAGCAGTCCACCTATAACTTCGAGCACAGCGATGTGGAATTTCTGCTGACCGCATTTGGCAGCCACGAGCAAAAAGCGCAGGAACTCATGGAAGCGCAATTGTCGCTGCCAGCATACGAACAAGTGCTGAAAGCCGCGCATACGTTCAACCTGCTGGACGCGCGCGGCGCGATTTCAGTGACCGAACGCGCTGCTTATATTGGCCGCATCCGTAACCTTGCGCGCAGCGTAGCAAAAAACTATCTGGATAGCCGCGCGCGCCTGGGTTTTCCTATGGCGCCGCGTGCATGGGCGGATGAAACCCTGGCACAAATGGAAAAGAAAGTGGCAGCGGCATGAACGCACAACATTTACTGATTGAATTATTCGTAGAGGAATTGCCGCCCAAGTCGCTGAAAAAACTGGGTGAAGCTTTTGCCACGCTTCTGGCGGACAGTCTTAAATCGCAAGGATTGGCTGCCGCAAATGCAGCCGTTACCATTTTCGCAACACCGCGTCGATTGGCTGTGCGGGTATCGGAAGTGGTTGCCCGCGCGCCGGACAAACCCGTTTCGCACAAGCTGATGCCGGTGAGCGTAGGGCTGGACGCGGCAGGGAATGCGACGCCCGCCCTAATCAAGCGTTTATCCGCATTGGGGGTTGCTGCCTCGGTGGTGCCGCAACTCAGACGTGCGGCTGACGGCAAAAACGAAGCTTTGTTCTACGACAGTATTGCCCCCGGTACCGTGCTCGTGGATGGCGTGCAGGCCGCGCTGGAAACGGCCATGGCAAAGCTGCCGATTCCCAAGCTAATGAGCTACCAGCTGGCTGATGGCTGGACCAGCGTCAGCTTCGTGCGACCAGTTCACGGGTTGGTGGCGCTGCATGGCGCGGATGTTGTGCCGGTTAGCGTGTTGGGGTTGAGCGCCGGACGCGAAACCCAAGGCCACCGCTTCGAAGCCAGTGCCAATCCGGTGGTCATCCGGGATGCAGACAGTTATGCGGAACAACTGCTAAACGAAGGCGCTGTAATTGCCAGTTTTGCCGAGCGCCGGGCTGAAATAGTGCGCCAGTTCGACGCCCTGACCGCGCAGCATGGCTTGAAACCCATTGAAGACGACGCGCTTCTGGATGAGGTAACTGCGTTGGTTGAGCGCCCGAATGTCTTGCTCGGGAAATTCGACCAGGCTTTCCTTGATGTGCCGCAGGAATGCCTGATTTTGACCATGAAGGCGAACCAGAAATATTTTCCATTACTGGATGCGGCAGGCAAGCTCACCAATAAATTCCTTATCGTCTCCAACATCAGTCCAGCCGATATTAGCGCCGTCATCGGCGGCAACGAGCGTGTAGTGCGTCCGCGCCTAGCCGATGCCAAGTTCTTCTTCGACCAGGATCGCAAGAAGACGCTGGATTCGCGCGTGGCGGGGCTGGCTAAAGTTGTTTACCACAACAAGCTGGGTACCCAGGGCGAACGGGTCGAGCGGGTGCGGTCAATTGCCCGCAACATCACGCATCAGTTACGTGATCCATCGCTAATGGTCGACCCAGCCGCGCAACTGGCCAAAGCCGACCTTCTCACCGACATGGTGGGAGAGTTTCCAGAGTTGCAAGGCATCATGGGCCGTTATTACGCGCAGCACGATGGGCTGGCCGACGACATCGCTTTTGCCATCGAGGATCACTACAAGCCCCGCTTTGCGGGCGATGAACTGCCACGCAATCAAGTGGGCGTGTGCGTTGCGCTGGCCGACAAATTGGAAACGCTGGTGGGCATGTTCGGCATCGGGGAGATACCGACGGGAGATAAAGACCCTTTCGCGTTGCGCCGTCATGCACTGGGCGTGATCCGTATGCTGGTGGAACGGGAACTGCCACTCCAGTTGGATGATTTAATCAGCACCGCCGTTCAGGTTTTTGAAAAAAAGGAGATTCAAGAGTTCTGGTCTGAACGTATACATGAGGAGGTGAAAGGCAAAAACTCGGCAACAGGTTACTCAGAGCACCAACTTGGCCCGAACACCAAGAGGCTGGTCATGGACTTTATCTACGATCGCCTAGCTGGTTTGTTGCGTGAACAAGGCTATAGCCCGCAGGAGATAGATGCGGTGTTGGCACTACGTCCGCAAAACCTGGGCGATGTTACAAAGCGTCTGGCTGCCGTGCATGCGTTTGCTGCGTTGCCTGAGGCAGCAAGCCTGGCCGCCGCTAACAAACGCGTGGGTAATATCCTCAAGAAAGTGGAGGGCGAAGTGCCGGTTGAGGTCAATACAGCGCTATTCAAAGAGCCTGCAGAAACTGTGCTGTTTGAGTCGCTGGCGCAAATCAAACCTAAGGCTGATGCGGCGTTTGAGGCTGGGGATTACACCCCCTCATTGCAAGCGCTGGCTGCACTAAAAATACCGGTCGACGCTTTCTTCGATAGTGTGATGGTCAACGCCGACGATCCCGCCCTCAAGGCGAATCGGCTGGCGCTGCTGAACCAGTTGCACCAGACCATGAACCGGGTAGCTGACATTTCCCGGCTCGCCGCTTAAACTCATGTCATGAAGCTCATTATTCTCGACCGAGACGGCGTCATTAACGTGGATTCCGATCAATTCATCAAGTCGCCGGACGAATGGAAGCCCATTCCAGGTAGCCTGGAGGCGATAGCTCGCCTCAATCAGGCAGGTTATCGGGTTGCCGTGGCAACCAATCAATCGGGGATAGGGCGCGGGCTATTTGATATGGCCATGCTCAATGCCATCCATATCAAGATGCATAAGGAGTTGTCGCAAGCGGGTGGGCGGATCGATGCGCTGTTTTATTGCCCGCATGCCGCTGATTCAAAATGCGCGTGTCGTAAACCATTGCCGGGCATGTTCCTGGATATGGCGGCGCGGTTTAATGTGCAATTGTCGACCATCCCGGCCGTAGGAGACAGTTTGCGTGATCTGCAAGCCGCGGCAGCCGTCGGTGCCGCCCCGATACTGGTCAAGACCGGCAAAGGCGCGGCTACATTTAACGCCGGAAACCTGCCTGAAGGCACCGTCGTTTTTGCTGATCTGGCCGAAGTGGTTACTCACTTGCTTGCACAATGATCGTACTGCGTTCGGCGCTCTTTGCTGTGTTACAAACTGTGCTAACAGTAATATTTTCTGTCATTGCGCTGTTTACATTTCCATTTTCCGCGCGCATCCGCTACCGCACCATTACGTTGTGGAACCGGATCGTGGTGTGGCTGGCCGCAGTGATCTGCGGCATCCGTTATCGTGTAATCGGCCTGGAAAATCTGCCCGGGACGCCTGCGGTAGTGATGGCCAAACACCAATCCGCCTGGGAGACCATCGCGCTGCCGGTATTGCTGCCGCCGATGGCGATAGTGATCAAACGCGAACTGCTGTGGGTGCCGTTTTTCGGCTGGGGCATGGCGATGTTGTCACCCATTGCCATTAACCGTGCTGAAGGGCGTGCCGCACTCAAACAAATTGTGGAACAGGGGCGTGTGCGGTTGGCTGAAGGTTTCGGCGTCATGATATTTCCGGAAGGCACACGCATGGCACCAGGTGAAATCGGCCGTTATGGCATCGGCGGGTCATGGTTGGCCAGCCATGTAAATGCTTTGGTAGTGCCTGTGGCCCACAATGCCGGCGAATTCTGGCCGAAAAATTCCTTTCTCAAGCGCCCCGGCCTGATTACATTGAGTATCGGGCCTGTCATCGATGCAACCGGCATGAAGCCGGATGCCCTCAATGAGCAGGTGAAAACCTGGATAGAAGCCGAAATGCAGCAACTGCAAGGCTATGCCTGAACTGCGCCGTAGCTGCGAAACACGTAGTGTCAGCCTGAATGGCGCACGGCTTGACTATATCTTGAAACGCAGCAATGCGCGCCGCACGCTGGCGCTGACTATCAAAGGCAGTGGCCTGTCGGTCAATGCGCCCTGGCGTCTGCCGCTCACCGAAGTGGAGCGTTTCATCCTGTACAAGGCCGATTGGCTACGTGTCCATCTCGACGCAGCCAAGTCCGTGCCGGCACCGGTAATCAACTGGCATGAAGGGATGCTGCTCCCCTATCGGGGGAGTCAATTGCGCTTATGCAGCCTGGCCCCTGATGGTTTGGGCAAGATGCAAGACCAGCGGCTCTGGCTGCCGATCAAGCCGGGTAGCACGGTGCAAGAGGCGGTGTTGAACTGGTACCGGAGTGCCGCTCTGGTTTATTTTCAGGCGCGCTTGCAGACCTTTTTACCTTTGTTGCGTCGTGTGCCTGCTGATTTTCTCATCAGCAACGCACAGACCCGCTGGGGAAGTTGTACGCGTGCCGGGGTAGTACGGCTCAACTGGCGTCTGATCCAAGCGCCAGATGCTCAAATTGATTATGTGCTGGCGCACGAACTGGCGCACCTCGCGCATCTTGACCACTCTCCGGCATTTTGGCGGGAAGTGGCCCGGCTATATCCCGATTTTGCTACCGCGCGCGCGATGTTGCATCAGCAAGGCCAGTCCTATCATCGTTTTTGAGCGGGCAGCCAATATGCAACTTAATTTCAACTACAATCTCTAAAAATATAACTTAACCTGGAGCGATCATGCGTCCGATACCGTTTTATCTTGCTGCCGCGGGCCTGTGCTTGGCGTTTGGCATCCAATTTCCTGCTTATGCTGAGCAAGCTGTGCCCGCCAAGGCGGTTAAGGCAGCCAAGTCTACAGCGGCAATGACGCTTCCCAAGGTGGAGTTGACCAGCCAGCTGCTGTACGAGTTTCTGGTGGCGGAAATCGCCGGTCAACGCGGCGATTACGGGGTGGCCAGCGAAGCCTATCTGGATCTTGCCAAGACTACGCGCGACCCGCGGATTGCCCAGCGGGCGACTGAAGTGGCGATGTTCGCGCATCGTGCGGCTGCTGCGCAGGCGGCGGCCAATATCTGGCTGGACACGCAACCCGATTCATTGAATGCGCAAAAATCCCTGGCGGCATTGCTGGTGAACGATGGCAAGCTTAATGAGGCCCGTCCGCATCTGGAGAAGCTGATTTCCGCAGAAGGAGACAATGCAGGTACCGGTTTCATGCACCTTGGTTCCTTGCTGTCGCACCAGAAAGACAAGCAGGCAGCCTTGGAGCTGGTCAAAAGCTTAGCCGCGCCTTACCCGGATATGCCAGAAGCGCATTTTGCGATTGCCCAGGCAGCAGCCAACGCGAGTCATTACGATGTGGCTATGAGCGAGATTGAAACGGCGGCCAAGCTCAAGCCGGGTTGGGAACTGGCTGCACTGTTCCAGTTTCAGCTGGTTAACCGCACGAACAAGGCGGACGGCACTGCATTTTTGCAAAACTTTCTCAAGCAATACCCTGAAGCCAAGGAGGTGCGCCTGGTTTATGCACGGCTACTGGTTGGACAGAATCAGTATGCGGCGGCTCGGGACGAGTTTCAGCGGCTGGAAAAAGAGGTGCCGGGCAATCCTGAACTTGGCATGGCGATTGGACTACTGTCATTGCAGTTGAATGACCTTGATAGCGCCGAGAGTGTGTTCAAAAACATGCTGAAATCGAACCAGGCAGATGTAGGCGCAGCCCAAATTTATCTGGGCCAGATAGCCGAGATACGCAAGCAATATGACCAGGCTGCCAAATGGTACCAATCGGTCGCACCGGGCGCGCATTATGTTTCGGCACAAATCCATTACGCTGGTTTGCTGGCGAAACAAGGAAAAATGACCGAAGCCCGCGCCTATCTGCATAACCTGAAGGTGGATGGCGAGGCTGACAAAATACAGCTGATCGAAGCAGACGCACAATTGCTGCGAGAAACCAAGGATTACAAGGGTGTATACGAGTTGCTTGGCAAGGCGTTGGCAACCCGGCCGGATTCGCCGGAACTATTGTATGACCATGCAATGGCGGCCGAACGTGTCAATAAGCTTGATGTGCTGGAAAAAGACCTGCGTCATCTGATTCAGATCAAGCCTGACTATGCGCAGGCCTACAATGCCCTGGGTTATACATTGGCAGATCGCACAAACCGGCTTGATGAGGCAGTGAAGCTGCTGGAGCATGCCTTGAAACTGGCGCCAAACGATGCATTCATCCTCGATAGCATGGGCTGGGCGCAGTACCGTCAGGGTAATCTGGACAAGTCGCTGGACTATCTGCAGCGCGCATTTGCGCAACGCAAGGACCCGGAAATAGCGGCGCATCTGGGCGAAGTGCTATGGGCCAAAGGCAACCGGGATGAGGCGCGCAAGCTATGGCAAACAGCGCTGGACAGTAGCCCGCAAAATCAGGCGCTGCTGGATGTGATGCAAAAATACAAGAAACCTTGAACATGCGTTCTATCAGGCAATGCTGGCGCACGCCCGCCAGCATTTTTTTTATATTCGGCCTGGCTGGTTGCGCCACACTACCACCAGAAGCTGCGGCGCCGGTGGCAAGCCAGGCGCCTCCTGTATTCGAGCTCTCCGGCAGGATTGCGGTGAAATACAAGGATCAGTCATCCTCGGGTAGTCTGCGTTGGCAACATCGTCCGGATCGGGACAACATTACTATACTCTCACCGCTGGGCCAGACAGTTACCCAGATTACCCGTGATGCCGATGGCGTGACTCTGATTGATCAGGCGCATAAAGTTCATCGCGCCGCGAATGCGGAAATACTTACTCAGGACATGCTGGGATGGCGTTTGCCGCTCTCCGGCCTGAGTTACTGGGTGGTTGGGCAACCCGTACCCTCGCTGCCATATCACGCCGACCGCAATGCGCAACAATACCCTACGCAGCTCATGCAGGATGGGTGGCGGGTGAATTACAGCGCTTGGCAAACGGTCGATGGGCAAGGCTTGCCACGCAAAATGACCTTGCAGCGTGACGGCCTGGAAATCCGTCTGGTGATGGATCAATGGATATTGAAAGCCGCGCCGCAATGAAGACGCTGGTATGCCCTGCACCGGCAAAACTCAATCTGTTCCTGCATGTAATAGGTCGGCGTGCGGATGGCTACCATTTGTTGCAGACGCTGTTTCGCATGATTGATTACGGCGATACGCTGCATCTGGACGTGCGTGAAGACGGGCGCATCGTTCGCCAGCAAGCGCTGGCAGGGGTGTCAGAGGCTGACGACCTGTGCATTCGCGCAGCGCAACTGTTGAAAGCAGCGACAGGCAGTGCGCTAGGCGTGGATATCCGGCTGGAAAAGTGTCTGCCCATGGGTGGTGGTTTAGGGGGCGGCAGTTCGGATGCAGCCAGTGTGTTATTGGGATTGAACCGTTTATGGAGGCTGGGTTTATCGCGCAGACGCCTGCAGGAATTAGCAATAAAACTGGGAGCGGATGTGCCATTTTTTGTATTTGGCCAGACCGCATTGGCCGAGGGCGTCGGCGACGTGCTGCATGCGGTGGCGCTGGCGCCGGTTTGGTATGTGGTGCTGATCCCCGCAGTCAGTGTTTCGACTCGGGCGGTATTTGTGCATCCGGATTTGACAAGAGACAGCGAAATCATCAAAATAGCCGACTTTTCGGAAGCCAGAATATCTGGCATGCGGAACGACCTGCAAGCTGTTGTTTGTCGTGATTATCCGGAAGTGGCGCAGCATCTGGATTGGTTGGGTCAGTATGGCGTTGCACGAATGAGTGGATCCGGCGCGTGTGTTTTTGCTGCGTTTGAAACGGCCGAAACAGCACAGGATGTGCTGGCGAAAATGCCGCAGGACATGCGTGGTTTTGTGGCTGCAGGTTTGGATAAACATCCGCTTTATGATTGTGTGGATGGAACGAAGTAGCGCAGCGTTAAGTAATAGGGGAGTCGCCAAGTGGTAAGGCAACGGGTTTTGATCCCGTCATTCGTAGGTTCGATCCCTACCTCCCCTGCCAGGGTTTTACGGTGCCCTTCTGGGCACCAGCAAGAAGCGTGTAATGAGTTGTTACACGCTTTAGTTTTTTTGGATGGGGTGATTGTGTCGTACGACAGCATGATGGTATTTACCGGCAATGCCAATCCCCGGCTAGCCGCAGACGTGGTGCGCCACCTTAATATACATCTGGGGCGCGCGACGGTTGCGCGGTTTTCCG
>NZ_JBTSEG010000003.1:0-215829 GCF_054605375.1 Sulfuriferula sp. | reverse complement strand
AGCGCACCGAGCGCAACGCCTGCCGCCAAACTGGTGATGACCGGTCCCGGTGTGTTTTCAGTTACCTCGCGCGATACCATTAAAAGTCAGGTCACCCGGCTGTCCATCATCAGCGTCGTGCTCATTGCAAGCTTGTTATTGCTGGTCTACCGTTCCTTTACTGCATTGGCATTGGGATTTTTACCTGTGATCAGCGGCGCCCTGGCGGGTATTGCCGCAGTCAGTCTGGGATTCGGCGCGGTGCATGGCATCACCCTGGGGTTTGGCACCGCACTGATCGGCGAGGCCGTGGATTATTCGATTTATCTGTTTGTGCAATCCGAACAAAGCGGGGTGGATCAGCAAAACTGGATCAAGCGCTTCTGGCCAACTATCCGCCTCGGTGTGCTGACCTCCATCTTCGGCTTTGCTTCGCTGCTACTATCGGGCTTTCCGGGGCTGGCACAACTCGGTCTCTATGCGATTGCCGGTCTGATTGCTGCCGCGTTGGTTACGCGCTTCGTCCTGCCGCATCTGTTACCGACGAACTTCCGTATCCATGATGTCACGGCGATCGGTATCTCTCTCTCGCGCCTGGTTGGACGTGCCTCCATTTTGCGCTGGCCGGCCATCATTATCCTGATAGTGGCCTGCGCCATTCTTGTTGAACACCGCAACAACTTATGGAATGACAAAATTTCTTCATTAAGCCCGGTGTCGCAAGCAGATGTAAACCTGGATGCAAAATTACGGGCCGACATGGGCGCGCCGGATGTTCGCTATCTGGTGGTGGTACCCGGGCCAAGCCGCGAATCCGTACTTGTCTCCGCCGAACAGGTCTCCAAGGTGCTGAAAAAGCAAGTCGATCAAGGAGAACTTGCCGGATTTGAAAGCCCGAGCCGTTATCTTCCCAGCATAGCCACGCAACGTGCCCGCCAGGCCAGCTTGCCTCCCATGGCGGTCCTTGAATCGAATCTGGCGCAAGCCACCCAAGGCTTGCCGGTGCGTGCATCCCTGTTTGCACCCTTCCTGGCTGACGTCGCTGCGGCACGTCATCAGCCCTTGATAAAAGCCACTGACCTGGATCAGACCTCGATGTCGATGGCTGTGGATGCATTGCTCATCCACCAGGGTGGTCATTGGAGCGCACTCATGCCGCTCACCGCTCCTGCAGGCGCAAGCATCAACGCTGACCAGATCCGCACGGCATTAAGCAGCACGAAGCTGCCGAATGTCATGTTCATGGATATGAAAGCCGAATCCGACCGTCTTTATTCCGGCTATTTGCATGAAGCCATCCTGTTGTCGCTTGGCGGCCTGGCTGCCATTATTGCCCTGCTGTTATTCGTATTTCGTTCACCTGCGCACGTACTGCGAATCGTCATACCATTGGCGGCAGCAGTCATTACGGTTACTGCTGGATTGGCTGTGTTCGGACAACAGCTGATTATTCTGCATCTGGTGGGCTTGCTGCTGGTCGTGGCGGTGGGTTCCAATTACGCACTGTTTTTTGACCATGTTGATCAACCACCGACGGGTGGAGATACAAAGCCTGAAACCAGGCTGAATAACCCAAGCATATCACCTCGCACCCTGGCGTCCATGCTGTTCGCCAACCTCACCACGGTTGCAGGATTCGGTTTGCTGTCATTTTCCAATGTATCGATATTGCAGGCCATGGGCGTTACCGTGGCACCCGGCGTTATCCTGGCGCTGATTTACTCGGCTATTTTTGCGCGCAAATCCAATGCGTAATTCACCCTGGCAGCCCACACCATTGATCTACGCAACCCTCGCGTTGCATGTACTGGCAATTATTCTGGTCATCGCGGAACCTGCTCAATGGCGTTGGGCACTCGGTGCTGTGCTGGCAAACCACGCATTGCTGACGCTGCTTGGCCTATGGCCGCGCAGCCACTGGCTGGGAGCGAACTGGACGCGACTGCCGGCGGCCGCCACAGCCAGAAACGAAATTGCGCTGACTATCGACGACGGCCCTGACCCTATTGTCACCCCCCAGGTACTGGATATGCTGGATCGTTACGCGATTCAGGCCACGTTTTTCTGTATCGGTGAAAAAGCTGCGCATTATCCGGACTTGTGCCGCGAAATTGTGCAGCGCGGCCATGCCGTGGAAAACCACAGCCAGCATCACCGTCATTATTTTGCCTTGATGGGGTACTCCGGCTTCAGGCGTGAATTACAGGCCGCGCAAGACACGCTTACCACGATTACCGGGCAGCGCCCGCTGTTTTTCAGAGCGCCTGCCGGTTTGCGAAATCCTTTTCTCGACCCCGCGCTTGCCCAATTGGGTCTGCAGCTTGCCAGCTGGTCAGCACGTGGCTTTGATACCCGGATCAATGATGTTGAACGCATCAAAGCCAAATTATTGGATGATCTGTGTGCAGGCTCCATTTTGCTGGTGCATGATGGCAATGCAGCACGCACATCCAGCGGCATCCCCGTTATTCTTGACGTGATTCCCACCGTGCTTGCCGCGGCCACGACAGCCAATCTGCGTTTCGTTACTTTGCGTCATGCGCTTTCGTGATGCCGATCAATCGCACAGTAGCAGATGGAGGGCAAGCTGTGAGTAGCAGCCACTTGCAGATACCCTGGTACCGCCAGGCAGCGGCGGTAATCCCAAAATACTGGTATCTCAAAAGTACCGGCACCATGCTTTTTATCGGCGTGTTTTTCGGCGCTTATTTCTATTTGCTCAAACATCCGGCCTACCCGATCACCGTCATGCCCATCACCTGGCTGGATCGCTGGATCGCTTTCCAGCCGCGTGCCCTACCGATATATTTATCGCTGTGGATTTATGTTTCCCTGCCCCCGGTATTCCTGACCACACGGCGCGAGATGTATCGCTATGGAATAGCCATGGCTACAGCTTGTCTCGTGGGTTTAATCATTTTCTACTTCTGGCCTACCGCAGTCCCGTCAGCAAATATCGACTGGACCCGCTACCCGAACGTGGATTTTCTTAAAAATCTGGACGCATCAGGCAATGCCTGCCCTTCCCTTCACGTCACGACTGCCGTTTTTTCAGGCATCTGGCTGCATCACTTGCTACGCCGCTTTGGCACACCATTATGGGTACTCAGCTTCAACTGGATATGGTGTACTGCCATCCTGTATTCCACATTGGCCACACGCCAGCATGTGGTGATAGATGTATTGGCCGGTTTAACGCTGGGGGCGCTGGCCGCCCATCTGTCTTTGCGACTGTGCGACGCAGGTAAGATACGGTGCCAATCCGGCTGATCCAAACCGCATAAGCTTAATATCTGTTAAAGTTGCCTCGCTGAATATCCGTAATACAAAATAAAACAAAAGCTTGATGGTTGAGGGCAATGACCTGTCGGCGCGAATACCAAAGCGCCGCCTTTCACATTTCCGAGCAGTCATTCATTGGCTCGCCACAGCGTCAGCATTGTTGCCAGGCCCGGTTCTCGGTAAGTTTGCCCCTCAGCTTATCTTTTAAGATTATAGTTTGTAGCACTTTTTCGTTGATCAGCAGTTACCTGATTGAACTGCATCACAATCCGGAAAACCATGATGACTTATGAGTTTGGAATCACTGATTTTCAATACATTGCGGCGGGTGCAGCCATTCTTGGAAGTGGTGGAGGTGGTAGTTATGGCGATGCGATCAGAGTGATCGAAGAACTCGCCCAGCGCGGTTGGCAGGGTTCAGTGCAAATAAAAAACTATGATGGCGCAACAAATTGCTGTGTGCTGGCGATGATGGGTTCGCCGGATGCGGCGGACAGTCTCACCCTGGCAGATGTTGAATATTCCATCTTGAATACCATGAATGCCTTTGAAACCGCGGCCGGCACAGTGCTGGGATGCGTCATTCCCGGTGAAATCGGCCCGATCAATTCGATCGTGCCACTTATTGCAGCGGCTCTGTCCGATAATGCCATCTGGGTCGTCAACGGCGACGGTGCGGGACGAGCCGTCCCCGAACTGCCGCAAACCACCTATGGCGGCAGTCTCACACTTGCAGCCGGTCCATGCATACTGGCTAACGATGACCAGACGGCAGAAAATTCACAGTCCGCCACGCTGAATGCCCCGACCGCCGCTCAAATTGAAACATTGGCAGGCGGTATCGTTTCTGCCTTTGGCAGCTTTGCCGGAATCGCGCTTTGGCAGTCCAATTCAAACAATCATTATGCTTTGACAGGTAATTACATTGCCGGAACATTGACGCAGGTGTGGGCTTTGGGAAAATTCCTGCTAGACGCTTCCTCCCCGCCTTCCAGTGCGGATGTTGCAAACCAGATTACCGATATTACCGGACGTACGGCTACAGTCGCATTGAATAGCTTTTATATTACGGCGGTTACACAATCGACCAACAGCGCATCGCTCGATGCAGGCATCATCCGCCTTGATAATAATCCTGACCAGGAAAAAAGCACCGAGACACACTATATTTACAATTTGAATGAAAATCTGATCATGTATTCAAGCCAGAGCAGCGTACCGGATATCATCGCCCCTGATTCAATCTGTTATTACTCGGAAAGTACCGGACTCGGGTTTACCAATGCCACGGATGATCTTGGGGCTTATTTTGATTCAAAGAAAAATAAAAGTACCGGTTATGCTGTCAGTATTATCAAAATCGAAACCGCATCACAACTATACGAAACGGCCGGTGTGATCGCATCGTTCGCCGGATTGCTGCGTAACATCGGCTACGCCGGTGCGCTTCCCTACCCTGATCATTGATACATGGCTGAAAAAGACATCAATAAGGAACGCCTGGAGCTTGCCCTGGAAGCTGCAGGGCTTGACCTATGGGAAAACGATTTACTGACCGGGGAGGTGATCTGCAAATCGAACAAGATATTTGTCGAACTCGGTTACAGTGAAGAGGATATCGCTTCAAGCATGGACAGTATTTTTACTATCGTTCACCCTGATGATATCCCTCGAATCAAAAATGCCATCGCCGATCATTTAACTGGCGCTACGCCCCAATACCGGAGCGAGTTCAGGGCGCGCGCCAAGAATGGCCCATGGGTCTGGTATGCCAATTATGGAAAAATCATGGATCGCGCTGAAGATAGCCGGGGGCAACGGTTTATTGGCGTAACCTTCAATATCGATGACAGAAAACGACAGGAAGAATTACTTGCTGCACGCGAGATGGAGTGGCGTACTTTAGTCGAAAATTCCCCGAATACCATCGTCCGTTACGATAGTGAGTGCCGCCGGATTTATGTAAATCCATCCATGTGTGCAATGTGTGAGGGCGGAAAAACAGCATTGCTCGGAAAAAAACCTTCGGAATATCCTGGCGGTGAAAACCTGACGATATACGAGACAAAAATTCGACAGGTATTTGACACAGGAAATGATGTTGAATTCGAATTGAATTGGACAGGCCAGAACTGCAAGGAATTTTGCAGCCATATCCGGCTGACAGCTGAGCGCGATATGTATGGTGCAATCGTCTCTGTCATGGGTGTTGGGCACGATATCACCGAGCTCAATTCGCAGCGCCTGAAGATTCGTGAGATTGCGTTCTATGATCCACTGACCAATCTGCCCAACCGGCGACTTCTCATTGACCGGCTTCAGCTTGCATTGATTTCCAGCGCGCGTAGCGGCATGCAGAGCGCCCTGATTATTATTGATCTGGATAATTTCAAAGCACTGAACGACACGCTGGGCCACGACCATGGTGACCTGTTGCTGCAACAGGTCGCTCAACGGCTTACTGCTTGCATGCGACAGGAAGACACTGTTGCTCGTATGGGCGGTGACGAGTTTGTGATTATCCTGGAAAATCTGAGCGAAAAAGCTCAAGAAGCGGCATTCCAGGTCGAGGCATTTGGTGAAAAAATTCTAGCTATTCTCAACCAGCCATACCAACTCGCCAATCATAATCGCCATAGCACGCCAAGCATTGGCGCTGTTATATTTTCCGGCAACTCAATTTCCATTGAGGAATTGATGAAGCGCGCGGATATCGCCATGTATTCGGCTAAAAAAGCCGGACGTAACGCGATTCGCTTTTTTGATCTGGATATGCAGTCCGCAATCGAGAGCCGATCCTCCCTCGAGGAATCGATGAAACAGGCACTCACCCAACAGCAGTTCGTGCTTTATTATCAGTCTCAAGTGGACAATGCAGGCTCTATTATTGGTGCCGAAGTGTTGCTGCGCTGGCAACATCCTGTTCAGGGCATGATTCTACCTGATGATTTTATTGCGATAGCTGAAGAGACCGGATTGATTATTGCCATCGGTCAGTGGGTATTGAAATCTGTTTGTCATCAACTAAAAATATGGGAACTACAGCCGGGGAAAGCGCATCTGCACCTCGCTATGAATGTAAGCGCACGTCAATTTTTACAGGCAGAATTCGTCGACCAGATTATCGATATACTGAATGAGACCAAAGTTGATCCTGCGCACATCACCCTTGAACTGACTGAAAGCATGGTATTGAGCAACATTACCGAAGCGATCAATAAAATGCAGGCGCTCAAGAAATTGGGTATAAAATTCGCGATTGACGACTTTGGCACCGGGCACTCATCATTATCCAGCCTGCAAAAATTACCCCTTGACCAGCTGAAAATTGATCAGAGTTTCATTCACGACATCGCCGACAATCACGACGGTGTCATCATAGTGCAAACCATCATCGCCTTGGCGAATAACCTTGGTATGGAAGTATTTGCAGAGGGTGTGGAAACACAAGCGCAAAAAGATTTTCTTATCCAGCATCACTGCCTGAACTTCCAGGGGTTTCTTTTCGGGGAGCCAATGCCGGTGAATGAGTTTGAACAAGCATTGGAATGCTGGGCAACACCACCAGATGAATCACTGTCTGCATAACGCCAATCTCTCATATGGGCTACCCGCCTTACGAATCAAAATCATCGTCACTCAATGACGCCTCCCATTCAATTTTTTATTAACAGTTTGTTCTATTTGTACTGGGTTACCTGAACTTGAATCCGCTTTGGCTTTCTCATTTTACCGCGACCAGCAGCATCGGCTGTGGCCTTACCCAGACTCTGGATGCCTTGCGCCAAAGTCGTGCCGGATTGGCACCCTGTGCTTTTGACACCGTGGAACTGACAACCTTTATTGGCGAAGTAGCCGGGGTGGATGAAATGACACTCCCTGCGCATCTGTCAGAATTTGATTGTCGCAACAACCGCTTGGCGTTACTGGGATTGCTACAGGATAGCTTTGCTGAAGCTGTGCATGCCGCCATTGAAAAATACAGTGGCCAGCGGATAGGCGTCTTTCTCGGCACCAGCACTTCCGGCATCCTGCAAACCGAATTGGCGTACCGGCACCGTGATCCGGAAACCGGTGCATTCCCTGCTGACTTTATTTATGGAACCACACACAATACTTTTTCCGTCGCCGATTTCACGCGCCATTATTTTGGCTTGACCGGCCCGGCGGTGGTGGTGTCATCGGCGTGTTCGTCCAGTGCCAAAGTATTTGCTTCGGCGCGACGCATGATGGCTGCGGGACTGATAGACGCGGCCGTGGTGGGTGGCGTGGATTCGCTGTGCCTGACAACACTGTATGGATTCAATTCCCTCGGCCTGATTTCCGAACAGGCATGCCGCCCGTTTGATTCACAGCGCGATGGCATCTCGATTGGCGAAGCGGCTGCATTCGCGCTGCTGGAACGCGCTCCGGAGCATCCGGATACTGATGCCGTGTTACTGCTTGGCATAGGTGAATCCAGCGATGCCTACCACATGTCTTCTCCCCATCCGGATGGACTGGGTGCGCACATGGCAATGCAGGATGCATTGCAGATGGCGAGTTTGAGCCCCTCTGACATCGACTATATCAATCTGCACGGCACTGCCACGCAAAGTAACGACGCTGCAGAAGGCAAGGCAGTGACGGGTTTGTTTGGCTCAGGCATACCATGCAGTTCCACCAAAGGCGCAACCGGTCACACGCTGGGCGCTGCCGGTGGTGTGGAGGCCGTGATTTGTGCGCTGGCACTGCAACACAACTTGTTGCCTGCCGGGCTGGGCACCCGGCAACTCGACCCCGCGCTGAGTCTCGATTATATATTGGAGAATCGCGAGCAGTCAGTGACGCGCGTGCTCAGCAACTCGTTTGGATTCGGCGGCACCAATTGCAGCCTGATTCTTGGACGGGCGGACAATTCATGATACTCACTGCCTATATCGACGGGATCGGCCTGCTCGGTCCGGGCTTGACCAGTTGGCCAGATAGCCAGGCTGTGCTCGCCGGGCAAGCGCCCTATCAACCAAGCAAAACCATTCTGCCGCCCCCTGCCTTGCTGCCGGCAGCAGAGCGTCGGCGCAGCGGCGCGATCGTCAAACTTACCCTGGCAACCGGGCTGGAAGCCATCGCGGCAGCCGGACTCGATCCTGCCACGCTGCCTAGCGTGTTTTCATCCTCTGGTGGCGATGGGGAAAACTGCCATGTCATCTGCGAAATGCTTGCTACAGATGACCGGCAAATCTCACCAACCCGTTTTCATAATTCCGTGCATAACGCGGCATCCGGTTACTGGAGTATCGCCACCGGCGCGATGACCAGCTCATCGGTATTGAGCGCATTTGATGCCTGCTTCGGAGCCGGATTGCTGGAAGCGCTGACCCAGGTGGTAGTTGATGACACACGCAGCGTATTACTGGCGTGCGATACAGCCTATCCCGAGCCACTGTATAGCGCGAGGCCCATCCCCGATGCATTCGGCATTGCCTTGGTGCTGTCTCCCCAGCGCAGTGCACAGGCGCTTGCACAAATTACTGTCGACCTGACCGATGCCAGCGCAGACGAACTCGATGATGCCGCGCTTGAAAACCTGCGCAATACCATTCCCGCCGCACGTGGCTTGCCACTGTTGCGTGCAATCGCGTTGGGCCAAGACCGGCACGTGGTGTTGGACTACCTGGATAACACACGTCTTTCCGTGGCAATCACCCTATGCTGAATCCAGTTCTGGACCAAGCCTGGATTGCCAGCCATATTCCGCACCAGGGCAGCATGTGCCTGCTGGATTGCGTGGAGACATGGGATCAGCAGTCTATCCAGTGTCGCGCCAGCAGCCATCGTGCTGCCGACAATCCGTTGCGTGCTTACGGACGGCTCGGTAGCGCTTGCGGTATCGAATACGCGGCACAGGCCATGGCCGTACACGGTGCCTTGCTGGCGCCGCCAGACAGCACCGGCGCACGGGTCGGCTATCTGGTCAGCGTGCGCGGCACACAGTTGTATGTGCCGCGGCTGGACGACATCGCCGCCGATCTGCGAGTGGAAGCCACCTGCATCACGCGCAGTGAAAACAATATTCTTTATCAATTCAGCGTCAGCGCAGCGGGTTACCTGCTGCTGGATGGGCGCGCTGCGGTCGTGCTCGATGCTGACGCACTCACATCCCCTTCAGGAGAGGTTCCATGAAAAACGCTCTGGTTACCGGTGGCAGCGGCGGCATAGGCGCTGCCATCTGCCGCCGCCTCGCTGCCGATGGCTGCCATGTCTACATTCATGCCCATCATGGACTGCAAGCCGCGCAGACGCTGGCCGATGCCATTTGTGCAGACGGCGGTAGCGCACAGGCACTGACATTTGATGTGACTGACAGCACAGCGGTAGCGGATGTACTGACCCCGCTCGTCGAACACCAGCCGATCCAGATTCTGGTCAACAATGCAGGCATCCATGACGACGCCGTGTTCCCCGGCATGCGCGCCGAGCAATGGCACCGGGTGATCGACGTATCCGTCAACGGTTTTTTCAACGTCACCCAGCCGCTGATGATGCCGATGATCCGCAGCCGCTGGGGACGCATTATCAATGTGTCATCCATTGCCGCGCTGACCGGCAATACGGGCCAGGTCAACTATTCTGCCGCCAAGGGCGCGCTGAATTCGGCGACCAAATCGCTGGCCCGGGAAGTCGCCAGCCGCGGCATCACCGTCAACGCGGTGGCACCCGGCATTATCGACACCCCGATGAGCGAATCCGCGTTCGACGCCCAGGACATCGCACGCCTGGTGCCGATGAAACGCGCGGGTACCCCCGACGAAGTGGCCGACCTGATCGGCTTTCTCGCCTCGAACCAGGCGGCCTATATCACCGGGCAGATTATCTCCATCAACGGCGGCATGATTTAACCTTAAAAGCAGGTGGTCCACGAAAAACACGAAAGGCACGAAAAAAATGGGGGAAGAAATCCGCTATCGAGAAGAGTGTTATCAAATACAAGGGGCAATATTTGACGTGTACCGTGAGATGGAGTGTGGTTTTCTGGAGGCTGTCTATCAAGAGTGTCTTGCGAAGGAATTTTCAAAACGAGGGATTCCATTTGGAGAGCATCAAGAACTGAGGCTTTTCTATAAGGGCGAGCCCTTGCGGCAAACCTACATCCCCGACTTTATTTGCCATGAATCCATTATTGTTGAGATTAAAGCGCTTGCTGCCACAACGGGCGAACATAAGGCACAGGTACTGAACTACCTGAAAGCGACAGGAATGCGCCTGGGTCTACTAGCCAACTTCGGTTGCCATCCGAAAGCAACAGTCGAAAGAATTGTGTTATGAAGTCTTTTCGTGCCCTTTCGTGTTTTTCGTGGACATCAGTGATTTAACAGTGAGTGACAATATGAAAACACCCACCCCTACACCCGTGCATGCACCGCACATCCCGCTGACCGATTACTACCAGACCGAGCAGGATCGGCAAGCCTATCTGCGCCAGATTTTTGACAATACCGCGCCGGATTACGACTGTATCGAGACGATGCTGGCGTGGGGATCCGGTTCCCGCTACCGGCGCCAGGCGCTGATTCGCGGCGGCTTAAAGCCCGGCATGAGGGTGCTCGACGTCGGTGTCGGCACCGGCCTGGTTGCAGCACAGGCCTGCATTCTGACCGGTGATCCCGCCCTGGTTACCGGGGTCGACCCCAGCCCCGGCATGATGGCAGCCAGCAAGCTGCCCAGGACCATGGTGCTGATGGAAGGCCGGGCGGAATCCCTGCCTTTTCCCGACAATCATTTTGATTTCCTGAGCATGGGCTATGCACTGCGCCATATCAGCGACCTGGGCGTAGCGTTTACGGAGTTTGAACGGGTACTGAAGCCGGGTGGCCGTCTATGCCTGCTCGAAATCACCCAGGCGCAAAGCCGTGTTGGGCAATGGCTGCTCAAAACCTACATGCGCGGCGTAATACCGCTGCTCACGCGATTCATTTCCAGACAGAAGGATACCGCGACGATCTGGCGTTATTACTGGGATAGCATCGAAGCCTGCGTTCCCCCCGAACAAGTCATGGCAACGCTCAGCGCGGCAGGACTGACCCAGGTTAAGCGCCATCTGGAGGTCGGCATATTTTCAGAATACCAGGCGATCAAGATCAATCCCGGCCAGCCTGGCTGATTGCCCGCAAAAACCATGACGACAGCCGTTCACATCGCCGCGCATAAAACCGAAGCACTACTGTTTTTTACCCTGCTGCAACTCACCGTGATCGTGCTCGCTGCGCGCATCGGCGGTGGCATCGCGTTGCGCATCGGGCAATCAGCGGTGGTCGGTGAAATCGTGATCGGCATTCTGCTCGGACCTTCGCTGTTCGGGCTGCTTGCACCCGACGTATTTCAGTATGTATTCCACTCCGGCGCGCCCGAACCAATGCAAATGCTGTCGCAAATCGGTCTGGTGCTGCTGATGTTTCAGATCGGTCTGGAATTCGATTTTTCGCACCTGGGCGAACGCCGCAACCGCAGCGCAGTGATGTGGGTGGCGGGCGCCAGCCTGGTTGTGCCGTTTGCGCTGGGTTTTGCAGTCGGCCAGATCAGCGCGCCGATACTGTCCCCCGGCGCACATGCGTTGGGGTCTGCGCTGTTTGTAGCGACCGCCTTCTCGATCACGGCACTGCCGATACTCGGCCGCATCATGATGGAATTCGACATGACGCGCATGCCGATTGGCGTGATCGCCATCAGCGCGGCGGCGATCAATGATGTCATCGGCTGGCTGCTGCTGGCGCTGATCACCACACTCACGCTGTCCGATTTCAATGCCGCCAGCTTCGCTCTCAAAGTGCTACTGGTACTGGGATTTTTCCTGCTCAGCTGGTTTGGCGTGCGCCCGGTCATGAAGCGCATCCTGCATCGCTGCGATGCACGCTCGGGCGCGCTTTCGCACAACCTGCTCGGGATCGTGCTGGCAGCCATTTTCCTGTCGGCAATGACCACCTACCAGCTCGGTATTTTCGCCATCTTCGGCGGTTTCATGATGGGCGTGTTGCTGCATGACGAGCACGCTTTTGTGCGCACCTGGAAGGCGCGCATCAGCCCTTTCGTGATGGTATTTTTCCTGCCCATCTTTTTTACCTATACCGGGCTGCGCACCAATATCGGCAGCCTCGACAGCGCAGCCGCCTGGGGCTGGTGCGTGCTCATCGTGTTCCTCGCCACGCTGGGCAAGTACGGCGGCGCCTACGTGGCGGCACGTATAGCGGGGATGAGTCACCAGGAAGGCAAAGTCATGGGCATCATGATGAACACGCGCGCACTGATGGAATTGATCGTGATTAACGTCGGCTACGACCTCGGGGTGATCTCGCAGCAGATGTTCACCATTCTGGTGATCATGGCGATTTTCAGTACCGTGATTACCAGCCCGCTGTTGCGGCGCTGGCTGCCGCGTATCGGTATCCCGGTGCCATCGCGTTCAAATGCGGCCGAGCGCACGGCGCATGAGCAACACGGGTAAGCGCAGCACGAAGCCCAGAAACAGTCGCGTGTGCATCCAGCTCAATAACACGTTGTCTCGCAGGTAGCGGAAATGCGACACGCCGCCCTCCTCCGCGCGGTAGTAGCGCACCGGGGCAGGCAGATTCACCGGCCTGACCCCACGCCAGCACAGGCGCACCACCGCTTCGGGATCAAAGTCGAAGTGGCGCATCCACGGCTGATGGCGCATCACCTGCCGCAACGCTTCAACCGGATACACGCGAAACCCGAACAGCGAGTCGCCTATGCCTGCCCACAGCGTTTCCAGGTTGGCCCACCAGTTGGAGATGCGCCGCCCTTGCACGCGCAGGCCCGGCGCACTGGCATCGAACACCGGCACACCCAATATCATCGCAGCTGGCTGGCGCGCGGATTCCGTCATGAACGCCGGGATACGCTCGGGTGGATGCTGGCCGTCCGAATCCATGGTCAATACGTGGCTGAAACCCGCCGCAGCCGCCTGCTCCAGGCCGTGCAGTACCGCCGCACCCTTGCCCTGGTTGCGTGGCAGGATGATTACCCGCAGGCCGTCGTCTTCTGCCGCCATCGCCTGCAAACCCTCGATGCTGCCGTCGTTGCTGCCGTCCACCACCACCCACACCGGGGTCCAGTATTGGCGTGCCGCGCGCACGGTTTCATAGACTTTGGCGCCGGGGTTATAGCTGGGAATAAGGACGAGATGCGTGGTCGAGGCAGCGGTCATGGCGGCGAATAAGAAATCGAGTTAGAGCGCACGCTCAGCCTGCATAGGCAGGGAGTTGGTCGGGTAAAAAGCCGAGCCTTGCACCAGCTCGTGCGCAAAGTAATGTTCCAGCTCAGCCATGAAGTGCTGGCTATGTTGTGGCGGATCAAAGCGCCGCCCCAGACGCACCCGGTAATGGATCGGCATCGGCGGTTTGCGGAATAGTGTCCAACCCTTGCTCAGATACGCCGAGTCGGTTTCTATCAGCACTGTCTGCACCGGCACCTGCGCATGATGCGCGATCAGGCCGATACTGCCCTTGAGCGGATTGACAGGGTTCGTAATGGTGCGTGTTCCTTCCGGGAACAGCAGCAGATGGCTGCCGCTGGCGAAATCTTCTGTTGCCAGGTGCACCATGCGCCGCACCGGTTCATTGCGGATATAGCGCGCCAGCCGTGCACCTGCCCCGAGAAAAATATTGTTCATCAGATCTGCCTTAAGCACGCAGGCGACGTTCGGCAAGCGCGAAATCACCATCACGGCATCCAGCAGGCACGGATGATTGGGTGCAATAATCAGCGGCGGCTCATCGCGCAGCGCATCCAGCGCCTTCAGATCGAAGCTGCAGCGGCGCGACATGGTCAGGCTGGCAAGATACAGGCGAAAACCTGCCATGATGACGAAGCGCCCCAGTGCCTGTCCCTGGCGTGCCGGCAACAAGGGCATGAAGATCATGGCCAGCGGTGTCCATGCCAGGCAGACCACTCCCAGCCAGACCAGGCCCAAGTACAGCACCAGATAATCGTATAGATTCACCAGCACTCGCCATACGCCGCGCATGATCAATCGCTGTGACCAGCCAGGTTCATCAATGCTTGGCTTGCCGTCGCTTCGATTTCCACCAGCAGATCATTGCGGCACACATCCGCCTGCAGGTAGACTGCATTTGGCTCAGTACCAATGATGCGTTTCAGTTCGGTGCGGATTTGCGTCAGATCCGCGCTATGACGTACATATACCTTGTAATGCATGGTGGCCAGATCGAACCCGGGTTGGCTGGCCTGACGGTTTGCCTGCGTCAATACGGCCTCGATATTTGCCATGGTTTCGCGAGTCTGTGCCAGGATATCGGTCGGGTGCAACGTTTCATGCCCCACAATACTGGCGGTTCCGGATACGAACAAGACTTCGTCCTGTTCTAGCCGTACCAGACTGGCACGCGAAAACGTCGGACTGCGCGGGCCATATTGCTCAGGGTATTGATAGGCGCTCATCTGGCGCGGATTTTCTATACTCAGCGGCGCTGCACGTCCGGCCATGAACGCAATAGCCAATGGCCCCTGAGCAGAACCCAGGGCACAGGCGGCGGGGACATTTCCCACTACATCGCGTCCATGGGCCAGGAAAGCATCCTGACGCCCCAGATTGAACTGACGATAGCGTTCCAGTCCAAAGCTGTGGGTGTTGATATCTGCAATGTAATTCCAGAAACGGAACAGATAGGGGTAGTGAAGCCTATCAAGCAAGTTGAATATCTGACGGTAGGCTGATTCCGTGGCTTGTTGCAGCGGCGTCTTGGCAGGGTCGGGCGTAAACATTTTTTCGGGCAATTCGATCACACCGAACAACACGGCATCATCATGGCGATAACGGATTGCGCCACTTTTTCCTTCAGTCAGCGGGCTGTTGCTGTGCCACACCTCGCAAACAGAATCACCGGTACCCAGCCTTTGCATGGGCACACGCATGCATGGGATTCCCATATCGATTTGTATCGGACACTCCTCTGCATCTGCGGAAAAACACAGCGCGCCCAACACACTGTTTTTCCATTGTGGTGATTGCTTCAGGAATGCTGCGATGGACAGGCTGGCACTATGCAGGGGCGATACAGTATTGCGCATCAGCTCACCGTTGCACCAGCTTCATCCACCGGACGGATATTGCGTTTACGCATCCGCCACGCCTTCAAGGTACGCCTGAAATTGAGCAGGGATGCCGTGTAATACAGCCCCTTGAAGATCAGCAACGGGCCGTGAATCGGGGTCTTGCCAAACACATCGCCGGCCAGTATCGAGAGCAGCGCCTCTTTGACGCGGAAAATATTGCGCGGCCCCATGAACATATCGCGCATGGTGGGATTGGTTACCCGGTAAATAAACCAGGAAAATACTTTTGGCCCGGTCCGCATGGCCCGGTCGAATCTCTTGAAGGCCGCTGAAGCCTGTTCAGGGTGCCGCAGGCAGGTGTCGACGGTTTCTGCGCCGACAAAAGCGCTTTGCATGGCCAGCATCACCCCTGAAGAAAAAACCGGGTCGATGAACGTATAGGCATCTCCCAGCAACAAATAATTGCTGCCGTGGGTATGGTCGCAGGCGTAGGAAAAATTGCCGGTAGCTTCCACTGGTGATGACAATTGCGCGTGCTGCAGTTTCTCGCTCAGCGGCGCGCACAGGGCAATGGTTTCCTGCAAAAACTGTTCGAGCGGTTTTTTGTTACGGGTTTTCAGATAATACGGCCAGGTCACCGCACCGACGCTGGTCGTGCCGTCAGCCAGCGGAATGAACCAGAACCAGCCATGCTCGAACCAGAAAATGGTGATATTGCCGGCAGCCTTGCCCGTGTTGCGTTCGGCGCCCGTAAAGTGAGCGTAAATTGCGGTGCTGTTATGCTTTTCGTTGCGCTGTTTGGCTTTGAGGCGATTGCCGAGAAAGGTGTCGCGGCCTGAAGCATCAAGCACAAAACGCGCATGCACAGTTTCAGTGTGCCCATCATCGTGGCGGCCTTGCACCAGGGCACCCTCATTGCCGGGAAGAAAGTCGACGTTCTGCACCTGGCAGCCTTCAACAACGCGAGCATTTTTAAAGCTGGCATTGCGGATCAGGATTTCATCAAATTCGGCACGACGCACCTGATAAGCCATGGGCATGGATTTGTCCATGGCATCGGCGAATTCGAATGTCTGCTTGTGGTCATGCCAGGGCGAGACGAATTCCGCGCCCCATTTTTCCATGCCGATGGCCTTCACCGCATCGGCCACGCCCAGCTTTTCCAGCAGCGGCAAATTGGCAGGCAGGAGTGATTCACCGATATGGAAACGCGGATGGTGCGCTTTTTCCAGCAGCGTCACACGGTGGCCGCGCTCGGCCAGCAGCGCAGCGGCTGTCGAGCCTGCCGGACCACCGCCGATGACCAGGACATCACAGTCCGAAGTGCAATCGGCAGTTGCTGTGGAAGAAGTTTTCATGGAATGAGATGGCTTGTATTCATCTCCCGAATTGTATCGCATCGCTTCACCAATTATATGAATTTGTCATGCTCAAAAATTCACATTCATGCACTTGATTTTATATTAAATATCAGTAGTGTCCGGTTAAAAACCGAACAAATTTAGTTGGTTAGTAAAATCGGTCTGATCCGAGACTTGCCCACCGCCTGCAAAGGCTTGTGATAGCGGGGTTTTCTCAAAGGCAGACACCGAAAGAGCCTGTAGCAAAGTATAGAGCGAGGCATCCAATTGAAGCTTCTTTTTAACAATGGCAATCAGCACGTAAGTGGCGACGGTGCATCAGATCTGCGTCTTCACCGCATTCTCGCTGTTGCCGATGAAACGCTTGATGCGCAGATGCTGCTTGATCCACTTGAAGAACAATTCGACTTGCCAGTGGCTCTTGTAAAGCGCAGCGATGGTCAGTGCGGGCAAGGCGGTATTGTTGGTCATGAACACCAGCGTTTGGCCTGTTTCCGGGTCTTTAAATGGATGCGCCGCAACTGATTGGGATAGTCCTGCGAGATGTAGAACCCGTTCAGCGCGATGCGCTGGTCGCAGATGATGCCCGTGTTCCGATCAGTTGGCATCGAAATAGCTGCCGCCGTCCCCGCAGCCGAACAAGCGATGATTGCAGCGTTCAGGCATACCAGCTCAGGCCGCTGTGCTCAACAATCTGCAGCAAGCTTGATTCGCAAGTGCTCCTGAGTAGTTTTGTCCTATATTGAAGTTAATCAAATACCTTGTCTGGAGACATCGCATGTGGAATCAAATGATGAATAATGGTTCGGGTTGGATGGGGGTAGGCATGGCATTGTTTGGAGTGCTAGTAGTTTCCGGTATTGTGATTCTGGTTAAAGCGCTGCTCAGCGCAGCCGCGCCTTCTGTGACATCCCCGGAGAACGGGAGCGACCTCCTTAAGGCACGCTATGCACGCGGTGAAATCGGAGCGGAGGAATTCGCGCAAAAGAAACATGATTTAAAGCAGTAGATATTTGAATCTGGACACACAACGGGAGGATACATTGATTGTTGAAAGGAGTATTCATGGAAAAGCAAGACACCCCTTCCTCACGCCGGGCGTGGCTTAGAAAAGTAATCTTTCTTTCCGTGACTGTAACTGCCTTGCCAAAACTTGCACTCGGCGACAGCAAAGCGGCTAAGGCAAGCAAAATAGCGGTGCATTATCAGAATTATCCCATGCAAGGAAAAATGTGTGGGATGTGCCGGTATTTTATTCCACCAGGCGAAACCTCTCCGGGCAAAGGCATGATGGGTGCTGGCATGTCTGCCATGAAAGATTGCCAGAATGGCTCATGCCAGGTGGTTGATGGACAGATCAGCGCGATGGCTTACTGCATTATGTATACGCCAATTCCGGCATAAGCACATTGGGAAAGCTCGGGTGGAGGCAAGCTTCTTCACGCAACCAGTTCCGGAATGAAGGCAAAGTAAGCATTCAACATATAAACACCGGAAAGGATTAACAATACCGCACCGACTATCTCGAATATATGCTGGGAGTGTCGCAACGATTTCAAGCTCTCCAGCCAGCCGATTGCCCAAGCGCCCAATATGATTGGAACAGCGCGCCCCAGGGCAAAGGCCAGCAGCAAAGTGGCGCCAAATAATGGGGAACCGATCCCGGTCGCCACGCCCAGCAGAATAATGAGGACAGGTGTGCAAAACGGGCATATCGCCACTGAAAACGGGACCCCCAATGCGAATGCACCCCAACCGCTTGTAGCACGTTTGGCCCGGAAGGTGATGCTTGGAAAAGGAAGCTTGATCCATCCAGGCCACATCAAACCCAGCACTATCAATAGGGGACCCAGTACCAGTCCCCATTCACGCCCCATGATTTTTTGCACCCATTGTCCACCCAGGCCGGCGATAAATCCCATCAGCACGTGCGTCACAATCAGACCAAGAATGAACATGCCGCCAAACAGAACAGCTTTTTTGGTCTCGTGCGCCTTGGTGACATAGGCGAGTGACACGGGAATTGCCGCGAGTGCAACCGGGTTGAAGCTGAAAATAAACCCCGCCGTGAACCCTACCCCTAACGATGCCAGGCTAGCCTGTTCGAGCGTGCTGCGTAATGTTTCCAGGTCCATTTCAAACTCCTGTTTGCCAAATCAGCAGTGCACTACCCCATAACAATAGGGCAGTAATATAGGGGCTCAGACTGGCAACTTTGGCAAGGAATACGCGATGTTCCGCACTGAGTCCATGTGTGCTGTCCCACAGCGTAGGCAGGGTAAACATCACTGCAAACAGCAGACCTGCCAATATTGCGATAGCCGGTTGTTGTGTGAGGGCAGACAGGATACCGACAATGAGCACCAGCGGCAGGGTACACGCCGGCAATGTCAGACCTAATTTCAATCCTTGAGGCAGTTCCTCATGCTGGGGAAACAGTCGATAAAGCTCGATATGGGGTACTGGCAGATAAATTTTCCGTGTAATCAGATAGACGAAGCCAATTAAACCAAGTATCAGTTCCGCCATGTGAGAAGAAAGTTCTGCTAAACCGATGATGGCAGCAAGGCTGAATATGACCACCAGTAAAAATGCCCGAGACAGGATAAGTTGACCCAATATCAGCCATCTTTTCCTTGCGGTGTTCTGGCTGGTACGTACGGCAAACAGGGTATGTGTTGCAATCGTGCAGGGCTCGAAAAAAGACAAGAACCCCAACACTGCCGCAGCCAGCAACAGAATGTTATTCATCGCAACCACCTGTCCATTCGCTGGCCCGCCACCCAATAATTGTTCATGCCAGCCACTTGTTCAATGCACTCTGCAATTTTTTGGTGCTGGGTAATGATGAAAATACCAATTCCCCATTAATTGCAATGGAAGGCGAAGACATGACGCCCAGTTCCACCGCATAATCCATTTCTTCCAGAATATCGACCTCGCGCCAGGTGATCTGGCCCCGTCCCATTTCGTCTACCATCGCTTTAAGCATATTTTTAGCTTGCGTACATTTACCGCAACCCGGTGACGAAAACACTTCTACCTTAATCATGGCCTCACTCCTTTTGAACGGCGATCCAGGCTGTTTTCCAGTGCTGCGAGAATCGGGCATTCCACCAATGGTCTGGTTTCGTCATCGCAAATAGTAATCAGCTCGCCAAGGGCTTGCGACATCAGCTGCAAGGCTTTGATTTTGTGTTCCAGATACAGTTTTTTCTCAATCGCAACACTGCGCACATCGTTGCAGCAAGCGCTGTTCTCACGCTTGAGCTTCAAAAGATCGTTAATATTCGACAGGGTGAATCCGCACTGTTGAGCATGTTTGATGAAACGAATACGCTGCAAGGCGTTGTCGTTATAAAGCCGATAACCTGCGGCGGTTTTGGATACCGGCGTGATCAAGCCTTCTTTTTCGTAGTAACGCAGCGTGTCGGCGCTGACGCCCATTTGTTTGGCCACTTTACCGATGGTGTACATGAGACTCTCCATTCCCTGTAGCCAATATAAACCTTGGAGCAGACACCAAGGTCAAGCCATGGCTAAGCCGCAATTCCATGCGGCTTCCTTGTGTCTTAACCAATTATTTGGCGGGCGTTATCTTGGTAATGACATACTGCCCTTTGTTGCCCTCGGATAGTTCGAAGTCGACATGCTGTCCCGGTTTTAGCATTGCCAGGTCCTGTTTGTCGCTAACCTTGAAACTCATGGTCATCCTGGGCCAGTTGAGGCTGCGTATTGCTTCATGGGACAGGTTTACCTTGGCTTCTTTTATATCCACGCTGTTTACTATGCCTTTGGCTTTATGCACTTTGCCAGCGGTGGTTTGAGGTGCATCCATCTTCATGCCGGCCATATTGGGTTTATCGGCGGCAACAGCTGGCATCGCGATCAATGCGACCAATGCAACGGGAACGAGTATGAAATGCAGTTTTTTCATGATGATTTCCTTTTGAGTGAATGAATTTTAAAACCCAAGCGCTTCATTTCCTTCTTTCTACAACAGCTACAGCAGTACAACAAACATGCACGAACATCCCCATCCGGATCAAGGCTTGCTGCGGCGACGGCGCATCAGACTGTATGCCGCAGGGATGACGAACAGCGACAACAGCGGTGCGGTCACCATCCCGCCCAGCATGGGCGCGGCGATACGGCTCATGATCTCGCTACCCGTGCCGGTAGCCAGAAGTATGGGCAACAGGCCGGCTATGATGACTGCCACCGTCATGGCTTTGGGACGTATGCGCAATACCGCGCCTTCGCGGATTGCATCGAGCAGCCCGGCGTCATCGCCTTGCCCTGCCTCACGCCGGGCATCCCAGGCATTCTTCAGGTAGAGCAGCATGATTACGCCGAATTCGGCAGATACGCCGGCCAGCGCGATGAACCCCACGCCGGTTGCGACCGACAGGTTATAGCCCATCAGGTAGAGAAACCACAGACCACCAGTGAGTGCAAACGGCAACGTGACCATGATTAAGCTGGCTTCATCAAAACGCTTGAAGATGAAATAAAGCAGCACAAAGATGATCAGCAAAGTCGCCGGCACCACCAGCTTGAGGCGTGCGTTGGCGCGTTCCAGATACTCGAACTGGCCGCTGTATGCCACGCTCATGCCGGGTTCCAGCTTGACCTGGCGTGCCACCGCCTGGCGCAGATCGGCCACGGTTGAGGCCAGGTCGCGGCCCTTGACGTCCACATAGACCCAGCCGGTGGGGCGCGCATTTTCGCTCTTGAGCATGGGCGGGCCGTCGCTGATACCGACTTTAGCCACGGTGCCCAGGGTGATTTGTTCACCGGTGGGAGTGAGGATGGGCAAACGCGTCAGCGCTTCGGGTGAGCTGCGCCAGGAACGATCGTAGCGCACATTGATCGGGAAACGTGCCAGCCCCTCCACTGTCTCGCCCACATTCTCGCCACCGATCAGACTCGCCACCACCGACTGCACGTCGTTCACATTCAAGCCATAGCGGGCAGCGGCGCGGCGATCAATGTCGACATTGATATAGCGCCCCCCAGTGAGACGTTCCGCCAATGCAGAACTGATCCCCGGCACGGTTTTGGCAACATGCTCAATTGCCTGGGTGACGCGGTCGATCTGCTCCAGATTGTTGCCCGCCACTTTCACCCCGATCGGGCTTTTAATGCCGGTGGCGAGCATGTCGATGCGATTGCGGATGGGCGGTACCCATAAATTGGTCAGTCCCGGCACCTGGACTGCTTTATCCAGCGCCTTGACCAGCAATGCAGGGGTCATGCCGGGACGCCATTGATCGCGCGGCTTGAACTGGATGGTGGTCTCGAACATTTCCATCGGCGCCGGATCGGTCGCGGTTTCGGCCCGGCCAGCCTTGCCGAATACGCTTGCGACTTCGGGCACGGATTTGATCATGCGGTCAGTCTGCTGCAACAGCTGCGTGGCTTTCTGTACGGATAAGCCAGGCAGTGCAGTCGGCATATACAACAGGTCGCCTTCGTCCATGGCTGGCAAAAACTCGCCGCCCAGCTGGCTCACCGGCCAGGCGCTGGTGAGGAAGACCAGAAATGCAATCAGCAAGGTCAATTTGGGCCGGCGCAGCACCGCATTCAGCGCTGGCCGGTAAAGACCGATGAGCAGGCGGTTGAGCGGGTTGCTGCGCTCGTCGGGAATGCGCCCGCGTATCCAGTATCCCATCAGCACCGGCACCAGCGTGACCGACAGACCAGCCGCGGCCGCCATGGCGTAGCTCTTGGTAAAGGCCAGCGGGCCGAACAGCCGCCCCTCCTGCGCCTCCAGCGTGAACACCGGAATAAACGAAAGGGTAATCACCAGCAGGCTGAAAAACAGCGCCGGACCGACTTCAACGGCAGCTGCAGTAATCACTTGCCAGTGCGCCTCGCCCTGTAGCGTTTCGCCCGGATGCGTATGCTGCCAGGCTTCGATCTTCTTGTGCGCGTTCTCGATCATCACCACGGCAGCGTCGACCATCGCACCGATGGCGATGGCAATACCGCCCAGCGACATGATGTTGGCGTTAATCCCCTGATGGCGCATGACGATAAAGGCGATCAGCACCCCCAGCGGCAACGACACGATGGCCACCAGCGAGGAGCGCAGATGCCAGAGGAATATCACGCACACCAGCGCGACGACAATGAATTCCTCGATCAGCTTGTGGCTGAGGTTCTCCACTGCGCTGTCGATGAGCTGGCTGCGATCATAGGTGGGAACGATTTCCACCCCCGGCGGCAGGCTTTTTTTCAGTTCCGCCAGTTTGGCCTTGACTGCCGCGATGGTGGTGCGCGCGTTTTTACCGGAGCGCAAGATCACCACGCCACCGACGACTTCGCCCTGCCCGTCGAGTTCGGCAACGCCGCGGCGCATTTCCGGTCCGAGCTGGATATGCGCCACTTCGCCCAGGGTGACCGGCACGCCGCCCTGCCCGACTTTCAGCGGAATTTCGCGGAAGTCATCCAGCGTTTTCAGATAACCAGAGGCCCGTACCATGTATTCGGATTCCGACATGTCCACCACGCCGCCGCCGGTTTCCTGATTCGCGTTGCGGATGGCTTTGATGACCTGTTCGTGCGTCACGCCGAAGCTGGCCAGTTTCACCGGATCGAGCACCACCTGATACTGCTTGACCATGCCGCCGATGGTCGCGACCTCGGCAACGTTGGGCAGGCTTTTCAGTTCGTATTTGAGAAACCAGTCCTGCAGGGCGCGTAGCTGGGCGAGATCATGCTGGCCGGTGCGATCCACCAGCGCATATTCGTAAATCCAGCCCACGCCGGTCGCGTCAGGGCCGAGCGACGGCTTGGCGCCAGCCGGCAGCTTGCCCTGTAACTGGCTGAGATATTCGAGCACCCGCGAGCGCGCCCAGTACAGATCGGTACCATCCTCGAACAGCACATAGACGAAGGAGTCGCCGAAAAACGAATAGCCGCGTACCGTCTTCGCGCCGGGTACCGACATCATCGTGGTCGCCAGCGGATAGGTCACCTGGTTTTCCACGATCTGCGGCGCCTGTCCCGCGTAAGGCGTGCGGATAATTACCTGCACATCGGATAAATCCGGCAGCGCGTCGATGGGCGTGCTCATCACCGCCCACACTCCCCATGCTGTGGCGAACAGGGTCGCCAGCAGCACCAGGAAGCGGTTGTTGACCGACCATTCGATGACGCGCCGGATCATTTGGCGCCTCCGTTTTTCTCGAGGCGTTCGATCACCAGGCCGCTATCGGTTTGGCGCACGCCGACGCGTACCTTGTCGCCCACTTTGAATCCATGGATCAGGTGCGTGTTCGCCAGCGGAAAGCGCATGGTCATGGCGGGCATGTTGAGCGTCTTGAACGGACCGCTGTCAATGGTGACTTTGCTCTTGCCGATGCCGACAATACGGCCTTCTGCCTCGTGCAGCGCCACGGGTGTTGGCGCCTGGGGTGGCGCTGGTGCCGGTGCAGCGTCAGCACTGGTGTCAGGGGCGTCGGCAGCGGCGAAAATACCCTGCAGGCTGGCATCCGAATCGATCAGGAACTGGCCGGAGGTGACCACCTTCTGGCCTTCACTCAAACCGCTCAGCACCGCTGTTTGCCCGCCTGCCTCGGCACCGGTTTGTACTTCCACCGGCCGGTAATGGCCGCCGCTTTCGGCCACCATGACCATGGCGCCCTTGCCGGTACGGATAATCGCCTCGGTCGGTACCAGCAGCACACTTTGCTGATTGCTGTCCGCCAGTTGCACCTGTGCAGTCAGCCCCGGGCGCAGATGACCATGTTTATTCGGCAGCTCGACCCGCACCTTCAGAGTGCGGGTATCGAGGTTGGCCTCCGGCAGGATATCCGTCACGCGTCCCTGGATAACTTCACCCGGCAGTGCCGGCAGCCGTGCCTGCGCGCTTTGTCCGACCCTTATCTGCTGGGCCAGCGCCTCGGGCACCGCCACATCGAGCCAGACCGTGCCCAGGCCATTCACCTTGGCCAAGGTCTGGCCGCTGGTCACCGTCATGCCGGCGCGCACATCGAGTTCGCGGATCACGCCACTCATCGGGAAGCTCACGGTCACCACCGGATGCGGGACGCCGCTGCGCTCCACCTGCTGGATCAGTTGGGACGGCATACCCAGCACTTGCATGCGTTGCCGTGCAGCGTCCATCAGTCCCGCATCGCCGCTTTTTTTCAGCGCCAGAAATTCCTGTTGCGCACCACTCCATTCCGGCACCAGCAGGCTGACCAGCGGGCTGCCCGCTGCGACCACGTCACCCGGCGCCCGTGCGAATACCCGCTCCACGAACCCCGCCGCGCGCGCCTGCACAATGGACACATCGCGCTCGTTGAAAGCCAGAACACCGGTGGCTTCCAGCTTCGGCGTCAAACTGCCCCGGGTGACGCTGGCGGTGCGCATGCCCAGGTTTTGCACGACTCTCGGATCGATCTTGACCGACCCAGCCTCCGCTTTATTGCCACTGTCATCGGCATATTTCGGTATCAGCGCCATGTCCATGAACGGCGATTTACCCGGCTTGTCGAAATGCTGCTGGGGTACCATCGGGTCATACCAGTACAGCGGCTTGCGCTCGGCCTGGGCTGGCGAAGACGCAGTTTTTGCCGGGCTTGGGCTTATTTGGGCATGGTTTGCCCACCAGTAGCCACCTGCTGCACCGACGGCCAAAAGTACCAGCGTCAGCACGGCCAGTTTCAGGTATTTTGCATTCATTATTTATGCTCCCCGTAGGCATAGTGGAGGCGTGCGGCGACCAGTGCGCGCTGGCCTTCAAGATCGATGGCCTTGAGGCGGGCATCGATCCATTCGCTGCGTGCGGCAATCACCGTTGCCAGATCGGTTTGGCCGCCACGGTAGGCCGCTAGCGCCAATTGGACCTTCTCCTGCGCCAGTGGCATCAGGCTATCGTGCTGGCGTTGCACGGCACGGTCGAGTTGCCGGTAGGCAGCCAGGTCGGTCGCCAGCATCTGTGCGTGCTCGCGCAGAGTGTTTTCGCGCTCCGCGTCAATGCGGATCAGCTCTGCACGTTTGGCGGCAATTTGTGGATCCTGGCGGCGTGCGGCAAACACCGGCAAGTCAAAGGTGAACTGGATGGAGGCCATGTTGCTGAAATCCGGGCCGCGCTGCTGGTAGGCGAGCTCCACTGCCCAGTCGGGTTTTTTCGTGGATTCGGCCTCGCGCACTTCGGCTTCGGCCTGATTCGTCTTCGAGTCATAAACGGCGAGTTCGGGGTGGCGATGCAGATGGTCTGCGAGCGTGGTTGGCATAATCGGCCAGGTCGGCGCTTCGCCTGCCAGCGGTTCTCCTCCCTCCGGACCTATCCAGCGCTTGAGGGCGGCTTCGGCATCGCTGCGTTCGCGCTCCAGCTGGTCGTGGCGATCCGCCAGTGCAGCCGCTTCCTGGCGTGGCAGGATAGCGTCCATTGCCAGGCCGCGGCCGGCGGCAATGCGGGAACGCACCGCCTCCGCCAGCAACCGGTTTTCGCGATATAACTCGTCGAACAATGCCAGCTTGCGTTCCACGGTGTAGCGGGCAATCCAGGCCAGTGCGACTTCGCGCCGCACCTTGAGCCGTTCGATGCTGCGCTCGGCGACGGCCACCGCTATGCTGCTCTGCGCCACGTCGACACGTGCCTGACGCTTGTCTGAATTGGGCACTTCCTGACTGACCCCGATGCGCCGCATGGTCATGAAATCACGGTTGAGGTTAAAGCGATCCGGTCCATTGATGGGTAAATTGTCGATACCGAGCATCAGTTTCGGGTCGGGCAGTTCTCCGGCAGGAATGGCGGCCTGTCGCGCCGCTTCGATCCGAGCGTTGTCCACGGCTAGCGAAGGCGCGGTACGCTCGGCCAGTTGCAGGGCCTTTTCAAAACTCAGGGGTGCGGCGACGGCGGGCACAGCAATAATTGCCACGGTAATAGCCAGCACATTTCGCCGCCATGCAGGCAACAGGAATGTATTCATGCTCAAAACTCCCAGGATGAGCGCGCTCATAAGCGCACAGCCCCTCACACCAGGTGAGGGAACAACCAGATCAGAGAATCAGAGCAAGCGCGGCGGACGCCAGACGCCGGATGCGTCGGAGGAAATGATGCGGGTAGATAATGGTGGCAAGGATAGCCACTGGGGTAAGGCGAAAGGAACAAATTTCACGGACAGCGCCGGAAATGGATTGGCCGTTTTGCACATTTGTGCACATTGGTTTTGGTCGCATTTGCCTGGTGTACTGTGCTTGTCTCCGCTATCGTTGCAGTGGCAGCAACATGACTGATCATTCGACATCGAAGCCATATTCTGATCTTGCGACATGGGGCAGGAGCAAGAGGGAAGCACAGCCGCCAGCGCCGCATAGCCGTTTAACGGCAATGTGAGGCTAAAAAGCAGAATAAGCAGCTGGCGTAGCACTTTCATAACCGGATCATATTAGCTTTATGGCCTTTTGCGCAAATACCTGGCATTCAATATGCAATTATTCAAGCCGCTTGACCCGTTTGTCACCCGCGCATCAGCGTCTCAGTTTGCCTCCAGCATACGCTTGAGGCGCGTTTCGTTCATGCCTCCCAGATGCACCTGACGTATCGTATTGTCTTCCACCAAAACGAAACTGGGCGTAGCAGCTATCCCGAACGCCCGTGCCAGGACCATGGATTGCGCCACATCCACCTTCACCAGATTGCGATGCGTTTGCTGCAATCGAGCGACCAGCGGTGCCATGGCCCGGCACGGCCCACAATTCTCGGCAAAGAAATAATAAACACGGCGGCGTTCACTGGCGGCGATCCCATCCACGCTACTGGTATCGGGCGCGGCAATGCCCACAATGCGCCGGGCGCGCCAGTAAGCCGACAATTGCAGCGCCAATACGAGGCCAACAAATATGACGAAGCCTATGAATACCAGGGTTTGCATGGAGTCTCACCGCAGGAATGACAACGAAACCAAAGGTACAGATAAGTCGAATCTGCCTTTGGTTCCTTACTGATTGAGTACTGTGCTTATTTACCCGCCCGTTTCCAGTCCTATGAAAGCGACCATGCTATGTGAGGTATCCGCCGCAACGGTTACGCGCGCATCACCCGCATTGACCGTTTCTACACATAGCATTTCCTGATACTCGCCCGCAGCCATATCAGCAAAACCTTTCTCTTTTTCTGTCCAGGGATTCCACACCACTGTGGAAGTACTGCCCGATTTTGCTACACGAATTTTTCGATTCAGTTTTGCGTCATCAATCACGCAATCGGTAATGGTGTCGATATATACGCGATCGGTTTCACCATTGAAACTGACTGCTCCGATTTGAGTGTCACAGGCGAAATCCCGTACTTTATCCAGATACTCGGTATTTTCCAGACCCAGTACCTGCGTTTGATGGATGTTCCCTACATGAAAATAAGTATGCAATCCTTCGTTGATCTCAAATGCTGTCGCGCCCTTATTACGCGTCACCAGTTCCATCTTGAGCGCCGCCCCCACGGTGACAATCAGTTCCAGGTCAAAAGCGTAATTCCACAGCGCGCGCGTGGATTCGTCATCTTTCATGCCGAACCGGATAAATACGCTGTCGGCCATGCCCTGGCCGGTTTCGCGCACTTCCCACATGCGCGTGCGCACAAAACCATGCGCGGGCTTGCCCGCCTCACCCGCGCCGAACCACGGCCAGCATACCGGTACGCCACCGCGCACGCCTTTGCCTGGTTGATACACCGCAGCGCGGCTCACCCACAGCACCGGCAGCTGCCCGCTTGGCTGCCATTCCAGTACTTGCGCACCCTGTACTGCAATGCGTGCGCTTGCATGCGGCGTGGTAATTTCGACTACCGGCAACCCCGCTGCGGCATCGACAAATTCAAGCTTGCCGGCAATGGCAAACTGCTGGTTGAGCATATCGGTGTGTTGTTGCATAACAAGCTCCATACGTAGATGAGGAATATCGGCGTCGGGAAATTCCGCGCCAACGGGTTGAAAACCGAAGCGGGCATAAAATCCTGCGGCATGGGTCTGTGCATTCAGATACAGCCAGCCCATGTTCTTATGACGTGCGGCATCCAGCACGGCATTCAGCAATGCCTGCCCCACGCCTTTTCTGCGCCAGGCAGACAGTACCGCCATGCGCCCAATGTGGCCATTGGCAAGCAATCGCGTGCAGCCGATCACCTTGCCATCATCGAATGCAATAAAGTGTGTTGCGACAGCATCCAGCCCATCCCATTCCAGCGCTTCCGGTACGCCCTGCTCCTCGATAAAAACGGTGCGGCGCAGGCTTGCCAGTGTGTCGGATTGTTGCGCCCAGCTTACCGTTTCGACATGCAGGATCATGCGGCTTCTATCCTTTCTGCGGCTTCTTCCTGCTGCATTGCCCACAACCGCGCATACACACCGTTTTGCGCCAGCAACTCGCGATGGCTGCCGCGCTCCACGATTTCGCCCTGCTCCATCACCAATATTTGATCTGCGTCGATGATGGTGGAAAGACGGTGGGCAATGGTCAGCGTGGTGCGCGATTTGGCGATTTCCTTGAGTTCGGCCTGGATAATTTTTTCGGTGGTCGTGTCGAGTGCGGAAGTGGCTTCGTCCAGGATCAGGATGGCCGGATTTTTGAGCAAGGTACGCGCAATCGCCACGCGCTGCTTTTCACCTCCCGAGAGTTTGAGGCCACGTTCACCCACGGTCGTTTCCCAGCCTTTGGGCAAGGATTCGATAAAATGCAGAATGTGGGCAGCGCGCGCAGCCACGACAATTTCTTCTCGACTAGCCTCGGGGCGACCGTAAGCGATGTTGTAGTAGATGCTGTCGTTGAACAGCACGGTATCCTGCGGCACGATGCCAATGGCAGCTCGCAGGCTATGCTGGGTGACTGAGCGGATATCCTGACCGTCAATGCTGATGCACCCATCCGTTACATCGTAGAAGCGGAACAGCAGACGCGCCAGCGTGGATTTTCCGGCACCGCTGGTTCCGACCACAGCAACATTATGTCCTGCCGGAATGTCAAAGCTCACGCCATGCAGGATACTGCGGTCAGCATCGTAGCCGAAATGGACATTTTCAAAACGTACCACGCTGCCCTGGCGTTTCAAGGGTATCGCTTCCGGCACATCCTGGATTTCACGGTTGACATGCAACAATTTGAATAAACGCTCGATATCAGTCAGGGACTGTTTGATTTCACGGTACATGACACCCAGAAAATTCAGCGGAATGAACATCTGGATCAGAAATGCATTGATCATCACCAGATCGCCGATAGTCAGCTGGCCTGCAACCACTCCGCTGGAAGCCCGCAACAACATGATCGTCACGCCGCTGGCAATAATCGTCGCTTGCGCCGCATTCAGGAAACCCAGCGAGGTCTGACTTTTGATGGCCATTTTTTCCCAGCGTTGCAGGCTGGCATCATAGCGCCGCGCTTCGAAAGCCTCATTGCCGAAATACTTTACCGTTTCGTAATTGAGCAGACTGTCGATCGCCTTGGTATTGGCCTGCGAATCGAGTTCGTTCATTTCCCGGCGGATATGGGTACGCCATTCGGTGATGGTAATGGTCAATGCGATATACACGACTAACACCGCCAGCGTGATGGCAGCGAACACCCAGTCAAATTTGGCAAACAGGATTCCCGCCACCAGCCCGATTTCAATCAGTGTGGGCAGGATGGAAAACAGGGTAAAGTGGATCAGCGAGGAAATACCGCGTGCACCGCGCTCAATATCGCGCGATACCCCACCGGTCTGGCGTTCCAGGTGAAAACGCAGTGATAAATTATGCAGATGGCGAAACACCTCCAGCCCAACCCGGCGGATGGCATGCTGAGTCACTTTGGCAAACACAATGTCGCGTAAATCGGAGAACACCGTACTGGCCATGCGCAGTGCGCCATATGCCAGCAACAGCGCAACGGGTACCACCAGCATTGCTTTGGGCTGGTTAAGCGAATCCACTATGTGCTTCAATATCAGCGGCACGCTCACCACAGCCAGTTTGGCGCCAATCAAAAAACTCAGTGCAATGGCGACGCGCCATTTGTATTCCCAAAGATAGGGTAATAGCAAACGGATCGTACGCCAGTCGGCGGTGCCGGGCTGACCGCCATCAGAAGCGAAGCGACGCATGAGCAGTTCTCGATTAAAATAGGCAAAGTTATCACTATTCTATCGGCACCATGCACATTTACGGTATTTCCAATTGCACCACGGTCAGAAAAGCGCTCGCCTGGCTGGATGAACATCACCAGGTTTACGAATTTCATGATTTTAAAAAATCGGGTGTAAGCTTTGCATTACTGACAACTTGGGCGCAGCAAGTCGGCTGGGAAAAACTGCTTAACCGTCAGGGCATGACCTGGCGCCAACTGCCAGATACAGTCAAAACAAACATTACCACCCAGGAAGCCGCTTTTACGCTGATGATGGAAAAAACCAGTGTCATCAAGCGTCCCGTCCTGGAACATGCAGGTCGTATACTGGTAGGATTTAATCCGGCGGATTACGCTGCACTGGTGAATTCGGATGAAGTTCGTCAAACCTTGCCGGGTTGAGCGAACCCGCCAAGCGTTACCTGGTAACACTTGAATCAAAATCGATGCTACCTATTCCCATAAAGCCGCAAGCAGATAAATCACTATGACAGATACCCTCGCACTCGCCCAGCAGCTTATCTCGCGCCGCTCCAATACCCCTGACGACGCCGGTTGCCAGGATTTGATGCAAGCACGCCTGGCACCACTGGGTTTTCGTTTCGAGACCTTGACTTCAAACGGTGTCATTAATTTATGGGCGCGTCGCGGCGAGACCAGCCCGGTGGTGTGTTTTGCCGGACATACCGATGTGGTGCCCAGCGGGCCGCTCGATCAATGGCATTCGGATCCGTTTACCCCAACCATACGCGATGGCATTTTGTACGGACGCGGTGCGTCGGATATGAAAGCCTCCCTGGCCGCATTCGTGACATCAATCGAAGGGTTCGTCGCCCAACACCCCGACCATACCGGCTCGATTGCACTGCTGATCACCTCGGATGAAGAAGGCGTCGCCGCTGACGGCACCGTAAAAGTGGTGAAAATGCTGGCTGCGCGCGGCGAGAAAATTGATTGCTGTATTGTCGGCGAACCGACCTGTGTTTCGCAATTAGGCGATACCATCAAAAACGGCCGCCGGGGCTCACTGTCCGGCCGCCTTACAGTAAAAGGCATCCAGGGGCACATCGCATATCCGCATCTGGTGCGCAACCCCATTCATCAGGTAGCGCCCGCCATCGCCGAGCTGGCTGCGATTGAATGGGATAAAGGCAATGAATATTTCCCGCCGACCAGCTGGCAAATTTCCAATATTCACGGCGGCACAGGCGCAACCAACGTCGTGCCGGGCACGGTGGAAATTCGCTTCAACTTCCGCCATTCTACTGCCAGCACCAAGGACGACCTGAAGACACGTGTTCACGAAGTACTCGAACGGCATGCGCTGGAATACGATCTGGAATGGGAAGAATCGGGTAATCCCTATCTGACGCCACGCGGCAGCCTGGTGGAGGCGATCAGTATTGCAATCAAGGAGGTTACCGGACTGGACACCGAGCTTTCCACGACAGGCGGCACCTCGGACGGCCGCTTTATTGCGGATATCTGCGCCCAGGTTGTGGAATTCGGCCCGATGAATGCCAGCATCCACAAACTCAACGAAAATGTGCCGGTCGCTGCGCTGGAACCCTTGCGAGCCATCTATCAAAAAACTCTGGAAAACCTGCTGAGCAAATGAGTCACGATTATTTTCACGATACCGACGCATTGATCACCGTGCGCGACTGGCTACGTTTTGGCGTGAGCCGCATGAATGCGGCCAGTGTATTCTTTGGGCACGGCACAACAAATGCCTATGATGAAGCTGCTTATCTTATTCTGCATAGCCTGCACCTGCCGCTGGACAGACTGGATCCGTTTCTCGATGCCTGCCTCACCGAAGTGGAGCGCGAAGATTTAAAGCAGGTATTTGAAAAACGCGTAAAGCAGCGCATGCCGGCAGCCTATATCACGCATCAAGCCTGGCTAGGCGAATTCGAGTTTTATGTAGATGAACGGGTGATTATTCCGCGTTCGTTTATTGCCGAGCTTTTGCGCGAACAGCTATCTCCCTGGGTGGAATATCCGGAATCCGTGCACACAGGATTGGATATGTGCACAGGTTCTGGTTGCCTGGCCATTTTGATGGCACATGCCTTCCCTGATGCCGCGATTGATGCTGTGGACATATCCGCCGACGCACTGGCGGTAGCCGAGCGCAACATCAACGATTACCAGTTGCGTGCGCAAATACAGACGATTAAATCTGATTTATTCAATCAGCTTTCCGGCCGCACTTATGACGTGATCGTCAGCAACCCGCCCTACGTCAACGCGCCCAGCATGGCTATGTTACCTGCTGAGTATCGGGCAGAGCCTCAACTCGCACTGGCCAGCGGTGCTGATGGCCTGGAGCATATCCGTGCCATTCTTGCTACGGCACCTGATCACCTAAATCCGGGCGGTATCCTGATTGCCGAAATCGGCCATAATCGCGACGCGCTGGAGGAGGTGTTTCCGAATCTATCGTTCACCTGGCTGGATACCGGGGACAGTGATGAATATGTGTTTCTGGTGACAAGGGAACAGTTGCTGGGGGAATAAGGCAATCCAGCCAATCCTCCGTTACTTGACGATTTTCAAACTGGGCTTGGTCGGTTTTGGCGGTTCCGGTTCTGGTGGAATGGCTGTTTCGGTTTGTTTTTCTACCGCAAATCCCATACCTTCCCCATTTTCGCGGGCAAAAATACCGATCACGGCTGACATGGGAACGTGCAACTCGCGTGAAACCCCACCGAACCGGGCAGAAAACTGCACCCAGTCATTGTCCATGGTGAGATTGCGTGTCGCAGATGCGGACAAATTCAGTACGATCTGCCCATCCTTGACAAACTCCATCGGCACCCGCGTATTTTGATCCACGACCACCGAAAGATGCGGGGTAAAACCATTATCCACGCACCATTCGTAAATAGCTCGTATCAAATAGGGTTTGGTAGAGATCGATGCCATTTCCTTACTTACGCATGACTTTTTCGTTCGGTGTCAGCGCCTCGATAAATGCAGGCCGACTGAAGATTCGTTCTGCATATTTAAGCAGATTGGCGGCTTGGCGCGGTAGCTGGACATCATAGTGATCAAGACGCCACAATAAGGGCGCAATTGCTACGTCAAGCATGGAAAAGTCATCGTTCAGCATGTATTTCTGCTTGGCAAAAATCGGCGCAATCTGGGTCAGACTGTCGCGAACCATCGCACGCCCTTTTTCCGCCGCCTTTTGGCTACCGTGTTCAATTGCATGCACATGGCTGAAAAGATCCTGTTCAAAATTAAACAGGAACAACCGTGCGCGCGCACGCATGACAGGATCCGCCGGCATCAGTTGTGGATGCGGGAAACGCTCATCAATGTATTCATTGATGATATTGGCTTCGTACAAAATCAGATCGCGTTCAACCAATACCGGAACCCGGTTGTAGGGGTTCATCAGTGCCAGATCTTCAGGCTTGTTATGCAAGTCCACGTCGATGATTTCAAAATCCATGCCCTTTTCGAACAGCACGATGCGGCAGCGCTGGCTATAGGGACAGGTATTACCGGAATACAAAGTCATCATGATGCTTTACCCTGAAAATGACATGGCCGACGTAGTACCGCCGGCCGTGAGGAAACAATGATGGAAGTATGTTAAAACCTAGTGGATATCCTTCCAGAACTCTTTTTTCAGGTAGTAAGCCAGAATAAAGAATACACCCAGGAACAGTAACACCACTATCCCCAATTCCTGACGGGTCGTTTTGATTGGCTCGCCCATCCAGGTCAAATAATTGACCAGATCACCCACCATGGCATTGTATTCAATTGGCGTCATCTTGCCGGCTTTGACCAGTTCAAACTCTGGAGCAGCATGTTCATCATGAGGATCAGCACCTTTTTTGAGCACCTGCTCACCCTGCAAACTCCATAGAACATTCGGCATGCCTACCTTTTCAAACACCGTATTGTTCCAGCCAGTTGGGCGCGATGGATCAAGATAAAAACCACGCAGATAAGTATACAGCCAGTCAGGCGTGCGAGCTCGTGCCTCAACGGATAGATCCGGCGGTGCTGCACCAAACCACTCCTTGGCATTTTCAGGGCTCATGCTAATGCTCATGATATCGCCCACATTGGCAGCTGCGAACATCAGATTGTTCTTGATCTGATCTTTGGTCAGACCAATATCCTCCAAACGGGAATAACGCATGGCATTTGCACTGTGACAGCTCAGGCAGTAGTTGGTAAAAATGCGCGCTCCACGTTGCAGGGATGCGTAATCCTCGAGATTGACTGGCGCTTTATCCAGATGGACGCTCTCTTCCGAGCCAAAGGCAATCAGAGGCACAAACAATAGCGCTAACAGAAACTTCTTCATTATCCAGTTACCCTTTCTGGTTCAGGTTTGGTCTTGTCAATCTTGGTATACCAGGGCATCAACAGGAAGAAAGCAAAATAAACAACGCTAAATCCTCGTGCAAGATTAGTGGTAAGTACCGTTACGCCTTGAGTACCGAGATAACCTAGCGCAATAAAGCTGATCACAAACGATACCAGGAAGCCTTTATATAAGGTGCCGCGATAACGGATTGATTTTACTTTGGAACGATCCAGCCATGGCAGGAAGAACATGATGACCACCGATGCGCCCATTGCTACCACACCCAGAAATTTATCCGGCACGGCACGCAGAATGGCGTAGAACGGTGTGAAATACCACACTGGCTCAATATGCGGAGGCGTTTTCAATGGGTTTGCAGGAATGAAGTTATTTGCTTCAATGAACCAGCCACCCATAGTCGGCGCAAAGAAGACGATCGCCGAAAATATCATCAGAAACACCACCACCCCCATGATGTCCTTCACCGTGTAATACGGATGGAAGGGAATGCCATCAAGCGGAATGTGGGTGACAGGGTCTTTGTGCTTCTTGATTTCGATGCCGTCTGGGTTGTTCGAACCCACCTCGTGCAAGGCGATGATGTGAGCAGCGACCAGACCCACCAGTACCAGCGGCAAGGCAATCACATGGAAAGCAAAGAAACGGTTCAGCGTGGCATCGGACACCACGAAATCGCCGCGAATCCACAGAGACAGGTCATTACCGATAACCGGAATGGCGCCAAACAGCGAAATAATCACCTGCGCGCCCCAGTATGACATCTGGCCCCAAGGCAGCAAGTAGCCCATGAATGCTTCGGCCATCAGCGCCAGGTACAGGAACATGCCAAATACCCAGATCAGCTCACGCGGTTTGCGGTATGAGCCATACATCAGACCACGAAACATGTGCAGGTACACCACCACGAAGAACATCGATGCGCCGGTGGTGTGCATATAACGGATCAGCCAACCCCAGTCCACATCGCGCATGATGTACTCAACCGACAAGAACGCGAGCGCAGTATCCGGTTTGTAGTTCATGGTGAGGAAAATACCGGTGACAATCTGTAGTACCAATACCAACAGAGCCAGCGAGCCGAAGAAATACCAGAAATTGAAATTCTTCGGTGCATAATATTCGGACAAATGCGTTTTCCAGTTGGCAGTCAATGGAAAACGCGCATCAATCCAGCCAACAAATTTTTGCATGGTACTCATTCGTTACGCTCCTTTGCTGTCATCACCAACCAGAATCAGGTTGTCGTTGACAAATTTGTATGGTGGGATATCCATATTCAGAGGCGCCGGCACATCCTTGAACACCCGGGCTGCAAGGTCATACTTGGAACCGTGGCAAGGGCAGAGCCAGCCACCCGGCCAGTCCGCACCCAGGTCGGCAGCGCCGACTTCCTTACGAAAAGTCGGAGAGCAGCCAAGGTGGGTGCAGATACCAACCACGACCAGAAATTCGGGTTTGATGGAGCGCCATTCATTTTTGCAGTAAGCAGGCTGCTGAGGTTGCTCGGACTTAGGATCCAGCAGAAAAGAGTCATTTTTAGGCAGTCTGGCCAGCATTTCCTTGGTGCGGTTGACTACCCACACTGGTTTGCCCTGCCATGCGACTGCCAGCAACATCCCCGATTCCAGTTTGCTGATATCCACATCAACCGGCGCACCCGCTGCTTTTGCACGCTCGCTAGGCAGCATACTCATGACAAAAGGTACCATTACGGCGACACCCGCCACTCCGCCAACGGCAGTAGTAGCGGCGATAAGGAAGCGCCGTTTGCTACGATCCACTTGCTGATTGCTCATAAACGATCCCTGTTTAGGTGACTACGGACTTGCAAAAACCGCTATTTTACCCAAAAGCGGCTTGAAATATAAAGCCCCTGCCTGCATTTATGTGACAATTTAAATTATTGAACGTGAAATTACGGCTTTGTCTGTCCTGTATAATTTCCAATAATCTGTTTTAATCCATAGGTGTATTTTGATAATGCGGAAGTTTTGGCTGGTTTTTGCTCAAAGCACAACCATCGCACTCGGTGTGCTCTTTGTAGTTGTCATTTTCAGACCGGACTGGCTTACCTGGCGCAATAATACGCACAATGCGCCAGGCATTACTATTCGTAAAGTATCAGCACCCAGCATTGGTTCACAGGTTGACTCAATGAGTGCTGCGGCAAAAAAAGCCATTCCATCTGTAGTAAATGTTTTTACCAGCAAGGAAGTACGACTGCCCCGCAATCCGCTTGCGGATGACCCGATTTTTAAGCGCTTTTTTGGCGAACACCCCAATTCACGCTCGCAACGAGTCAACAGCCTCGGCTCAGGTGTGATCGTCAGCTCGAATGGTTATATCCTGACCAATCACCATGTAGTCGAAGCTGCGGATGAAATTCAGGTCGCACTGCATGATGGGCGTACAGTGTTGGCCAAGGTAGTGGGATCCGATCCAGACACAGACCTGGCAGTGCTCAAAGTCAATCTTACCGGACTGCCCGCCATCAGTTTCGCCCAGCCGGATAAAGGCAATGTGGGTGATTTCGTTCTTGCCATCGGCGATCCGTTCGGTGTCGGACAGACAGTCACGATGGGCATTATCAGCGCACTGGAACGCACCCACCTTGGCATTAACACATTTGAAAACTTCATCCAGACCGATGCAGCCATCAATCCCGGCAATTCAGGCGGCGCGCTCGTCAATGCACAAGGCGATCTGATCGGCATCAATAGTGCCATTTATACGCGTACCGGCGGTTCCCAGGGCATTGGTTTTGCCATTCCGGTCAGCCTGGTTGTCCAGATCATGGATCAGATTATCACGCACGGGTCGGTGACGCGCGGCTGGATTGGTGTTGAAGTTCAGGATTTGACGCCCGAACTGGCTGAATCATTCAAATTACCGAGCACTGATGGCGCACTCATCGCCGGGATACTTAAAGGAGGGCCTGCGGATTTGGCTGGTATCAAACCAGGGGATATCTTGATTGACGTCAATGGCAAACTCATCAAGGATTCTACTTCACTGCTGCAGTTGATTGCCGCACAAACGCCCGGTCAACTCGCCAAGTTGAAATTACTGCGCAGAACGAAAGAAATCGTTGCCACCGTCAAAATCAATAAACGCCCGAGAATTGAGCAGCCTGTCGATGACGGCGGGTAGAGATTCGGACAACAACAGACTCCAACCAGTTGAAGAAGCTGTATACACTCATTTTTAAAGTGCGTTACGCCATTCCTGATCTTCCGAATCGAACAACCGATTGGATTCCTGTGGCCCCCAACTGCCTGCACGATAGGTGTGAATGAAATCGCGTTCCTGAGCCCAATACTTGAGTATGGGATCGACCACGCGCCACGCCCATTCGACCTCATCAAAACGGATAAACAGTGTGCGGTCTCCTTCGATCACATCAAGCAGTAGTGTTTCGTAGGCATCCAGCGGTGCCTCATGAGTCTGCCGATAGCTGGCATTGAGCTGCATCATGCGTGTATCCATATCCAGGCCAGGCTGTTTGACCTGTATTTCCATGCGCATACTCTCTTCCGGCTGGATAGAAAGCACGATCCAGTTCGGGTCTATGGTTTCTAAAGGAGTTTCACGAAACAGTTGTTGGGGAGGATGCCGAAAACGTAATGCGATCATGGATGTCTGATCAGCAAGCCGCTTACCCGTGCGCAGATAAAACGGCACACCACGCCAGCGCCAGTTATCGATATAGAACTTGGCTGCGACAAATGTTTCGGTAATGCTATTGGATTCCACTCCCGGCTCCTGCTGGTAGCCTTGAACAGTCTCCCCTTCAATTGCACCAGGCGCGTATTGCGCCCGGAAAGCATGGGCATGAACGGAGCGCTTGGGTATGGGGCGAATGGAGCGCAATACTTTGACTTTTTCGTCGCGCAACGCATCCGCTTCGAGTGCTGGCGGTGGCTCCATCGCCACCACGGTAAGCAATTGCATCAAGTGGTTTTGCAGCATATCCCGCAAAGCACCCGCTTTGTCGTAATAATCAGCGCGGTTTTCGATACCCACCGTTTCCGCCACGGTGATCTGCACATGGTCGATAAAATTACGATTCCATAATGGCTCGATAAGCGTATTGGCGAAGCGGAACACCAACAGATTCTGGACCGTTTCTTTACCCAGGTAGTGATCGATGCGAAAAATTTGCTGCTCGTCAAAATGACGATGCAATAATTCGTTGAGATACTGGGCGGATTCAATATCCTCGCCAAAGGGCTTTTCAACCACGATGCGATGCATTCCGCGCGGCGTGCTGAGGCCGGATTTATCCAGATTCTTGATGACCGAAGAAAAATCGGTTGGTTTGATTGCCAGGTAGAAAATTACGTTGGAGCATACGCCTGCCTTGGGTTTTCCCAAATCCTCCTTGAGCCGCCGGTAGGATTCCACATCACCCAACTCACCCTGCAGATAATTGAAGCGCGCCACAAAACGTGCGCAAACGTCCTCATCGCCACGATCCTGGATTTTGTCATGCAGGAGCTCCATGACATGCTCGCGCCATATTTTATCGTCCCATTCGCGTCGTCCGAAAGCAATGAAGGTGAGGTTTTCAGGTAAACGTTTAGCCTGTTCCAGCCGGTATAATGCAGGAATCAACTTGTTTGAAGCGAGGTTGCCGGTCGCGCCAAAGATAACAAAATTACACGGATACATTATGGAGTCGCTCATGCTTCGCTCTCCTTCACCGCATGACCGCCAAATCCGTTACGCATCATCGCCAGCAACTTGTTTGCATAGTCGCCCTGCCCCTGTGACGCAAATCGCATCATCAACGCCATAGACATGACCGGTGCCGGCGTCCCCTGTTCGACAGATTCGAGCACAGTCCAGCGCCCTTCACCGGAGTCGGCAACGTAAGGTTGAATATCATCCAGAGCTTGATCACTTTGCAGGAATTCTGCAGCCAGATCCAGTAACCACGAGCGCACCACACTGCCATGACGCCACATTTCGGCAACGGCAGCCAGATCAATATCGAATTCGGATTTACCTTTCATCAACGCCAGACCTTCGGCCAATGCCTGCATCATTCCGTATTCGATGCCATTGTGTACCATTTTGACAAAATGCCCGCTGCCGGCAACACCACAATGGAGCCAGCCGGCATCAGGGGCCGGAGCAAGTATTTTGATATAGGGCTCTGCTGCAGAAAGCGCCGCCGCCCCCCCTCCTACCATCAACGCATAGCCGTTTTGCAATCCCCATATACCCCCGGAGACGCCTGCATCCATAAAATGCATACCTGCCTGCATCAACTCTGCCGCATGGCGCTGGGAGTCCTTGTAAAAAGCATTGGCACCGTCCACCACCGTGTCTCCGGGGGACAATAGCGGCAAAAGGGTCTGCAACGCCTGATCCGTTGCCGATCCTGCCGGCAGCATCAACCAGATTAACCGGGGGCTGGGAAGCCCGGCAACCAGTTCGCCCAAAGAACGCTGCGCCTGTACATTGGCATTTTCCTGCGCCAGATCGAGTGCAACTTCGGGACTGCGATTCCAGGCATGGACTACCACCCCTCCTCGCGCCAAGCGTCGGGCCATATTGGCACCCATTTTCCCTAATCCCAGCATACCAATCCGCTTCATTCGCTTTTCTCCGATATTGTCGACACCATCATGCCTCTAAGTCAGCCATGGATGGCTTTATGCTAGATGGGTAAAAGCGACAATACAACCGAATAAAGTAAATTTAAGCGCATTAAACCTTGATATAGGTCCAACCATGCTGCAGACGATTGATGATTTCCCCAATGGCAGTGGGCGCAACGCGGGTCTCGGGAAGCAACTTGACTTTAACGCCCTCCCGGCCCAGGCGACGCATTGTCTGACCGCATGCAACAAAACTTATATTGGCATGCTGTCGCGCAAGTTTTTCAATATGCGCTGCATAGGGCGTGACGTCTGTACGCAACAGATCCAGACCATAATTATTCGCAATGATTTCAATCTGAACGGGCTGGCCAATCACTTTCTGATGCTGTAGCAAATAATCCACGTCATCCAGCAAGGTTTGTAATTTGACCGGCTGATCGGAATCAATATGTAAAACAATTTTTCGCGTATCAGTTTTAAGACCAGACAAGCTGACTGGTCGCTGCATTGCGGCATGATTCTGGCTGAAGGATCGTTGGGGGCTACTCCAGTCACGCCCGAACCAGCCCATGGCTAGCCCTAACACCAGCACCATGCCTGTTGCTAAATAATGTGATGCAGAAAACCGGCGAGGACCAGGCTGTTGAAGTGCTGGAGGCGGTTCTTCATAGCTGTGACTGACCATTGCCTTGACTGCACGTAATTCACATAGCTGATGAGCGAGATCCGGATTATCTTGCAACGCAAAAAACAGCCGGTCTCTTTCAATCAAATCAAGCTCGCCGTCAATAAATGCATTTAACTGTTCTTGAGAAATTTCTGGTTTCATTTCACGCTCCTCAGCGCCCCTGCCTTCACCTGTGGTGCAAGTTCGATCAGTTTCACTTTCAGGGACTGACGTCCTCGACACAAACGGCTCATCACCGTTCCAACCGGAATTTCAAGAATTTCGGCCACTTCGTTGTAACTGAATTCTTCCAGATCGATCAGCGTCAGTACCTGGCGCTGCCCGATCGGCAATAGGGCGACGGCGGCCCGCACACGATCAATCACCTGACTAAGTGAATGGAGATGTTCCGGTGTGTCCTCATGGGCATAGTGGTAATCCTCCAACTCATCTATGTCCTGATTGTTTTTCTTGCATCGAAAACAGTCCCGCCAACAGTTATGCAGAATCTTGAATAACCAGCTATCCAGCTGTGCCGGATCACGCAACTGATTTAATCGAGCCAGACCACGTGTGAGCGCTTCCTGCACCAAATCATCGGCCAATGTGCGGTCATGACACCAGGAATAGGCGACACGATACAAGCGTGAACGCCGCTCCTTGAGTTGGGCACGGATTTCTCTATCACCAGCCAGCAAAGTCAGGAAACTCATAATCTATGCATTAAAGTTTGTTTTACTAAAAATATTCCATGATATAGATGTAGACGCTAGTACACATTTATTTATTCCATATAGTAATTTTCTCTCATTGACGGGAATATTCAGATGCCAATATTCGTATATACTTTAACCAAGCTTACAATATTGTAAGCTTGGTATTTAAGATTATAAATAATCAGGAGATGACACCATGTTTAACAAATTTTTTAAATTTCTAGCTGCAGGCTTCGCAGTAATGAGCATGGCAATGGCTCCTGCTGCCCACTCAGCAGATGCCAATCAAGAAAAAGTCGTATATCACATTAATGACAGCGCCAATGCCAGCGCACTGCTACGCAATGTGCGAAATCATTTAAGTGCAGCCCCAGGAACCAAAATCGCAGTTGTCGGACATGGCAAAGGCATTGATTTCATGCTAAAAGATGCGCAGGATGACAAAGGAAATCCCTATGCTGTCAGCATGGAAACACTCTCCTCGGAAGGGGTGGATTTCAAGGTCTGCAATAACACGCTGAACAGCCGCAAACTGACCGCAGAAGCGGTTGCCTACCCGGCTAAAATCGTACCCTCCGGCGTAGCAGAAATCGGCCGGCTACAGGCAAAAGAGGGTTACGTCTACCTCAAGCCATAATCAGATATTTGTAATCTGTTAACGGCATATCAATCAAGAAAGATATTGCCCGAAACACTTCAAAGCACTTTCAAATAACGCCTTCACGCGTTTCGCAATAACCACTGCCAGGCTTCCTGACAGTGGTTATTCGTGTTTAAATTCCAGAATTTCTATTTTCCTGGCAGCTTTATCTATACAGATAAGCTTGCCAACGGTAATATCTGGCATATACGGAATAAAAATAAAGGACAATTGGAGATGAAAAAAGCCTTATTCGCATTACTCATTTTTTTTGGTTTCAGCAATCTTCTATACGCACACGACGGACCGGTTTCCAAAGGTGTGGTGGTTCAGGCAAATGGCAACGACGCCGCAGATTTCAAACGCGCTCTGATACTCGCCTCAAACATGCATGAAGTACTGACCAAGACCAAATTCGAAATTGTGGTCTATGGCCCTAGTGTTAAATTTCTGACTACCTTCAGTGACCAGGTTCCCCTGATCCAAAAAGTGCAAAGTGAAGGCATCAAAGTGATCGCATGCGGACGCTCGCTCAAATCCGAGCGCCTGAATGAAAGCGATTTGGCTGAGGGTATTACCGTCGTGCCATTCGGTGCCGTACATATTGTAAATCGTGAAAAACAAGGGTGGCAGTATATCAAGCCCTAACAGCAAGCTTGTATTTTGTCCTTGGTCAGGAACCGGCAAAATACAGGTGGAGGAGGCTTGCATGCAGTAACGCAGGCAAACCGGGAAGCTTTTCCCATTCGATGTTCAAACCAGATACAAAGAAAGGTAAGTCGATGATTTTGAATAAATTAAAAATCTCTCTGTTCGCAGCCACACTGTTATTTTCCCTGGGAGCCGGCGCCAGCCAGTCGTTATTGGAAGGCTATTCGTATGACCATCTGAAACTGGTACATGAATTACCTTTTGCCAAACATCACGCTGTTCTACAGGTAAGTCAGGATGATCCAGCCCTATGGAATTTGACGCTGAATAACGCTACCAACATGCTCAAATATTTCGGCGCCGATAAAGTACAGATTGTAGTTGTTGCCTACGGCCCAGGACTTAAGATGCTCTTGAAGAACACCCCGGTGGCTAGCCGTCTGCAGGCTCTTGATGCCCAAGGCGTGGAATTTGATGCCTGCAACGTCACCTTACAAGGCATGGCTAAAAAACTGGGCCATGTTCCTGAATTGGCGTCGGAAGCCGTGATCATTCCAGGTGGTATCATTCGTATCATGCAACTTGAGCAAAATGGCTACAACTATATCAAACCATAAACCTCTTTCAAACGAGTTGCTCGGATACCATAATGCTTTAAATGGCATCATCCATCCCCTCTTCAGGGGGAGGATGCCATTCAGATCAACGGTACGGTACTGCTAAATGAGGCGCGGCTATTCAACTTTGTTGCAAGCCGCGCTAAATTTGGATGGGTTTCACGCCATTTCATCAGCTCAGCAAAACGTAAATCCAGATAACCCAGGGCGCAACCGGTTGCTATATCAGCCATCGAAAAACCGGCTTCCATACACCAGGTTTTTTCAGCCAGATCCGCGGCCAGCGTTTCCAGCCCGCGAAATATTTTGCCTTCCTGTCGCGTGATCCATTCAGGATTTTGCTGGCCTTGCACACGCTTCTTTTCAAGAAAAATTGCGGCCGACGCATCGCAAATACCGTCTGCCAAAGCCTCCCAACGCTTCACCAGTATCCGATTATGTGGATCCTGTGGAAACATGCGCCCGACGGGCGAAATATTATCCAGATACTCGACAATCACTCTCGAGTCGTATAGCGCGGTGCCATCATCCAGAAGCAATACAGGAATTTTCCCAAGTGGATTGTAGTCCGGAACATGGCTATCCTCATTCCAGGGAATATCCACTGTCAATTCATAATCAATATGTTTCTCCGCAAGCACTACACGCACTTTTCTGGCATAAGGGCTAGTCAGGGATGCAATCAGTTTCATGGGTACTTTCTAAACAGAAATGGTTAACCGGGCCATCATTGATGGTATACGTTTATACTAATATGCAGGCTATTCCGCACCTAACATAAGCGTCCTAAACACTCGGCATGAACAATACATCAATAGACATACCTGATCCACGCTGGCTACCTATTCTCATGGATGGCACGTTAAGCGAGATATACGTGATGGATTGTGACACGCTGTATTTAGTTCACGCAAATGAAGCCGCATATAACAATCTTCAATATTGTGGCGCCGAATTGGCCAGTATGACTTTGTTGAATGTGACACGCGGGCTTTCCGAAAAGAAGCTGAGGCTGTTATTTGAGCCCTTACGTACAAATAGCGCCGAATGTATCCCAATGGAACTCACGCTGGTGCGGCGGGATGGCACGACCTATCCCATCAGCTTTCGAATGTTTTTTTTACACTCACTGATTATCGCCATCGGCAATGATCAGACAGCTTCAATAGCCTCTGCCAAAGCACTCGGACTAAGCGAATCACGTTTCCATGCGATCGTGTCCAACATGCCCGGTCTGGTTTACCAGTTCGTACGACTGCAAGATGGAGAAATTGCTTTTCCTTATCTCAGTGATGGCTGTCATGCGTTGCTTGGCGTTACCCCCAATCAGTTACGCGGCGATCCCTCGTTATTTGCCGAATTGATCCTGCCGGAAGACCGCTTGTCTTATATTGAATCAATGACGGCCTCAGCTCACACGCTTTCCGCATGGAACTGGGAGGGGCAAATCTGGATTGAAAAATGGAAAGACACCAAATGGATTAATCTACGCGCCACCCCCCGTGCTATTGATCAGTCTGAAGGCTCAGGTGTTGCATGGGATGGCGTAATGACCAACATCACCCAAAGCCGACTTGAAAAACACGAAATTCGCAGTTCCAGGGCCCAGCTTGCCGAATTGTCTGCGCATATTGAACAAGTCAAGGAACAGGAACGCACTCGTATTGCTCGTGAAATTCATGACGATCTGGGTGGCAATCTCACAGCGATCAAGATGGCAATGGCTTTACTGATCCGGCGCCTGCCGGAAACACCGGAGTTGCTGGAAAAAGCGCATTATGTGGAAGCTCTTGCCGATCGCAGTATTGAATCCGCGCATCGCATTGCAGCAGATTTGCGTCCCAGCATACTGGACTTTGGTATCGTTGCTGCGCTAGAGTGGCACGCCAAGGAGTTCGAGAAACAAGCAGGTATACCTTGTAAATTTTCTTCAAATTGCGAAGAAATCCAGCTCGACACAGATCAGGCAACCGCACTGTTCAGGATTTTCCAGGAGGCGCTGACCAACATCGCCAAACATGCGCATGCCAGCCGGGTTATTGTCAAACTTGCTTTAAGTAAACGTTGCGTAGACCTGGAAATAGCTGATAATGGTCGCGGTATTGAGACAGCCGACCAAATGAAACCGAAATCATTTGGTATCCGCGGTATGGTCGAACGTGCCAACGCACTGGGCGGGAAACTCCATATCAGTCTGATTCCCGCCGGAGGCAGCTTGGTGCGCATCAAAATCCCGTTATCCACAACATGAGAGAATGCGGGATAATTACGCAAACGACAGAATCGTCGTGATTTGACTTCGAATACTAGCCAGGTAGCCATATGACAGTAACGAAAGCAATCAAGGTGTTTATCGCGGATGATCATGCAATCGTGCGCGAAGGTTTGAAACAAATACTTGCAGACACCAAAGATATTATCGTCGCAGGCGAAGCGGAAAATGGCCTGGATGCCATCCGGTCAACCCGTAAAAGTGGATGCCATGTTTTATTATTGGATATCTCCATGCCGGATCGTAGCGGCATCGAAGTATTGAAGCAGATCAAGAAAGAATCACCGGGTATTGCCGTGCTCATGTTATCCATGCACCGCGAGGATCAATATGCCATCCGCTCCATCAAAGCTGGTGCAGCTGGTTATCTGAATAAACAAAGTGCACCCGCTGAACTGGTCAATGCCATCCGCCAGGTTGCCGCCGGCAAGAAATATATTACAGCCGACCTCGCCCAAGCATTGGCAAATCATTTCGACGATGCGCAGGAAGTACCTCCTCACGAGTTGCTATCCGATCGTGAATATCAGACTTTAACGATGATTGCATCGGGCAAGACCGTCAGTGACATTGCGAATGAGTTAACGCTTTCAGTCAAAACGATCAGCATGTATCGTTCGCGTTTATTATTAAAAATGAAGCTGCACAACAATGCAGAATTAACTCATTACGCGATAAAGAACCAGTTGGTAGAGTAATAGCCCCTCTCTAAACACACACTTGATATTGCAAAATTGATTGTATGTTCAATTTGCAATGTACCGGAACATTTTAAAAGGAGATTCCATGCAACAGCTTGATATTTTTCTCGCCTCCATCGCTTCATTCTGGACACAACTCGCCGCTTTTCTCCCCCAGTTGATGGCCGCAATAGTATTGCTGTTCGTGGGCTGGCTGGTGGCCAAACTGGTGCGTGCGGGGATGGTAAAACTGTTGCATGCATTCCAGTTTGACAAACTGTCCGAACGCTCCGGTATAGAAGCATTTCTGAAACAAGGTCAGCTGGAAGTATCGCTCAGCGGATTACTGGCAGGCCTGATGTACTGGCTGATTATCCTGATTGTCATTGTTACGGTATCCAATAGCTTGGGCCTGCATATCGTAGCAGAATTATTCAACCGCATTGTTCTGTATATTCCCAATATCATTGTCGCCATATTCGTGCTGGTATTGGGCACAATCCTGGCACGTTTTATCAATCGCCTGATTTTTGCCTATCTCAGTAATATTGGTGTGCAAGGCGCGCTGACCATCAGTACGCTCTCGGAATATGCCACGCTGATTTTCGTGTTTTTTGTCGCGCTGGAGCAACTCAACATTGGCAGAGAATTACTGACAGCCGCATTTATTATCGGCTTTGGTGCGGTTGGATTGGCATTCGCACTCGCCTTCGGTCTGGGTGGACGTGACTGGGCAGCAGGTGTCATCGCACGCATGACGCAAAAACGTAAATAATCTTCGCACCCATGCGGGAAAGCCGCTTCGGCACGAGCGCTTCCCGACTTAACGCTGCTTATCCTGAGGGCGCCTTTGCGGCAGCATGTCAGGAACAGGCAAACCGACCCATTTCAGCATGCCTGCCACCTGCGGTGATTCCAGTTCCAGCATCTGACCCCGCTTCACCCGTGGCGGCAGATTGACCATGCCGAAGCGCACCCGGATCAGGCGGCTTACCATCATGCCCATGGCTTCGAACATCCGCCTCACTTCACGATTACGCCCTTCCTTGATAATTACCTGATACCAGCGGTTCGAGCTCTCACCGCCCTGCTCGGCAATACGTTCGAAGTGTGCCGGGCCGTCTTCCAATTCAATCCCGGCTGTCATGCTGCGCATCTGCTCCTGGCTCAGCTCGCCCATGATGCGCACTGAGTATTCACGCTCCACTTCGAAACTTGGATGCATCAGGCGGTTGGCCAGATCGCCGCTGGTGGTGAAAATGAGCAAACCTTCGGTATTGAAATCCAGTCGGCCTATAGCGATCCATTTGCCATTGCGTACGCGCGGCAATTCATCGAAAACCGTGGTGCGCGCCTGCGGGTCATCACGACTGACAATTTCGCCTTCACGTTTGTGATAAATCAGCACGCGTGGCAACTCGTCTTCCAGATTCAATTTAACCAGCCGGTTATCCACCAGGATACGATCACCCGGTGATACACGTCGCCCCAGCGTAGCCACAACCCCATTGACGGAAACTCTACCGGCTTCTATCCAGGTCTCCATATCGCGGCGTGACCCCAACCCGGAACCAGCCAATACTTTTTGCAGTTTTTGTGAAGCCGGAGCGTCATTTTCAAGTTCGGCGCTGACCTCCGGCACAGGGATTGGGTTGTGCGCATGTGGCTTGATTGACTCCGGCGTCTTGGGGCGACGAATCGGAGAGGCAGGTTTTGCACGGGATTTTTTGGGGGGGCGAATCGGCGAGGATGGCATGATGTTGTCCGGGGAAGTGCAGCAAGAACGCAGCTATGCACCAATTATACCGGCGAATCGTCGTCTGCCTGCTCAATTAGCTCAGCCAGATTCAGTTCGCCACTATGCGGGTTAGGATCAACCAGCGAACCCAGCTCCACCAGTGGCGGCAATTCATCCAGTGCACGCAGGTTGAGGTCACTCAAAAATTGTTTGGTGGTTGCATACAGTGCGGGCCTTCCAGGTACATCGCGATGACCGACAACCTTGATCCAATCGCGCTCTTCCAGTGTTTTGATCATCTGGGTATTCACCGTCACACCGCGAATTTCTTCAATATCGCCGCGAGTCACCGGCTGTTTATACGCAATAATGGCCAGCGTTTCCATCACTGCACGCGAGTATTTTGGCGGTTTCTCGGGATTGAGACGGTTGATAAAATGCTGGTATTCCGTGCAGGTCTGAAAACGCCAGCCGGATGCGACTAAGGCCAACTCCACGCCTCTACCCTGCCAGTCATCACGCAATTCATCCAGTGCCCGGCGTAAGAATTCAATGCTCAATTCTTCTTCAAAAAGGCGTTGCATATCACTGATTAACAATGGCTCCCGCGTGGAAAGCAGCGCGGCTTCCAACACAATTTTTAACTCTGAAAGATTATTGATCTGCATGGGATAAACGGATGTAAATAGGAGAAAAGGCTTCACTCTGTGTAATTTCGATCATCAGTTCCCGTGCCAACTCCAGGATGGCAAGAAACGTCACCACCAAATGCGGGATACCTCTGCTGGGGTCAAACAAACAGGAAAACTCAAGAAAATCACCCGTCTGCAATGCATCAAGTATCTGTCCCATCGCTTCGCGCACTGATAATTCCTGCCGACCGACCGTATGGTGACGATGCGCGCCTGCACGCGCCACCAGACCGAGCCAAGCTGCACGCAAGTCTCCTGGTTCAACGTGAGGCAACAATTTCCCGGATTCTTCGCTCCATATGGCGATTACTTCGAAATCGCGGCCTTCACGGGGTGTATTTTCGATCGTTTGCCCCGCAATTTTCATCTGCTCGTATTCAAGCAAGCGCCGTACCAGCTCAGCGCGAGGATCTTCCACTTCCCCGGTTTCATCCGCCTGTGACTGACGCGGCAGCAACATACGTGATTTGATTTCGATCAGCAGAGCCGCCATCAGCAGGTATTCCGCCGCCAAATCCAGTCGATTGCTACGCATGAGTTCAACGTAGTCCATGTACTGACGGGTGATGTCGGCCATCGGGATATCCAGCACATCCAGGTTGTGGCGACGGATAAGGTACAGCAGCAGATCGAGCGGACCTTCAAAAGCGTGAAGGTAAACTGCCAGGGCATCCGGCGGAATATACAAATCCTGCGGCAAGTCGGTGAACGGTTCACCATTTACCCGGGCCAATGGCAAGGTATCAAGTATTTCAGACATCTGCACATTTTGCCTGAGTCCGGGCTGTTTGGGCTACTGTCAGCGTTAAACAGGATACTGCGTCTGTTCAAGAAAAATGGCGGAAGAGAGTGGGAGTCGAACCCACCAAGGATCGTCTGACGATCCTTACCGGATTTGAAGTCCGGCCGCCCCACCGGGGAACGAATCTCTTCCATGTGTGGCTCTGCATACGCAGGCAGAGTACATTAACTGCTAATCAGCCAACAACTCAGCGTGACGTAATGTATGATTATCGCGCGCACGCCGGGTGAAACCCACCCGGTCAAAAAATTCCAGAATCTGGACCGCCAGCTTGCGCCCAACACCGATGCGGTCACGAAAAGAGGCAGCTTCGAGCTGCCCATCTTCGGCAAGATTGCGTGCAATCGCAGCAAGCTCCACGACCGCCTCATGCATGAAAAAATGATCGTGTGCTATCTGGAATACCTCACCCATACGTGCCAAACGCTGTAATGACTGACGCACTACAGACTCTTCCACCTTCAGGGAATTCGCTATATCCCGTACTCTGGGTGGCTGATAAAGGGAAGCCTCCAGTAGAGGGCGCACCTTAAGCCAGAGAGCTTGCTCGTGCGCCAACAACGTGATGCGATGGCCGGGTAAATGAAGCCACAAGCCGCTGGCTTTAAGCTCTCCCGCGACCAGCAACTCATCAGTGAGCGCCAGGAAAGCTGAGCGCAGCAAGGTCGGTGCGGTCATACGTCGCAGACGTTCACGATCTACACCGAGCATGTCTGGCATGCGTGCATGCTCGGCGGCCAATGTATCCAGCAGGCGCTTTTTGAGTGTCTCCCAGGCTGCAGGAAGAAACCCGATGCTCACCTCTCCTTCTTGCACGATACGCATGGGCAGTGATGCCAAAATAACGCTGACTTCGTCTACACGCAAATTGCAGTTCAACGCGAAACGATGTAGATCTACCCCATTAGCATTCGCCTGCAAGATGACTTGCAAAGCATCGGCAAGTGCGCTGGTTTCCAATGCCCGCAGCTGCGCGATCCGTGCAGGCGTGCGTCGTCCGCGAGCAGGTGGAAAACTGTCCAGCACACGGCCTCCTCCCAAGGTCCGGGTAGCGGACTGGTCGCGTACAATGAAATGATCACCGTGTAAGGCACCAATAGGTTTGCCCAGCACCAATTGCACCAGCGCTTCCGCACCCGGTGCAATCTCATCGCCTTCCAATACCGATATGCGACCGATGATATCCACCGTACCCACATGGATATGGACGGGCGTCCAATGGCGCAACGGTTTGTCTTCGCTCATCAGTACGCGTAGCCGTGCATCGAATCGCGTTACGGGCACATGCAGCGGTTCGGCCAACACCCAGTCTCCCCGCGTCACTGCTTCTTTGTCGAAGCCAGAGCCGACCAGATTAAGCGCGCAACGCTGTCCGGCCAAGCCCATTTCGGCTGGACGATCCTGGGCATGGATACTGCGCACACGTACCGGGATATTGGCGGGTGAAAGTATCAATTTTTCACCCACTGTCACCGATCCTGAAAACACCGTGCCGGTGACTACCGTGCCTATGCCGGACAGGGTAAAGCAACGGTCTACTGCCAACCTAAAATGGCCGCTGGCTGAACATCTTTGCTGCGCCTGCGCTTCCGTCTCCAAACGTTCACGCAATTCGGCAATGCCGGTGCCTATCAAAGCCGAAACAGGGTAAATGTCGCAGCCTTCCAGACTGGTGCCGGCCAGCAAGGCAGAAATTTCAGCCTTTGCCTCTGCGAGACGCGATTCAGAAACACGATCTACCTTGGTCAATGCCACAACTCCACGCTTCAGATCCAGCAGATCGAGGATGTGCAGGTGCTCGCGCGTCTGCGGCATGGGGCCGTCGTCAGCCGCGACCACCAGCAGTACGAAATCGATACCGATCGCGCCAGCCAGCATGTTATGGATGAATTTTTCGTGGCCAGGGACATCGACAAAGCCGAGTACATCGCCATTCGGCAAGAGCGTATAGGCATAGCCCAGATCAATCGTGATGCCACGCGCCTTCTCTTCTTTGAGACGATCCGCATCAATACCGGTCAAGGCTTTGACCAGCGCTGTTTTGCCGTGGTCGATGTGACCTGCGCTACCGATAATCAAAAACGCAAAGAACCCAGCTGGGATTGCAACATTTCCGTTTGTTCAAGGCAGCGCAAATCCAGGCAAAACGCCCCTTCACTTACCCGGCCAATGACAGGAACAGGTAGATTACGGAAAGCTTGCTCGATTTTTTTCAGTGCTGTGCCTTCGCCTTTGCCCCGCTGTATGGGCAGGATAGTCAGACAGAAACTGGGCAGTAAATTAATAGGTAACGAACCGCTCCCGATCTGGCTATGGCAGGGTCTCACCTCAACCTCTGCCACCTTGGCCAACGCAGCGCTCATGGCAGGCAACAGGGTATGCGCGCTGCGTTCGATGTCCGTCGCTGCGCGTGCAAGCAAGCGCAGCGTGGGCAATCGCGTTACCAGGCGGTCCGGATCGCGGTAGAGTTGCAACACCGCCTCAAGTGCGGCCATGGTCATTTTATCTACGCGCAACGCCCGTTTCAGCGGATTTTTCTTGATCCTGGCAATCAGATCGCGGCGTCCGGCCAGGATGCCGGCCTGCGGTCCACCCAGCAACTTGTCACCACTGAAAGTAACCAGATCAGCACCCGCTGCCAGCGAATCCATCGGCGTGGGTTCCTGGGGCAGCCCAAAGTCGCGCAGATTAACCAGGGTGCCGCTACCCAGATCCACCATGAAGGGCAAATTGTGGTCATGTGCGAGCTCTACCAGCGCGGCTTCTTCAGCGCTGGTGGTAAAACCTTGAATGGCATAATTGCTGGTATGTACTTTCAGCAACAAGGCTGTTTTGGTGTCGATGGCATCGGCAAAATCCTTGAGATGGGTGCGGTTGGTCGTGCCGACCTCTCGCAACCGGCAACCCGCTCTTGCCATGATATCCGGCACCCGAAATGAGCCACCGATTTCCACCAGCTCACCGCGCGAAACAATCACCTGTTTGCGCAAGCCTAAACTATTAAGTGCGAGAAACACTGCGGCAGCGTTATTGTTGACGACTGTAGCCGCTTCAGCGCCGGTAATTTCACACAGGAGCGACTCGATCAGATCATCGCGATCACCGCGTTTACCGCTGCCAAGGTCATATTCCAGGCTACAGGCTTGAGAGGCAGCCATAACCACCGCCGCCACGGCTTCGTCCGGCAGGCGTGCACGCCCCAGGTTGGTGTGCAGCACGGTACCGGTCAAGTTAAGTACCGGGCGCAGACGAGGTTGACTCGCAGCGCACAAGCGCTGCGCCAGCACACCAGCCAACTGGATTTCTGCAAACGCGTCAGCGGGCAAATCCAGGTTGCCTGCCAGTCTCTCGCGCAATTCCGCAAGTAATTGGCGTACGGCTGAAGTCGTACTCTGGCGACCATGGATTTCCGTCAGCGCGCATACTGCAGGCAAGTTCAGTACCCGATCCACTGAGGGTATGGCAGGCAGTGGTGTTGCCCGAGCATTTTCGGCTCGATGAGGTGATGGCAAACTCATGCGTCTTGCATACCCGGGAATAGCAATAGATTGGGACCACTACGCAGGTAGCCCGCTTCGTCCATGAGGATGTCCAGCGCCAGGCTGGCCAGATCATCGGCAATGGGATCAACCTCCATGTTCTTTTCCATATAGAGAATTTTCAGGTAGCTATTACACTCGTCACAAGTTTCCGCCTTCACTGCCCCATCGTCACCTTCAATATTGTAATAGGCGATGCCTTTGGTGGACTCGCAATGACTGCACTTGATCCGCACCATGTTCCATTCGCTTTCACATAATGAGCAATGCAGGTAGCGTAATCCTTGTTCGACTCCGCCGATGCGCACCACACTGGCCGTAGGCAAAGAACCGCAAACCGGGCACAGGGTATGCACATCTGGACGGGTAAAACCGTCCAGATCAAGAGACGTAGCCAAGCGCACCCAGTAAACCTGCAGGGCAGCGCCAATCAACGGCGCTGCAGCCAGATACAGGCCAGCATAATCGCCACTGAGCACCCGGTCGGCAAAGCTTTCCATATCTGCGTCTGACAATGCCTGGATACGGGCGATTGCAGCCTGCGTTGCGGTGTTTGCCCGGCCCGCCACTTGTTCCAGGATAATGTTCAGGCCCTCACGCCAACTGGCATCGCGTTGCATGGCCTGGGTATTCAAGGGTGGTATGCCATGTGTTTTACACAATTCGATCTGCCCAGCTTCAGGCAGTATGGGCACTCCCTGACTTTCCATTGCGCGCTGTTGGGCTTCGGCCAGCATACCCATGAAACGCAGGAAGTCGGCCATGGCGTGCCCTTGAGCGAGTGCCATCAAGCGCCGCGAACGTTCCCCAAACAATACGATACCATTCGGCTGCCGCAGAAACGGTGGTTCAATTGAAGGTGGCTGGATAAATCCCGGTTCAATAATGGTCGTGGCCATGGATTCCCTTATCTTTTAACTTATGATACCAGTCCAGGTGATGCTGACGCGCCCAGGCGCCCGTTACAGTGCCCCGCGTCATGGCGCGAACCGAACCTTTTACCCAGATTGCCGCGTAAATATGAACAATGATGCCGGCGATAATAATAAAGGCTGCCAAAGCGTGTACCAGCACTGCCAGACGTATCACGACAATGGGCACATAAGGCGCAAAATAAGGTTGCCAGACCAGCACGCCGGTAATCAACAGCAGACTGATGCATACCACCATGGTCCAGAACAGATACTTCTGACCGGCATTGTAACGCCCCACCGGAGGTAGATTTTCCTCACGATTATTGACTACATCGCCTATCTGCCTCATCCACTTTCGGTCATTCTCGGTAATCCGGTTGTCGCCCCAGAAGCGCACCATCATGCCGACGAAGCCGGCGAACATGACAACGCCGATGAAAGGATGCAGGATGCGTGTCCACGGCCCGCCACCGAATAGATTGGTGAAAAAGAAAAATGCCGGATGAAACAGCGCGAGGCCACTCAATGCCAACATAATGAAAGTGATCGCTACAAACCAGTGATTGGCACGGTCTGAAGTGTTGTAACGCTGTATCAGGTCAGACTGCTTGGACATGATGACTCCCGCTCAAATAATTGCTGAAAAGAACGTCCACGCTTGTGTGCATAGCTATAAGATCAAACATCCTCTTCTTCCTTCTCCTTGACCTCGTTCGGCCCCACTGTAACGAAATGGAAGAAACCGGCCAGCGCTACCAATCCCAGGCCCAACGACATCAGCGGTTTGGTAACACCTTTCCAGAGTGTCACCAAGGGACTGATGTGTGGATCCCTGGGTAAATTGCTGTATATCTCCGGTTTGTCAGCGTGTTGCAAAACATACATCACATGGGTGCCCCCTACACCTTTTGGATCATAAAGCCCGGCATTCTGGTATCCGCGTTGTTTGAGGTCGGTAATGCGTCCTTCCGCATGATGGATCATGTCATCCTTGCTGCCAAACACCAGCGCCCCGGTCGGACATGCCTTGATACATGCCGGCTCCATGCCAACCGCGACGCGATCGGAACACAGAGTGCATTTGTAGGCCTTGTTATCCTTCTGCGAAATACGCGGCACATCGAATGGACAGCCTGTAATGCAGTATCCGCAACCGATGCAATTCTCTTCGTGAAAATCCACGATGCCATTTGCATATTGAACGATTGCCCCCGGTGACGGACACGCCTTGAGGCAGCCTGGATCCGCGCAATGCATACAGCCATCCTTGCGGATCAACCATTCCAGTTTGCCTTCTTCGAGTTCCACCTCGGAGAAGCGCATCACGGTCCAGGATTCTGCTGATAAATTGGGCGGATTGTCATACACCCCCACACAACTGCCGATCTCGTCGCGTATATCGTTCCACTCCATGCATGCCGCCTGACATGCCTTGCAACCAATGCATTTCGACACATCAATAAGCTTGGCTACTTTAGTGGTCTGGGCGTTTTGCCGGACATCCGGTGAAGGCGTCGTGGTGGCTGAGCGGCGTTGAATATCTAATGCCATGTCTAGTCTCCTCAAGCTTTCTCGATGTCCACCAGGAACGATTTATACTCAGGCGTCTGAGTATTTGCATCGCCCACATAGGGGGTCAGTGTGTTCGCAAGATAGCCATTCTTGGCTACGCCTTTGAAGCCCCAGTGGATTGGGATACCGACGGTATGTACCGTCTTGCCATTTACGGTGAGCGGTTTGATACGCTTGGTGACAACAGCAACTGCCTTGATGTGGCCACGGTTGGAGCGCACTGTCACCATACTGCCATTTGCAATGCCTTTCTCCTTCGCCAGCGCTTCACCCAATTCGACGAATTGCTGAGGCTGAAGAACGGAATTGATCACTGCGTGCTTGGTCCAGAAATGGAAGTGCTCGGTGAGCCGGTAAGTGGTGCCCGCGTAAGGGAAATCCTTGGCGGTCCCGAACTGTTCCAGATCACCCTTGAATACCCTTGCTGCCGGATTGCTCACCACTTTTGGATGGAGCGGATTGGTGCCAATAGGCGTCTCGAAAGGCTCGTAGTGTTCAGGGAACGGCCCTTCAGCCATCTTGTCGAGGGCAAACAATCGTCCCACCCCCTCGGGCTGCATGATAAACGGTTCCATGCCTTGATCCGGCGCCGAATCCGGCTTGAAGTCAGGCACATCAAATCCGGTCCATTTACTGCCGTTCCATTCGATAATCGCGCGTTTCGGATCCCAGGGTTTGCCGGCAGGATCGCAGGAGGCACGATTATAAAGAATGCGACGATTGGCGGGCCAGGCGAAAGCCCAATTCAGGGTCTCACCTAAGCTGCTTGGATCGGCATTGTCCCGGCGCGCCATCATGTTGCCTTTTTCAGTCCAGGAACCGGTAAACAGCCAGCAACCGCTAGAAGTGCTGCCATCGTCTTTCAGCTGGGCAAAACTATCCAGCTGCTGGCCTGCCTTGAGAATGATCTTGGTTGTGTCTTTCGGATCCGTAATATCGGCCAGCGCCTTGCCGTTATACTCCCGCGCCAGTTCTTCGGAGCTGGGCACTTCCGGAATCGCATAGTCCCAGGTGAGATTGAGGATGGGATCCGGGAAAGCCCCGCCCTCCTTGCGATACATGTCTTGCAACGGACGGAAAATCCCCGCCATGATTTCCGCATCACCTTTGGCATCGCCAGGAGGTTCCGCACCCTTCCAATGCCATTGCAGCCACCGGCTACTATTGACCAAGGCACCGTCTTCTTCCGCAAAACAGGTGGAAGGCAGGCGGAATACCTCAGTCTGGATTTTGCTGGAATCCACATCGTTATATTCGCCGAAATTTTTCCAGAATTCCGAGGTTTCAGTTGCCAGCGGATCAATGATCACCAGATACTTGAGTTTGGCCAAGGCACCACCGATTTTCGCCTTGTTGGGGAAAGACGCCAGCGGGTTGAAACCCTGACAGAAATAGCCGTTAATCTTGCCCAGAAACATATCCTCGAACACTTGTAGCACGTCGTGCTGCTTGTCCAGTTTGGGCAGCCAGTCATAACAGAAATTATTCTCCTTGGTGGCAGCTGTCCCGTACCAGGCCTTCATCAGGCTGACAAAAAACTTGGGATAATTTTGCCAATAGGACATTTGCCCTGGTCGGGTCGGTTTCAGTGAACGCTTGCTCAAGTATTCTTCGTAGCTGGCTTCTTTTTCACCAGGTACGGTGAGATACCCAGGGAGTAGATCGGTAAGCAGGCCCAGGTCGGTCAGACCCTGGATGTTGGAGTGACCACGCAAGGCATTGACACCGCCTCCCGCCATACCCACATTACCCAACAACAACTGCACCATGGCTGCCGTGCGGATCATCTGTGACCCTACACTGTGCTGAGTCCAGCCCAGTGCATACATCATGGTCATGGTTTTGTCAGGTGCGCTGGTCTCGGCGATCATCGCGCATACCTTAAGGAATTGCTCCTTGGGTGTGCCGCAGATATTACTGACCACATCGGGTGTGTAGCGGGAATAGTGGTGTTTCATCAAATTGAAGACACAGCGTGGATTCTGCAGGGTTTCATCCACCGTGGCGTAGCCGTCCGGGCCCATCACATAAGACCAAGTGGACTTGTCGTAATTACGGTGCTCGGCATCGTAACCAGAGAACAGCCCTTCATCAAAGGTATAGCTCTCATTCACCAGGAACGCGGCATTGGTGTATTGCTTGACGTATTCATGCTGAATCTTGTCGTGGGCGAGCAGATAGTTGATCAAGCCGCCCAGGAAAGCGATATCGGTGCCAGTGCGGATCGGCGCATAGTAATCAGCCACCGCTGCTGATCGATTGAAACGTGGATCGACTACCACCAGCTTGGCCTTATTGTGGGCTTTCGCTTCCGTCACCCATTTGAAACCACAAGGGTGCGCCTCGGCGGCATTACCGCCCATGATCAATACCAGATTTGCGTTCTTGATATCGACCCAGTGATTGGTCATCGCGCCGCGACCGAACGTAGGGGCAAGACTTGCCACCGTAGGTCCGTGTCAAACACGCGCTTGATTATCGAATCCGAGTATGCCCAGGCTGCGAACAATTTTATGAGTCAGGTAACCGCTTTCGTTGGAAGATGCCGAAGCAGCCAGGAAGCCTGCTGACAACCACCGATTTACCGTAATTCCTTCCGCGTTCTTGGCAATAAAATTCTGGTCTCTGTCGTCCTTGACATGACGTGCGATGCGCTTGAAGGCATCATCCCAGGAAATACGCTGCCATTCCTTGGAACCTGCAGCGCGGTACTCCGGATATTTCAGACGATTAGGGCTATGAACAAAATCCAGCAAGCCAGCACCTTTGGGACACAAGGTGCCACGGTTCACCGGGTGATCCGGATCACCCTCGATATGGATAATTTCCAGTTTTGCGTTTTTGGCCTCGTCACCCAGGCTGTACATAAGCAAACCACAGCTTACCGAGCAGTATGGACAGGTGTTCCGGGTTTCCGTAGTACGCAACAGCTTGAATTCGCGCACCTCCGCCAGTGCAGCAGCCGGTGAAAATCCCATTACGGCCAGGCTGGATCCACCTACACCCGCCGCACAGATTTTGAAAAACTGTCTCCGATTGACTTGCATTGCAACCCTCCATAGATGAAATGATTATTCAGATATCTACAACTGTGATTACCGCACGCAATAAATATGCCGATAAAATATATCCAATACAAACAAAATCTTGTTATTTATTTCATAGCGCAGCATAGACAAAAATACCCACCTCGCAAACAAAATTCCCCAACTCGAGTAAAAGATTTTCCTCTATACCTACGCCCTGCTTGCGGCGCAGGCAGAGAAACGCCACACTAAAAAGAATAGACCATAAATTAAGTAATGTGGCAGGAGTTCTCAATGAGCACACCACCCTATACCGATCAGTCGAATCCATCAGGTATGCCAATCCCCTCACCCGAATTCGGGGCATGGCAGCAGTACGTGGTTTTGGTGATTGACGATAAAGGCAGCATGCGGAATTTCCTCGGCAGAGCGCTGGATAGTCGCTGTGGAATGGTAAAGACAGCTGCCAGTGCATGAAGAGGAGACGCATCTGTTTAGGAACACCACTCCGACCTCATTATTCTCGACATCACGCTACCGGGGAAATCCGGTATCGACGGCTGCACGAATTACGCCATACCGGTTTTATGGTGACGTAATTCTGATTACAGCCTTCGCCGGCATGGAAACGGTCATAGGTGCACTACGTGCGGGCGCCACCGATTTCATCCTGAAGCCATTTCGCATCGATCAATTACTTTCCGCCATTGGGCGCTGTTTCGAGCAGGCACAGCGAGTACGGGAAAACTTTGTTCTGCGCCGTGCCATGGCCGTGTTATCCGAAGTAGCGTAATTGGTGGGAGTGTCTTCCACAATTGTCGACATGCGCAGCATAATTAACCGCCTCGCACCACTACCCAGCGCGGTATTGGTTTAGTGGTGAATCGGGAACTGGAAAAGAAGTTAGCCAAGCACAGCCAGCCTTCGTCAGTCGGAATGTAGGTGATGTCACTCACGCCCGGTTTTATGCTGCCACAGCAAAGTGACAATCCAACAGGTTCGATGCCACCGGCAGGTTGTGCCTGGAATCGGCAGCGAAGCCCCAGTTTCTTGCGGGTGCGCTTGATGCGATTCACGCCGGCTCGAATACCCGTGGTCCACCAGATCGCTTTGCAGTTGCTCCGGGCCACAGATCTCGCGGGTACGCTGGTGTGCCGCGCGAATCTCGACTTACAGGCGGGCATTTTCTTGTGTCCGGCGTGAAAGTGGACGGTCCCGCCAAGCATGCTCGTTACATTTGGTTACAAACTGATACGCCTGTTGTGGATGCGTGGGCCTATTCTACGCACATGGACAGACGAAATTTTAGCTGGTCGTCTGCACAGCAACTCAACCAAGGAGATTGATCATGAACGTAAAACGCCCTGCGATTACCGCATTCATATTAGCGGCCGGCCTGCTTGTCGGCTTACCGGGATTGGCGCAAGCACACGATGACGACGGTGGGCGGCTCGGTATCAACCTTTCGTTTGGCGCCCCGGTTTATTACGGGCCACCCGCGTATGTGTACACGCCCCCGCCACGAGTTTACTATGCGCCACCACGCCCGGTTTATTATGGTAACTACTATGGTTATTCCTCCCGCCATGAGCATTGGCGGGGACGTGAGCGGGGACACTGGCGTCATCATGAGCGCGATGACGACGATTGACCCTGATTACATACGCTAGTCATAACGCAGCCCCATAGCCTCGCGCACGTCTCGCATTGTCTCGCGCGCGAGGTCTCGGGCCTTTTCGCATCCGTCAGCGATCAGATTACGCACTAGAGAGGGGCTTTCCTGATACATCCTGGCGCGTTCGCGCATCGGCTCCTGCTCTTTCAATACGCCTTCGATAACCGGCTGTTTGCATTCCAGGCAACCGATGCCCGCACTGGTGCAGCCGGCGCGTACCCAGGTTTGCACCTCTTCGCTGGAGTACACCAGATGCAGCTGCCACACCGGACACTTTTCCGGCGAACCAGGATCAGTGCGCCGTACGCGCGCCGGATCGGTGGGCATGGTACGAATTTTCTTGGTGACACTATCCGCATCTTCGCGCAGGGAAATGGTGTTGTTGTATGACTTGGACATTTTTTGTCCATCCAGGCCAGGCATTCTGGAGGCGGCTGTGAGCAGCGCCTGGGGTTCGGCCAGGATCATTTTCCCGCCACCTTCAAGATAGCCGAACAATCGTTCGCGATCGCCCAGCGACAGGTTCTGCTGTTCATTCAGCAGGGCTTGGGCGGATTCCAGCGCTTCGTCAACACCCTGCTCCTGATAGCGTGTGCGTAATTCCTCATACAGACGCGCTTTCTTGCTCCCCATTTTTTTGACCGCAGCAGCTGCCTTTTGCTCGAAGCCAGGCTCGCGTCCGTACAAATGATTGAAACGGCGCGCCATTTCGCGGGTAAATTCGATGTGCGGTACCTGATCTTCGCCCACCGGCACCTGATTGGCTCGATAGATCAAAATATCCGCACTCTGCAGCAAGGGATAACCCAGAAAACCATAGGTGGAAAGGTCTTTTTCACTCAGCTTTTCCTGCTGATCCTTGTAGGTAGGCACCCGTTCCAGCCATCCCAGCGGCGTAATCATCGACAACAACAGGTGCAATTCTGCATGCTCGGGCACCTGTGACTGGATAAACAATGTGGCCTGCGATGGATCGACCCCCGCAGCCAGCCAGTCGATCACCATTTCCCACACGTTGTCCTGTATCACCTCGGGTGTATCGTAATGGGTGGTCAATGCGTGCCAGTCCGCTACGAAAAACAGGCATTCATACTCGTGCTGGAGATTCACCCAGTTTTTCAATACACCATGATAATGGCCCAAGTGCAGACTGCCGGTAGGTCGCATGCCGGATAAAACGCGATTTGCGTACATGATTATGATTAGCTAGTAATGATTTGGATAAGAGGGATTATCTGAGAGTGGTCCAAGCCTGAAAAAACGCTAGTGATGGCAACGACCAGCATAATTAACGGGCTGAGTATCAACCATAACCAGCCAATAAACATTAATGCGAGCAGAATATAAAATCCATACGGCTCGATCTGTGCAAAGCGGTAAGCATAAGGCCCTGGCAATAAGCTCACGGCAATGCGGCCACCATCCAGCGGCGGCAATGGCAACAGATTCAGAGCCATCAATACGGCATTAATGAAAATGCCTGCCGCACCCATCAGTACCAGGGGTTGCGTATAGCTATCGCCCAGCGATATCCCCAGCTTGATGACCAAAGCCCATAATATTGCCATGAACAAATTGGCAGCCGGCCCTGCAATAGCCACCCACAACATGTCTCGTTTGGGATTGCGCAGTGCTCCAAAATTGACCGGAACCGGTTTGGCCCAACCGAACAGAATAAAACCGCCACCCAATACTTTACTTAATAACAGAATGGTAAGAGGTACCAGAATCGTGCCCACCGGATCAATATGCTTGAATGGATTCAGTGTGACACGCCCCAGCATCCAGGCAGTCGAGTCACCGAAAAACTTGGCAACATAACCATGTGCGGCTTCATGCAGCGTAATCGCGAAAATGACCGGGATGATCCATATGCTAATTTTTTGTATCAGGTTGAGTTCCATTAATTTAATCCAAAAGGTTGCAGGTCTCCGCGTCCGGCGCGCACTAATACGGGGGTATCGCTAGTCAAATCAATGACTGTGGTGGATTCAACATCGCAAGCACCCGCATCTACGATTAGATCAAGACGTTTTTCCAAACGTTCGCGAATTTCTTCGGCTTCATGCATGGGCAGTTCATCACCGGGGAGAATCAACGTCATGCTGATGATCGGTTCACCCAGTTCTTCAAGTAATGCCAGTGTAACCAAATGCTCCGGCACACGCAGGCCGATCGTATTGCGTTTGGGATGTTGCAGGCGACGCGGCACCTCGCGCGTCGCTTCGAGTATAAAGGTGTAACTGCCTGGCGTATTCGCCTTGAGCAGGCGAAACTGGCGATTATCAACTTGCGCATAGCGGGCAATCTCGGATAGATCGCGGCACATCAAAGTAAAATGATGTTTATCATCCACTTCACGAATGGCGCGAATACGATCCTGGGCAGCCTTGTCACCCAAATGGCAACCTAGCGCATAACTGGAGTCGGTAGGAAAAGCGATCACGCCGCCACTACGCAAAATTGCCACGGCTTGTTTGATAAGGCGCGGCTGGGGTGTATCCGGGTGCAACGTAAAATATTGCGACATTGCTTAACAGCCCGCCCAATCATGCCAGATTGGCGTACATAAATCGGGCAAAGGAGGCAGACGCCCAATGTCACGATAACCTTCACCCGGAGCATGAAAATCCGAGCCACGCGAAGATAACAAATCGAATTTTTGCGCAAGCTTGGCATATTGCGGGTATTGCTCAGGCGTATGACTACCGGTTACTACCTCTATACCTACGCCGCCCAGGTTTTTGAATTCTTCCAGCAGCTCATGCATTTTCCCGCCACCCATCTGATAACGGCCCGGATGTGCAATGACTGCCTGACCTCCGCTTGCCACAATCCAGCTGACTGCCTCTGCCAGACTTGCCCATTGGTGGCTAACGTAGCCAGGCTTGCCCTTGACCAGATATTTTTTGAAAACGGTACGCACATCCTTAACAATACCTTGCGCCACCAGATAGCGTGCAAAATGCATGCGGCCAATCAAATTTTGGTTACCCGCATGCTGATATGCACCTTGCAGGCTGTTCTTGATGCCTGCCTTATCAAGTTGTATGGCCATTTTTTCGGCACGCTCACCACGCCCGTGGCGGATACCTTCCAATCCTGTTTTCAGTGCGGGATGAGTCGGGTTGATCCTTAAACCAACGATATGCAGGGTATGGCTACCCCATGTCACGGAAATTTCCACGCCATTTACCAACTGGATACCATGCACTAGAGCAGCCGTGCGGGCGGCTTCCAGACCCGCGACATCATCATGATCTGTAAGTGACAATACCGTCACTCCCTGTGCGGCCGCGCGTGCGACCAGTTCAGCCGGAAGTAACATGCCATCAGAGACATTGGAATGGCAATGTAAATCAAAATTTTGGTCTGGCATGGCAGGTGACTTGTGAAGTACAGGCAAATCATAGCAAAATACGGTCTCCCCCACTATCCTGATACGTGCTTATCTATGCCTATCCCTGCGGAAATCCGCACCAGTTTTGTTGAAGCAAACAATCTTGTGCTGCAATCTTTTTCCGAATCCGGCATTCAGGCAGGCAGCCAGGTGACGCCCGACCAACTGGGCGAAGCCATTGAGCAGTTCCTGTATGTGTTCGATAAACTGGACAATGAACATGGTGAAGTCGGCCCTCTCCCCTACGATGACGTGAGCCAACTTGGTGATCATGCCATTGGATTCATCATGGACCTGGCCTACTGGGCGGAGCGCTTGCGCTTGCCAAAATCAAAAATGGATCTGGAAAAAACCGCACTGGCCGTGGCACACTGGGTTATCCGCCACGATGGCGAATTACGCACACTGGAACCGCTGGTTAATAGCCTGGCAGCCAGTGCCAATCTGACTCAGGACGTATCTACGCTGACAGCCATGTGCGAAGTCATCGGTGATGTCATCGAGCATGCCGCTCCTGCTATCAAAAGCGACCTGGAAAAAAATGATCCGGCCCGTCCCTGGCGCATCCTCAATTTCAATTACGCAATTGTTGCAACGCGCACCCAGAACAAGGCATTGATGGAAAAAGCCTTTGATACGCTAGGGAGGAATTTACCCGAGGATTGCCCGGAATTTTTCGAGCAAGGATTGCAGCAGGCACAAAAAGAAGTTTATGGTGCCGAAGTGCGCGAATTGATGCAGGATCACTTTAAACGCTGGGCTACCAGACACTAAAACCATGAAATTTCTGTTTGATTTTTTCCCGATATTACTTTTTTTTATCGCTTATAAGTTTGGAGGCATTTACGTTGCGACCGGCGTTGCCATTGCCGCCAGTTTTGTACAAATAGGTTGGGTGATGGTACGCGGTAAAAAAGTCGAGCCCATGATGTGGATCAGCCTGGTGATTATTGTCGTGTTCGGTGGCGCAACATTATTGCTGCACAATGAAACCTTCATCAAATGGAAACCAACCGTGCTCTACTGGCTATTTGCAGCGGTTTTATTAGGCGGCTCCTGGCTCTTCAATAAAAACATCATGCGATCGATGATGGCCAAGCAAATCAGCCTGCCTGATCCGGTATGGAACAAACTCAACCTGAGCTGGGCAGGCTTTTTCGTCGTCATGGGCGCAACCAATTTGTATGTGGCGTACAGTTTCTCTACAGATATATGGGTTGATTTCAAACTGTTTGGCAGTACTGCCATGATGCTGGTGTTTGTCATTGCACAAAGCCTCATCCTGGCTAAACACATGAAAAACGAGGAATAGATAGCGTGTGGTATGCAATTATGAGCACCGATGTCAGCGACAGCCTGCCACATCGCATGGCTGCTCGGCCTGCGCACCTGGAACGCTTGACAACACTCCAGAATGAAGGGCGCTTGCTCCTGGCCGGTCCCTTTCCTGCCATAGACAGCCCGGATCCTGGCCCTGAAGGCTTTTCCGGCAGTTTGATTGTGGCTGAGTTTGATTCACTCGAAATCGCCAAAATTTGGGCTGATAATGATCCCTATGTAACTGCAGGCGTTTACGCCCAAGTTATCGTGAAACCATTCAAGAAAGTGCTGCCTGCATGAACACAATTGAACTTATGCGCGACCGGCTGGCCTTAATGCCTGTAGAACATCTTGATATTGAGGATGAAAGTGCGCAACATGCCGGACATGCGGGTGCCAGAAGCGGGGGCGGCCATTACAGGATGCATATTATATCCACAGCGTTCCAGGGAAAAACTACCCTAGCTCGACATCGAATGGTATACGATGCGCTGGGTGAGTTAATGCAACATCAAATACATGCCCTGAGTATTACAGCGCATACACCAGAAGAATTATAGTTACCCTGATTAATTTAAATAAAGGATCACCAGATGCTATTGAAAAAAATTGCTGCCGCCACTGTTTTTGTTTGGGGACTTGCTGCTCTGACTGGCTGTAATGCAGCCGAAACTGCTGGCAAACCGGAAGCAAAACCTGCTGCCACCTCATCCTCCAAACCAGTCGCTATTGTAAATGGCGTAGCCATTCCTCAGAGCCAATACAATCTGCTCAAGCAGGATCGCATTCAACAAGGCCAACCTGACAATGCACAGACTGAGGCCGCATTACGCGACAGTTTGATCAACGCACAGATACTTGCCCAGCAGGCTACCAAAATGGGACTGGATAAGGATCCGACCATGCAAACCCGCCTGGATCTCGTTAAAACAGAAATGTTGGCCAAAGCTTATCTGGCAAATTACGTAAAAAACCACCCCATCAGCGAAGCAGAACTTAAAGCACAATACGACAAAGTTAAAGCCCAGATGGGTACCAAGGAATATGAAGTCAGTCACATCCTGGTGGGCAGCGAAGCCGAAGCCAAGAAAATCATCGCTGAACTCAACAGCAAAAAAGCCAAATTCGAGGATTTGGCCAAGAAAGAATCAAAGGATTCTTCCGCAGCCAAAGGCGGTTTGATTGGCTGGACGGCTCCGAGTAATCTGGTAAAAGAATTTTCCGATGCGATGGTACAGCTGAAAAAGGGCGAATACACTAAAACGCCTGTTCATACACAGTTTGGTTGGCACGTCATTCGCGTTGACAATATACGCGACCTGAAAATTCCGCCATTCAATGAAGTGAAAGATCAATTGCGTGGTCAAATGGAACAGGAAATGGTTAAAAAAGAAATTACCGATATGCGTGCTAGTGCCAAAGTAGAATAGTTTCCTCTTTAGGCCGAAAAAGCGCGGCGAATGCCGCGCTTTTTTCTTCAATAGACACGCAAAAAATACAAATGCAAAAACCGTGTAAACAACTATGCTGAATACACGTGGATTTGATGTAGCATACAAAGAAATGTGAGGCCAATGATGAGTGACAAAGACCGCCTGAATCTTCAGGATCAGTTCCTGAATGCCTTACGTAAGGAACATATGCCTGTGTCTGTGTTTCTGGTAAATGGTATCAAGTTAGTTGGTAAAATCGAGTCATTCGACCAGTATATGGTCATGCTCAAAGGCCACGACAATGTCAGCCAAGCTATTTTCAAACATGCTATTTCGACCGTCTCGCCTTCCAGACAGATTTCCATGGAAGATAGTACAGCTAAGCCAGAATAAATCTGGTTCGTGTACTGAATTCAGTTATATGTGGTGGTATTTCCAATTTGGAAAAGCCACCTCACATCTCCGGATAGATCATCCTACTCCGGCATTTCGCATCATTAGGCAGGTTGTATCTTGTCAAATGAGAGCGTGCATCTTCTCCATATAGAGCCGGCGATTTACCTTGCTAAAAATTATTGGATTGTTCGTAACAAAGTCCAAGAACTTATCCGTAAATAATATTCACATCCAGCTTGATTCCCCTGAATGTCAGGATAGCTGCGGCCAGATGATTTAACGCGAGGAAGCTGCGCTCCAGTTTCTCGTATCGCACCAACAGCTTGCGAAAACGATTGAACCAACTGTGCGCCACTTCAGCAACCCGGCGTCTGGCTTTTTTCCTGGGGTCGCGCTCAAGTTCGCCGGCCTCTTGCCCGCGCCCTTTGACATGCGGGATGTAGCCATGTTTCTCTATCACTTCCAGTGCCGGTGCGCCGGTGTAGCCTGCATCGGCACATAAATGCTTGCTTTGCCTTTGCGACGGCGCGGAGCGCTTGACCATGACGGCATCCAGCACCGCCTCCCGTTGCGAGACATCATGCCGGTTCGCCCCGGTCACGACGAGCGATAACGGGGCGCCACGACCGTCCGCCAGCAAATGCCGCTGCTGCCATTTTTCCCCCCGGCCGGTTGGGTTGGGCCCCGCGCTCGACCGCGCCAGGGGGGCTTTCATCATCGCCCCGTCAATGCTTTGCCAGCGCCAGGCAATGCCTTCAAGGTCATCGTATTCGGCGAACCCCGCCTTCCACAAGGTTTCAAACAAGCCCGCTTCCCACTCCAGGAACCGGGCAGGATCGCACTGGCACTGCCATAACGCTCAGCGGGCAATGCTTTCCACCGGCAGCCCGTTCTCAGTACGTACACGATGCCTTCAAAAACAAGCCGGGGCGCTTTGGGCTTGCGCCCGCCGCCCGTCTTGCGGGTGCAGGTCTGCCCAGGTGGCCGCTGACGTACCCGGAATCAGCGGCTCTACACGCTTCCAGAGCTCATCCGTGACTTCCCATGCCTTCGCTGTTGCCAGCTTCACTCCACACGCAACCATCGCGCCTGGAGAATGATTATATTTTATTTGCGGATAAGTTCTAAGTCGCTGCTCGTAAAGTTGTCAGCGGCGCTTCACGGCTGATTCCCCACAGCCCGGCCACCCCGGCCAGCGCCACACCCGCACTACCCGACCCCATTGCCACCAGCCAGAGCATCAGATTGAAATGATATGGCAGGTGGAATACCTCGCTGCTCAAGATCCAGCCAATCGCACTGGCACCAGCGGCGGAAAGCAGGCCCGCCAGTAAACCTATGGCGGCAAATTCCGTCACCTGTGCAACCCATAATTGTCCGCGCCGTGCCCCAAGTACGCGCCACAGTGCTGTTTCCAGTGCCCGCTCGTCGCGGGTAGCTGCAAGCGCGGCGTAAAGCACCACCAGACCCGAGGCGAGCGTAAAAATGAATACGAACTGTACCGCAGCCGTGACCCGTTCCAGCATATCCTGCACGGTTTTCATGATGGCCGATACATCGATCACGGTCAGATTGGGATAGGTCTTGACCATGTCGTTCAACATACCGGTTTGTTGTGGCGGAAGATAAAAACTGGTGATGTAGCTGGCGGGGATATTATTCAGAAGGCTGCTGTTGGCGAGCACAAAAAAATTCACCCGGAAGCTGTCCCAGTCGACTTTGCGCAGGCTGGTAATACGCGCAGAGACAGACGTGCCGCCCACTTCGAAACTCAAACTGTCCCCCAGCTTGATGTGCAGTTTTTCCGCTATTCCCTGCTCTACTGAAAATTGCGAGGTGGAATTGGCGCTGTGCCAGCCGTGACCAGCTATCAGCTGGGTGCCTTGAGCCAACCGATCAGCATAAGACAAGTTGAATTCACGTTCCAGCAGGCGCCGGGCTTGCTGATCAGGATAAGCCGCTGCTTTTACTGCCTGTCCATTAATCGCTGTCAGTCGCCCGCGTATCATCGGATAAAGCGTCGTACCTGGCAGTCCGTGACGACGAAAAAAAGCCTGTAGTGGCGCAACCTGATCCGGCTGGATGTTGATCACAAAGCGGTTGGGCGCATCCACGGGCAAGGTGGCACGCCAGTTGTTGAGCAAATCACCCCGCACGACAGTAAGCAGCAATAACGCCAGCATCCCCAATGTAAACGCGGAAACCTGGATCACACTGCCCCCGGCACGTCGGCGCAGGTTGAGCAGACCCTGGCGCCAACTCCCCCGGCTACGTGCACCCAGCCAACCAGCACCGAGTACCAGCAACCATGCAAGCAAGACAGTGACCAACAGGGTTACTCCCAAGCCTGCCAGCACCATCAATGTAAGTCGCGTATCGTGTACCTGCCAGAATAGCAAAGCGGTTAGTGCCGCCAATCCGGCGAGATAACCGGCAACGCCAAGCGCGTTGAGTGGTATGCCATCACGACGCAGAATACGCAGCGCAGGCGTTCGGCGCAGCGCGAACAGGGTCGGCAGGCTGAATCCCGCAAGCAATACCCAGCCCGCCAACGCCGCCTGTAAATAGGGGGTACCGTCTGCGGGCGGCAATACCAGATTGGCCAGGTTGCCCAATAATGCGGCCAGTACCATTTGCCCTGCATAGCCCAGCGCTATTCCAGCCAGCGCTGCCAGCACGCCGAGCACGGCAATTTGCAAAGCGTAGAGCGTGACAATGCTGCGCTGGCTGGCGCCGAAGCAGCGCAATAATGCGCAGGCATCCAGATGACGGCGCAAAAAATGCCGCGCAGACAACAAAATCGCGACGGCAGCCAGCATCGCCGCCAATAGCACAGCCAACCCAAGATAGCGCTCGGCCTTGTCCAGCACATTACGGATTTCCGGACGTGCGTCGCGCACACCCAGGATACGTTGGCCACGCTCCAAATGTGATTCCAGCCAGTTTCGATAAGCTTCCAGCGCATTGTTTTTACCCGCGATCAGCAGACGATAGCTGACTCGGCTCCCTGGCTGAATCAATCCTGTAGCCGGCAAGTCACTTTGATTCATCAGCAAACGCGGCGCGAGATTGAAAAAATCACCCCCTCGGTCCGGTTCATTGGTAAGAATCGCCGCGACTCTCAGATGACTGTAACCAATCTGGAGGGAGGCACCCGGTTTCACCTGCAATTCATTCGCCAGACGTGCCTCAAGCCATACACTGCCCGCGCTGGGAATGCCATTGGCAGGATGGTCCGCACCGAATACAGCATTCGCAATGCGTAACGTGCCACGCAGTGGATAATCCTTGCTTACCGCCTTGATTTCGGCCAGCCGACTATCCTGAGAGGTACTTACCATGCTTGGAAACAGCGCCGTCTGCGCCGTTTCAAGTCCACGCCGTCGCACCTCCGCAACCAACGCCGTGGCGGGTGCATGATCGGAGACCAGCACCAGATCCGCGCCCAGCAGACGATTGCTTTCCTGGCTCAACGCCAGATGCATACGCACCGTGAAGGCATTGACCGAAGCCAGCCCAGCCACTGCAATCATGACTGCCATCACCAGCACACGTAACTCCCCCGCCCGCCACTCGCGCGCCAACATGCGCAAGGCCAGGCGTACGATATTCATGTGTCTGCTTCCAGATGGCCTGCGCGCAGTTGCAAACGGCGGTTGCAGCGCCCGGCGAGTTGCGCGTCGTGCGTCACCAGGACCAGCGTGGTGCCCTGCTCGCGATTGAGTTCAAACAGCAATTCGATCACCCGTGCTCCGGTTTCGGCATCGAGATTGCCTGTGGGTTCATCCGCCAAAAGCAGTGCCGGCTTGACCGCAAATGCACGGGCAATCGCCACCCGTTGCTGTTCGCCACCGGAGAGTTGCTGAGCACGGTGACGCTGGCGCTCAGTCAATCCGACCCGTTCCAGCCAGTGCCGGGCGCGTGCACGAGCATCGGCTGCACCATTCAATTCCAGCGGCAGCATCACATTTTCCAGCGCGGTTAACATGGGCAATAACTGAAAGGACTGAAACACAAAACCAATCAATGCACCCCGCAGTCGTGCCCGGCCATCTTCATCCAGTTGCCCAAGCGCCTGCCCATCCAGCCAGACTTCACCCTGACTGGGCGAATCCAGTCCAGCCAACAATCCCAGCAGAGTGGATTTTCCCGAGCCGGAGGCACCTACAATGGCAACTGATTCTCCATGCCGAATGTCGAAACTGGCAGGATGCAGGATGGTCAGTGGCACACCATTTAACGCGACTTGCCTGGCAACGCCGACTGCACGCAAAATGAAGTTATTAACAGGAGTGGTCATGAATTTTGGAAAGTTTTTACTGTTGTGGTGTCTTGTCGTATCCGGCGCGGTGCAGGCGGCGCCAGTCATTCTGGTGTTTGGCGACAGTTTGTCGGCTGGCTACGGCCTCCAGACCGGTCAAGCCTGGCCCGATCTGTTGCAACAGCGCCTCGATAGCCAAAAGCAGGACTGGCACGTAGTTAACGCCAGCATCAGTGGTGAAACCAGCGCGGGAGGCCTGTCGCGCTTGCCCGTTACACTGGCGCGACACAAACCGGCTATCGTCATACTTGAACTGGGTGCCAATGATGGCCTGCGCGGCCTCTCGCCGGATGTCATGCAAAACAATCTGCAAGCCATGATCCAGCTTATCCAGCGCGCCGGAGCGCGTGTGCTGCTGGTAGGCATACATCTGCCACCCAATTACGGCATGGTGTATACACAAAAGTTCCAGCACGTGTATGAAACGCTGGCGCAGCAACAGCATATTGTATTACTGCCCACACTGTTGAAAGACATTGAAACACGGCGCGAGCTATTTCAGACAGATGGCTTGCATCCGATCGCATCAGCACAAAGCAAGGTATTGAATAACATATGGAAACCTTTGCAACGCCTATTGACAAAAAAACATGAATCATAAAATACGCGCTTTAAAAAATTCGGCTTGATCGGTCAATATAGTGCTATGCTCCAAAAACGATGAAATCTCGACATCCTATAGCGGGGCACCAGATGCAAAAAAACGCCAAAAAGCTACAAAATTATGAGGTGGAGTTTATCCCTATGGAGCGGCGTATGTGTGAACGACGCAGCCCGATGGCACAACTGCAGCGCGAGCCCTATCTGGGTGTGGATCGTCGCGCATCAGCCGGGCGGCGTACCGATGATAGCGCCTACGCCTTGCGCCTGATTTAACGTTGCGCGTTCAGCGCACGGTCACTTTGGCTACTCCAGCTTGCATCGTACCTATCACGCAAGCCTGATGGAAACCCTCACCCTGAAACACCTGTAGCACCTCATCCACCGCCTCTGGCGCGCACGCCACCAACAGGCCCCCACTGGTTTGCGGGTCGCTCAGCAGCTTATGTTGCCAGTCCGGCATGTTTTCAGGGATGACGACATCATGACCATAACTATTCCAGTTTCGCTCGGCCGCACCGGTAGCGTAGCCCTGCTGCGCCAATTCCCGCGCTACGCTCCAGAATGGCAATTGATCGTATTGCACGGTGGCACCCACTTTGGAACCGCGACAGATTTCCAGCAGATGACCTAACAGGGCAAAGCCGGTTACATCCGTCATCGCGTGGACGCCGGGCATTTCTGCAAGACGGCAGCCGGGCGTATTCAGCTGGGTGGTGCTCGCCAGCATCTGGCGATAACCTTCCGCAGACAATTCACCTTTTTTCAGTGCTGCGCTCATCACACCAACGCCGAGTGGCTTTCCGAGTATCAGCACATCACCGGCACAAGCCAGATCGTTACGTTTTACCCGGTCGGGATGCACCATACCCAATGCAACCAGCCCGTAGATAGGCTCGGGCGCATCTATTGAATGCCCGCCGGCGATAGGGATGCCTGCTGCCGCACAAACGAATTCCCCGCCAGCGAGGATTTGCTGGATAGTCTCTACTGGTAACTTGCCGATAGGCATTCCGACTATAGCCAATGCAAAAATCGGCTTGCCACCCATGGCGTACACATCGGAAATCGCATTGGTGGCAGCAATTCGACCAAAATCAAACGCATCATCCACGATAGGCATGAAAAAATCAGTAGTGGCAACGATTGCCTGGCTGTCATTCAGCTTGTAAACGGCGGCATCATCGCTGGATTCCCTACCTACCAGCAATTCGGGCGGCACGATACGCGCAGCACCCGAATTCATCAGTATCTGGGACAAGACAGCTGGCGCGATCTTGCACCCGCAACCACCACCGTGGGAATATTCGGTCAGGCGGATAGGCACCGGTGCCAGTAAGTCATTCATTGTTGCTGCCCTCTCGTATAAACTGCGCGATTCGCTAGACCGCAAATAATCATGAAACCTGTACCGCTCGCAAACGTAGCACAGCTTGCCGAATTTGACGAGATTATTGACGTCCGTTCGCCGGGTGAATTTGCCCAGGACCATATCCCCGGCGCTTTAAATTTCCCGGTATTGGATGATGCCGAGCGCGAACGGGTAGGCACAATGTACAAGCAGATCTCCGCCTTTGAAGCCAAAAAACTCGGTGCTGCACTGGTGTCATACAACATCGCCCGCCATCTCAAGGAGCACTTCGCCGACAAGCCCCGCACCTGGAAACCCCTGATCTATTGCTGGCGGGGTGGCAACCGTAGTGGTTCAATGGCGCATGTATTGAAACAGATCGGCTTTGACACCGCGCAGATGAATGGAGGTTACAAAGCCTACCGGCGCAGCGTCATGGACGAACTGGAAAGCTTGCCGGGCCGTTTCAATTTTCGGGTAGTGTGCGGCCCTACCGGTTCCGGAAAAAGCCGTTTGCTGCAAGCATTACTGAAATCTGGCGCGCAAGTACTTGATCTTGAGGAACTTGCTGCACATCGAGGCTCAGTATTAGGCAACCTGCCGGATGCGCCACAACCACCGCAAAAAATGTTCGATAGCCAATTATGGTGGGCACTCAAACAGTTCGAGCCCAGCCTGCCGGTATATGTCGAAGCGGAAAGCAAAAAAATCGGCTTGTTGCGCGTACCCGATGCAGTATTGACACGCATGCGTGAGGGGAGCTGCGTGCGGATCGAAGTAGCAACGCCGTTACGGGTGACTTTGCTCAAGGAAGAATACGCCCATTTTTTGACCAATCCTGCCGCCCTCGCAGAAAAGCTCGATTGCCTGGTCGGCCTGTATGGTCATGAGCTCATTGCAAGCTGGAACGCACTGGCCACCCAAGGTTTATGGGACGAACTGGTATTGGCCCTGCTGGAGAAACATTATGATCCGGCCTACGGCAAATCCACGCTAAAAAACTACCCGAATTATGCCGACACCACGCCAGTCGTGGTTGAAAATATCAACCCTGTCGGTTTCAGTAACGCGGCGCGCCATATCCTAGAACAAGCTTGACGGGTCAAATTGAGGTGCTAGTTTTAAATTGCTATACCCTCATCAACCCCTGGCCCCAAAACTGCCAATCGCGCTGTGCGCCCATTCGGCGTTTGCGGGTTCAAATGCTGACGAAAAGAGGAACCATGACCACTACCTGGATCGTTGTAGCAAACGCAAGCCTAGCCCGCCTCTATTTCAATAACGGCCCTAAAAAAGGGCTCCAGCTTTTCAAAGAACTCAACCACCCGGAAAGCCGGGAAAAAGCTTCCGATCTGGTTTCCGACCGGCCAGGCCACAGCCCCGGCTCGGGAAATGGGCAAGGCGCCTTCGTACCGGCTACCGACCCGAAACAGCATGAAGCCGAGCGTTTTGCCCAGGAATTGTCCAAAGAACTGGAACACGGTCGTGCAGCCAACCACTATGAACGACTTATCATGGTGGCGTCCTCGCCATTCATCGGCGTGCTCAATCAGCGCCTGAGCGGCCATGTACGCAGTCTGGTAAGCGAAACCATCGAAAAGGATTACACCCGTGCCACGCCCAGAGAACTTACCGGACATCTGGAGCACTGTATCTATCTTTGACGGCGACTCTAAGCTCGCGGCTCCTGAAACTTTACATCAGTGGCCAGCGTCGCATCACCCGATAGTTTGCACCCCTTTCCGTGGTTTCCGAGTGCACCAGAACGAACTCGGATACACGCATATTCAAAGGCATGAACGATTGTATGAAAGCTTGACATGAGGATTTTCGCAGCAAGCTAAAGTGCGGGAAAAATGGCCTGTTATTGTCAAAAGCAAAACCTGCCTCGTTCAATGCGGCATACAGGCGGCCGGCTAAATTGATCAAACCCGCGGGGGGCTGCTGTGACCCAGCCCAAAGTATCCGATGATGGCGCCAGTAACCCAGTTGATCTATTTTCAAATCGAAAGCAGGGGAATGCACCCGGGCTGCAGTGGCATACAAGGCTTCCAGCCGATCCATGAGCAATGCTCCGAGAAAAGCCAGGGTCAGATGGATCGTTTCCGCATGCATGGGAAGCCCCATGCAGACTGGTTGAAGGCCGCAACCCAGTTGATGTAGCGCATTCTGCAATGCATGATCTGGCCACAGCGCAAAAAACACTCGTAACGTAACTGGATTTTCAGTCACCTTGGCGGCTCAGCAAGCATACCGCTTCCGCAGCAATGCCTTCGCCGCGCCCGGTAAAGCCGAGTTTTTCAGTTGTGGTCGCCTTGATATTGACGGCATCCTGCCTGCTGCCCAGGTCCTGTGCGATATTGGCCCGCATTTCCTCAATATATGGGGCCATTTTAGGAGCCTGCGCAATGATGGTGGAATCCACGTTGACCACTGCATAACCATGTTCTGCCAGCAGGCGCACGACTTCTCGAAGCAGGTGACGACTGTCTATACCTTTGTAGCGAGAGTCGGTATCTGGGAAATGGCGACCAATATCTCCCAGCCCTGCGGCACCCAGCAGCGCATCGCAAATAGCATGTAGCAGCACATCCGCATCGGAATGCCCGGCCAGACCAAGCGGGTGTGCAATCTCCACACCACCGATGATCAGCTTGCGATGTTCAGCAAAAGCGTGCACATCGAAACCATGCCCTATACGTAAATCAGTCATCAGGATTCTCCAGCATCAGGCGCGCCAGATGCAGGTCGCGCGGATAGGTTACTTTGAAATTGCTATTGTCCGCAGCCACCAACAGAGGGCGATGACCGAGTGACTCGATGGCACTTGATTCGTCTGTGGGTACTGATTCATGTTGTTGTCGCATCGCTTGCAACAGCATGGCGTGTCGAAACATTTGCGGCGTTTGCGCCTGCCATAATCCTTCACGTGACTCAGTACGAGACGCATACCGGTTGGAATCGGCGCGTTTCAATGTATCTGCCACCGGCACCGCAAGCAATCCACCCACCGGATCATCCCCCACCTCATAAATCAAACGATCCAGCTGCGCTACTGAAAGACAAGGCCGCGCAGCATCATGCACCAGCACCCAGTCATTTTCCGTGACTGCATCTGCCATCGCAACCAGTCCGTTACGAACGCTGTCGGCACGCGCGGCACCGCCGCAGCGCAATACGCTTAGCTTGGGCGCGAATTCGCGCCAGTCGTAATCATCCCAGTAAGCATCCTCAGGCGAGATCACCACGTACACTCGGCGGATGCGCGGAGAACCAGCAAGCCGCCGCAAGGCATGGTAAATCATCGGCTTGCCGGCAAGGTCAAGGTACTGCTTGGGCAGCTCTCCGCCCATGCGGGCGCCGCTGCCCGCCGCAGGAATCAGTGCGTAATAGTCAGACATGTGGGCGATGCGCAAAGAAACGGATTATCCGGCGGGATGGCCGGCCTCTGCAAGCAATGCAATTGCTGAAAGCATTATTGTCTTAATAATATTTGCCTCCATATTTAAAACTATTGAATTAAACGAGGAAGCAGACATGTCCGCAACCACCCGCCCGACTGCAGTCGCGGGGCTATTCTACCCGGCCGATGCCGCACTGCTGGCTGTCCAGGTACAAGCGCTGCTGGAGAACGTCCACACTACAGAGGGAATGCGTGCGCCCAAGGCGTTGATCGTGCCCCACGCCGGTTATAGCTATTCCGGCGCCATCGCCGCCAGCGCCTACGCCCGGTTGCGTCCGCTGCGCGGCAAGGTGCGGCGCGTGGTGCTGCTGGGGCCGGTGCACCGGGTGCCAGTGCGCGGTCTGGCGGTGCCCAGCGTACAGGCTTTTGCAAGCCCCATGGGAGAAGTGTTGCTGGATACCACGGCTTTGGCTGCATTGGCCGATCTGCCGCAAGTAGTGGTGGATGACCGCTGTCACGCCCAGGAACACGCGCTGGAGGTACACCTGCCTTTTCTGCAAAGCGCGCTCGGCGAATTCAAGCTGGTGCCGCTGGCGGTAGGCGACGCCAGCGCCGCGCAGGTGGCCGAGGTGATCGAGCGGCTATGGGGCGGCGACGAAACCCTGATTGTGGTGAGCTCAGACCTTTCCCATTACCTGCCCTATGCCACCGCGCAAAGCGTGGACACCGACACCGCCCGGATGATACTCGACCTGCGTGGCGACCTTGATTACAACCAGGCCTGCGGCGCCACGCCGGCGAATGGCCTGCTGCTGGCCGCCCGGCATCATGGGCTGCAAGTGGAACTGCTCGACTTGCGCAATTCCGGGGATACGTCAGGCGACAAAAGCCGGGTGGTGGGCTACGCTGCCTTTGCCTTTTACGAGGATGAAAACCATGACCGCTGAACTGGGAACAACCCTGCTTGGTATTGCCCGCGCGACGATTGCCGATGCCCTGGGTAGTGCGGCGCGTGCGGATGAATCCGCACCGCGCTTGCACGCACCCGGCGCCAGCTTCGTCACGCTGACCCAGCAAGGTGAACTGCGCGGCTGTATCGGCACGTTGGAGGCGCACCGTTCGCTGCTGGCAGACGTCAAAGCCAACGCGCTGGCGGCGGCGTTCCGCGATCCGCGTTTCGGGCCATTGCAGCACGCGGAACTGGAGATCACCGAGGTGGAAGTCTCGCTTCTCTCGCCCATCCAGCCCATCGCTTTCACCGGCGAGGCGGACGCGCTGGCGGCATTGCGCCCCGGCATCGATGGCGTGGTGCTCGAATACCGTCACTACCGCAGCACCTTTCTGCCGCAGGTGTGGGAGCAATTGCAGGAGCCGGGAATGTTCCTGGCCCAGTTGAAGCGCAAAGCCGGCCTATCAGCAGATTTCTGGGCAGAGGATATCCGCCTGTCGTGCTATAGCGTAAGCAAATGGAGGGAGAGCGAGTTATGGGCACCCCAATGACGGTCGAATCCGGCTACCCCGCCCGCTACTGGCATTTTATTGAAGACGGCCGCATTCAATGCGATCTGTGCCCGCGCGACTGCAAGCTGCATGAGGGGCAGCGCGGCGCCTGTTTTGTGCGCCAGCGCGTCGGCGACCAGATGGTTCTGACCACTTACGGGCGCTCCTCGGGCTTTTGCATTGACCCGATCGAGAAGAAGCCGCTCAATCACTTCTATCCGGGCAGTAGCGTGCTGTCGTTCGGCACCGCTGGCTGCAACCTGGCGTGCAAATTCTGCCAGAACTGGGACATCAGCAAATCGAAAGACATGGACAGGCTGATGGATCGGGCCTCACCTGAAGCCATTGCCATGAGCGCCGAAGAATACGGCTGCAAGAGCGTGGCGTTCACCTACAACGACCCGGTAATTTTTGCCGAATACGCCATGGACGTGGCGGATGCCTGCCATGTGCGCGGCATCAAAACCGTTGCGGTGACCGCGGGCTATATGCACGATCGGCCGCGGCGCGACTTCTACGCCAAAATGGATGCCGCCAACGTCGACCTGAAAGCCTTCACCGAGAATTTCTACTTCAAGCTCACCGGCTCGCAATTGCAGCCGGTGCTGGATACGCTGATATACCTCAGGCACCACACCGACGTGTGGTTCGAGATCACCACCCTGCTCATCCCGGGCAAGAACGACTCGGATGAGGAACTCAGCGCGATGAGCCAGTGGATCATGCGCGAACTGGGGCCGGACGTGCCATTGCACTTCACCGCCTTCCATCCTGACTACAAAATGGAAGACCTGCCGGCTACCCCGCCCGCGACGCTCACCCGCGCCCGCGACATCGCCCTGCGCGCCGGTCTGCGCTACGTTTATACCGGCAACGTATACGACCTGGCGGGCGGCACCACCGCTTGCCCCGGTTGCCACGCGCCGCTGATCGTGCGGGACTGGCATCAGATCATCCAGTACCGGCTCACCCCGGAAGGCCATTGCCCGGATTGCGGCGCCCAAGTAGCCGGTCGTTTCGAAGCATTTAGCGGCCAGTTCGGACGACGGCGCATTCCCATCGCCATCAACATGCAGCGCGCGGTTTGATTTAATTCTTCAGTACGTCATCAGACGCGCGCAAAATCGACTGTGAAAGGGAGACACACCATGGCAACCAGCAAACTGGAGCAACTGGTACACATCCCGGCAGACGACGTGCACATCGAGGGCATGCTGGAATTACCGGAACACGCGGCGGGCATCGTCCTATTCGCCCATGGCAGCGGCAGCAGCCGTCACAGCCCACGCAACAACTACGTGGCACGGGTGCTGCGTGAAGCCGGGATGGGCACGCTGCTGATGGACCTGCTCACGAGCGAGGAGGACAGCGACTACCAAACCCGTTTCGACATCCCCCTGCTGACCCGGCGCCTGCTTGCCGCCACGGCCTGGGTGAAAAACCACGCCGATTGCCGCAGCTTGCCACTCGGCTACTTCGGCGCCAGCACGGGCGCCGCTGCTGCGCTGCAGGCCGCCGCCCAACCGGGTGAAAAAATCGCCGCTGTCGTATCGCGCGGCGGACGCCCCGACCTGGCAGGGCCTGACGCGCTGAGCCGGGTAACCGCCCCCACCCTGCTGCTGGTGGGCGGATTCGACGATGTGGTGATCGAGCTCAACCACCACGCCGCCGCACACCTGCACTGTCACCAGAAATTGATCATCATCCCCGGCGCCACCCACCTGTTCGAAGAACCCGGCACGCTGGAGGAAGTGGCGCGCCAGGCAGCAGCATGGTTTGGGCATTACTTCAAGCTAAGCTATAAACAGAGCCTCTAAAGGCTACTCCATAGGTAAGGTGGAAATACCGGTTTTGCGAAGCGCGGATGGCAGCCGCATAACAGTGCGCTAACGCCGCAGAACTTCCACCACTGCCTCATCCTCCACCTGTGGAAAGTCATGGTAAAACTGCCCCACCGCCTGAAAATTATAAGGTGTTTCCAGGCATACCACGTCGTCGGCGTATTGCCGCACCCGTTCTAGAGTATCCGGTGGTGCCACGGGTACCGCGCACACCAGTTTGGCGGGCTTGCGCTCGCGTAAGCCATGCAACGCGGAAATCATGGTGGCACCAGTGGCCAGGCCGTCGTCGACCACGATGACGATACGTCCGGATGGATCGATGGGTGGGTGCAACGGCGTATATTCGGCACGCCGGCGACGGATGGTTACCAGCTGGCGTTGCTTTTCCTGCTCGGCGTATTCCGGCGTAGCGCCCGCTGCTGCGGCCAAATCGGACACGTAAGTCCAGCCCGATTCGTCCACCGAGCCAATGGCATATTCCGGATTGAACGGTGCGGGCAACTTGCGCACCAGGAGCACGTCCAGCTCCCCGCCCAGTGCATCCGCAATGATGCGCCCCATCGGCACGGCACCGCGTGGAATCGCCAACACCAGCGGGTGTTTACCCTGATAGGCGGAAAGCGCGGCCGCCAACTGGTAAGCGGCCTGGTCACGGTCAGTAAACGGCATGTCTTACCCCTGCAAAGATGAGCCACCACTTTTTAAGCATAGCCTTGCCAGCAGTTATTTCCAGCACGAAAAGTTATAATGCGTTTATTTGCGCTCCCACATGCTTTTCAATCAGCCGCTTCCCACCCTTGGACAACGCGCTCGCCTGCAGCCGGTAACCGGCTCTGCCGATGCACTGGCACTGGCTGAACTAGCCGGACAAGCACGTCCGCTGGTAGTGCTTACCGCCAATGCGCTGGATGCCCAGCGCCTGCTGGAGGAAATCCGGTGGTTTGCGCCTGCACTGCAAGTCAACCTGCTGCCGGACTGGGAAACGCTGCCTTACGATCATTTCTCACCGCATCAGGATCTGGTTTCCGAGCGCCTGGCTACGCTTTACCAGATTTCTCAAAGCCAATGCGACCTGGCGATCGTACCCGTCACCACGGCACTGTATCGGCTGGCGCCGCCGGCCTATCTGGGCGCTTATACTTTTTTTCTCAAACAGGGTCAGAAGCTGGATTTGAATGCGTTGCGCGGACAAATGACACTGTCCGGCTACACCGCCGTGAGCCAGGTAATTTCTCCTGGCGAATACAGCGTGCGCGGCGGCTTGCTGGATATGTTCCCGATGGGTAGCCCATTACCGTACCGCATCGACTTGTTCGACGATGAAATCGAGACCATCCGCACCTTCGACGTAGATACTCAACGCAGTATTTATCCGGTGAATGAAATCCGTCTGCTGCCGGCACGCGAATTTCCGCTGGATGAGGCCGGCATCGCACGCTTCCGTGAAAGTTTCCGCGACCGGTTTGAAGGCGATGCATCCAAGCGCCAACTCTACAAGGATGTGAGCAATGGTCTGGCACCCGCTGGGGTCGAGTACTACCTGCCGCTGTTTTTCGAGGCTACCGCCAGCCTGTTCGATTACCTGCCGGATAATGCGCTGCTCTGCCTGCATGGCAATGTTGAAGCTGCTGCACAGGATTTCTGGCGCGATACCGAATCACGCTACAAGCTGTTGCGTGGCGATCCGCAGCGGCCTTTATTACCACCCGCAGACTTGTTTCTTTCCGTAGACGCCTTATTCGGTGGCCTGAAAAATTATCCGCGCATCGAGCTCAGCCAGGGCGAAAGCGACAATGGCAAAACGCGCGCCTTGCCACGGCTGGAAGTCGAGCGGCGTGCCGAAGATCCGCTGCATCGCATCAAGGATTTTATTACCCGCTTTTCAGGTCGTGTCGTGCTGCTGGCAGAGAGCTTGGGGCGGCGTGAAACCATGGTGCAGTATTTCGCTGAATACGGGCTCAAACCGGCGCTATGCGAGGACTTCCAAAGCTGCTCGCCGCATGGCACGCCTCTCCTGCTGGGGGTTGCTCCATTAGCGCATGGCTTTATTCTCGAGTCGGAAATACCCTGCGCCTTTGTCACCGAAACCGAGCTGTATGCCACCACCGTGCGCGCGCGCGGTCGTGACAGCGGGCGCCGCAGCCAGGTAGACGGCATGCTGCGCGACTTGTCCGAAGTCAAGGTGGGCGACCCGGTCGTGCATGCCGATCACGGCATCGGCCGTTATCTGGGTCTGGTCAGCATGGATCTGGGAGAAGGTGAAACCGAGTTTCTGTTGCTGGAATATGCAGGCGACGACAAGCTGTATGTGCCGGTATCGCAATTGCATCTGATCGGGCGTTATAGCGGCGCCTCTCCTGAAGCAACACCACTATCCAGGCTAGGCAGCGGTCAATGGGAAAAAGCCAAGCGCCGTGCCATGCAGCAGGCACGCGACACGGCGGCAGAATTGCTGAATCTGTATGCGCGACGGGCAGCACGCGAAGGTCATGCATTCACCCTTAAACCACATGATTACGAGGCATTTGCCGAAGGCTTCGGCTTTGAGGAAACACCGGATCAGGCTGCCGCCATTCAAGCAGTGATCGCCGATCTATGCACTGCAAAGCCGATGGACCGGCTGGTCTGCGGCGACGTAGGCTTCGGCAAAACCGAAGTAGCGCTACGTGCCGCGTTTGTGGCGCTGATGGATGGCCGTCAAGTCGCCGTGCTGGTACCCACCACCTTGCTTGCCGAACAGCATTTTCAGACTTTTTCTGACCGGTTCTCTGACTGGCCGATAAAAATTGCCGAACTGTCGCGTTTCCGTTCCAGTAAGGAAATCAAGCAGGCACTGGCCGGGCTGGCAGATGGCAAGATTGATATTGTCATCGGCACCCACAAACTTCTGCAGAAAGACGTCCTGTTCAAGAACCTCGGTCTGGTCATCATTGATGAGGAGCACCGCTTCGGCGTACGCCAAAAAGAGCAGATGAAGGTATTGCGCGCCGAAGTGGACGTGCTGACGCTGACCGCCACGCCGATTCCGCGTACGCTGGCCATGTCGCTGGAAGGTATCCGCGATTTTTCGGTGATCGCTACTGCACCGCAGAAGCGCCTGGCGATCAAGACCTTCGTGTCGCGCTACTCGGATGGCGTGATCCGCGAAGCGGTACTGCGCGAACTGAAACGCGGCGGCCAGGTGTATTTCCTGCACAACGAGGTGGAAACCATCCTCAACATGGAAGCCAGGCTCGCCAAACTGTTGCCCGAAGCACGCATCCGCGTCGCCCATGGCCAGATGCCGGAACGCGAACTGGAGCATGTGATGCGCGATTTCCATCAGCAACGCATCAATGTGCTGTTGTGTACCACGATCATCGAAACCGGAATCGATATTCCCACGGCCAATACCATCATCATGAACCGCGCCGATCGTTTCGGCCTAGCACAATTACATCAGCTGCGCGGCCGGGTTGGACGCTCGCACCATCAAGCCTATGCCTATTTACTCACACCCGAAGAGGAAGCGCTGACGCCATCCGCGAAAAAACGCCTGGAAGCCTTGCAGATGATGGAGGATTTGGGTGCGGGCTTTTATCTCGCCATGCATGATCTGGAAATACGCGGTGCGGGTGAAGTACTGGGTGACTCGCAAAGTGGCAGCATGCAGGAAATCGGCTTCAGTCTATATAACGACATGCTCAATCACGCTGTCGCTGCGCTAAAAAAAGGTATCGAACCGGACATGAACCAGCCGCTCGGGATCACCACAGAAATCAATCTGCATACCCCGGCCCTGCTGCCCGACAGTTATTGCGGCGATATTCACGAGCGGCTCGTGCTATATAAACGTTTTGCCAACTGCAGCGACAGCGATGAACTGGATGATATGCATACCGAATTGGTTGATCGCTTCGGCCTGCTACCCGAGCCTGCGCAAGCACTGCTGGAATCGCACCGCCTGCGCCTGCTGGCCAAGCCATTGGGAATTGCCAAACTGGATACATCGAGTGAGGCGATCAATATTCAATTCATACCCAACCCGCCCATCAACCCGGCACGGATTATCGAACTGATTCAAACTCGGCGCAATTTCAAACTGGCAGGACAGGATAAACTGCGCGTTACGATCCCGTCACCGACGTTGTCGAATCGCGTGGATAACATTAGAAAATTACTTAAAGAACTGTCGTAAACAAATGAATTACAATTTAATTGTTCAGGCGAAATACATTTCCACCCAGTCGCTGAAACAGCTTGCAATACTGAGCAGCGCGCACGAGATTCAGGCGGTTTCCCAGCAGGTATTTCGCCTGATGGGAGCGAATCCGGACAGCCATACCGCGGTGGCTGACTTTTGTCACGTGGCAGCACTGGATTTTGGTTTTGTTCCCTCTACACGTCAGCCAGGTAATTTCGGGCTGGTCGTGATGGATATGGATTCCACCCTGATCAGCATCGAATGTATCGACGAGATTGCCGACATGGTTGGCGTCAAACCGCAAGTGGCGCAGATTACCGAAGCCGCCATGCGAGGAGAAATCGATTTCTCGGAGAGCCTCACCCGGCGCGTGGCCTTGCTGGCCGGGCTGGATGAATCCGCGTTGCAACGTGTATATGACGAACGGCTGCAACTCTCTCCTGGCGCCGAAAAAATGCTTGGCATGCTGAAGCAGCACAATATCAGGACCCTGCTGGTATCCGGCGGCTTCACGTTTTTCACGGAGCGCCTGCAAACAAGGCTAGGGCTGGATTACACTGCTGCCAATACTCTGGAAATCGTCGCCGGTAAACTGAGCGGCCGTGTGCTCGGGAAGATTGTTGATGCGCAAGCCAAAACGGACCACCTCAATCGCATCCGGGCCGAATTGGGACTCACGCCCGAACAGGTGATTGCCATGGGTGATGGTGCAAACGATCTGAAAATGATGGCCGAAGCAGGCGTCTCCATTGCCTATCACGCCAAGCCTGTAGTGCAGACACAGGCGAGTTACGCGCTGAATTTCAGCGGGCTTGACGCCGTCCTGCCGCTGCTTGGCACCCCATAACACACCTTGCTGGCGATACAGCTCAAGTACCGGAACTGATCAGTGATCAGGGTTTACACAAGACTTCGGCATGTTCGGGTTTGTGTATCCAGTTCCCCTGTACAAAATCCACACCGATTTCTTTCAATTTGAGCAATACGCGCTCACTGTCCACAAATTCGGCAATGGTCAGCAATCCCATCTGATGCCCGATCTTGTTGATGGCTTCAACCATCGCCAGATCGATGGCATCGTCCACCATGTCTTTGACAAAGGCGCCATCGATTTTGAGGTAATCCACATTCAGGTTTTTCAGATAATTGAGTGAAGACAATCCACTGCCAAAATCATCCAGTGCGAAGCGACAGCCCAGCAACTTGAGTTCCTTGATAAACATATTTGCTGCGCCCAGATTGGTAATTGCAGCAGTTTCAGTAATTTCGATACACAATGTTCGTGCCAGTACAGGATTGGCCTTGAGATGGGTTTTCAGATACTGCACGAAGCCTGCATCGCACAATGATGCTCCGGACAGGTTGATAGCCCAGGTTTGCAACTTACCGATGTCAGGTGCAATGTAGGATTCGCAAAGCCTGAAGCTGTTTTCCATGACCCATCGGTCCAGCATGGGCATTAAATGATATCGCTCAGCTGCCGGAATAAACGCCATCGGCAGAATGCACTGGCCATTTTCATCAATCATGCGGAGCAGCAACTCCACATGCAGGCCTTCCTGTTCTGTGTTCTGTAGAGGTTTGATCTGCTGGAAATAAAGCTGCAGGCGATTTTCAGCGATCGCGAGATGGATACGATTGACCCATTGCATCTCACCACGGCGCTTGGCGAGCTCACTGTCTTGCATTTGATAGAGGTGAATGCGATTACGGCCATGATCCTTGGCTGCGTAACAGGCGGCATCCGCTGCAGTAAGCAGACTGACGACGTTGTCGCTTTCATGGTTGATCACGACGATACCGATACTGACACCGACCATGAAGCTTTTTTCACCCACATTGAAGCGGAAATCCTGCACGGTTTTTCGCATGGTTTCTGCCAGCTCCAGCGCCTTGTCCTGCGGGCAATTTTCCAGTAGCAAGCCGAATTCGTCGCCTCCCAGACGGGCCAGCGTATCGCGTTCACGCACTTCCTGTTGCAGATGCAGGGTCAGCTGACGCAATAGCTCATCGCCTGCTACATGACCACAACTGTCGTTGACGATCTTGAACTGATCCAGATCCATGTAGCACAGGGCATGCTCCCTATCCTGATGTTGTGCACTGGACAATGCACGTTCCAGCCTGGCTTCGAATTCACGACGGTTGATCAGCCCGGTGAGCATATCGTGGCTGGCCTGATAGCTAAGCTTGGCAGTTGCCTGGAGGACCTGCTCCTGCAAATTGTCATGCGCCCGGTGCAGCTTGCTTACCATGCAGTTGATACCGTTTTCCAGGATGCGTAACTCGTCGTCATTGCCATCCAGCTGGACGCGCACATCCAGATTGCCCTTGCCGATTTTGTCTACTGCACTGGCCAGTTTCATGATCGGCACCGTAATGTCTCGCCCCAGACGTAGCGCCAGTAGCGCGGTCGCAATCAGCGCGGCGATAGTCAGCAGAGCAGCACTACGCAGCACCGCATTCTGACGTTCCATGGTGGCGGACCGGGATAGCTCTATCGCAACATAACCCAAAGGAAGGGCGTTCCTGGACTGAGCGATGGATGCAGGTGTTGAAGTAAATGCATAATCATCGACCTGAACTTCGGTTTGTCTGATCGGCATCCGGAAGAATAAGGAATCGGATCGGGCGATAACTGCTGCCTTGTTTGCCTGGCCGGCAACCGGCATATCCACAGCTCGAAAATTAGCCCGTCGGCCCAGCTTAAGGCTGTTGCTGGCCAGTATCCTTCCGTTGCGATCCATGATGTACACCGCATTGACATCGGGTTCGGCAAGCGCTGAATCAGCCAGTCGCTGCAGTATCTGGTTATTACCGGAAAACGCGCCGTATTCGCACGCAGGTGCAAGGTGACGGACAATCGCCATGCCACGCGCACGCAACGCCTGATCCAGATCGGTGATGCGTGACAACGTGAAAAAATAACCCAGGGATAATGCCAGTAATGTGGCAGGCAGGAGCGCCAATAACAGAACCCGTCGACGTATGCTTGATTTCATCATTGCTCCTGCCCCCAACGCTGCAATGCCTGTTGCAACACCATCTCGCCCGGCACGGAGATATTCAACGAACGTGCCACCTGCTGGTTGATACTCACCGTGAAATACTTGGGATATTGTGGTGCAGGCAAGCTGGCTCCGAGGCTGCGCGACACCACTTCCGCAGCCTGATAACCGATCTGCTGAGGCTTGGAATACAGTGCCATGATTGCGCCTGCGCGAACCAGCGCTTCCGAATAACCAATCAGGGGAACATGATAATGATAGGACGTGAGTAGCACGCCCTGTATATCGTTTTTGTTATATAGCAATGCATCCGGCAGTATCAGGAGCAGATCGCTGGAGGCCAGTAAATGTTCCAGAGACGGTACGATCTCATCCGTATTTGAAATCAGCTCGCCGCTAACCTGCATTTTTTGTAATTTTGCCGATGCCAATAGCGCGTCAAGTTTTAGCCGGTTTTGCTCACGCAACAATACGCCCAACCTTCGACGTTCTGGAAAAGCCAGCCGGATCATGGCAAGCTGACGTGAATAAGGTTGATCAAGATAAATGGCACTGATCGGCCTGCGTATTTCGTTGGCTGATAAAACCAAGGCAGCGAAACTGTCTTTGGGTACCAGCACAGCCAGAACCGGAACACGCGTATTCAGTGCCAGCGCCGCCCGGGTTGCCCTCATTCCGATACTCACCAGCAAACGGGTATCCGCCGATATGGCACTTTCCGCGCGTTCCAGTGAAGGTTCAACAGCAACCAGAACGGCAGGGCGTTCCTGTTGTAATTTTGCACGGAAGGTATCCGCAACTTCCTGATAGGGTGCGCTCGTTTGACTCATCAATACCAGTACGCCTGCAGCCCAGGATGATGTGCTGGCAAACAGGCCGGCAACCGACAGCAATATCAGCCGATATATCATCAACCAGCCCCAACCAGTTGCATCTGATATGGGAATGACAGGAGAAAGATGCACGAGATCGAATTTACCAGAATGGTCACTTATCCTGACTGTGAAGAGCGCCATAGGCTGGTTTTACGACTTTCCTGTTCCAGCAGTGTAAGTTCAGCCTCATGCGCGGCCAATTCAAGCGGGTTCGCCTGAATGATTTTTATGGGGGCATGCGCCCCGCTGGAATGATGGCTAACCTGTGCAGGTTTTGTTTCCACCTCCATCATCAGGCTTTCCTGGCCACGCGTCATTCCCAGATAAACGGCGCCCAATAACTCGGCATCGAGCAAAGCTCCGTGCAGGGTCCGGCTGGCATTGTCCACTTCATAACGCCTGCACAGCGCATTCAGATTGTTTTTTTGACCAGGGTGCAAGTCTTTGGCTAATTTCAGTGTGTCGATCACATCCAAACAATAGTCGCCCATAAGCGGGCGATCCAGTCGCTGCAATTCGGCATTCAGAAAACCCAGATCGAATGGCGCGTTATGAATGACCAGTTCGGCACCGCTTAAAAATGCAATCATCTCATCCACAACATCAACAAAACGCGGCTTGTCCTGCAGGAATTCGCTGGTCAGGCCATGCACTTGTTGCGCACCTGCATCGATATCGCGCTCAGGATTAAGATAACGATGAAAATGGTTACCAGTCAGACGCCGATTGATCATCTCCACGCCGGCTACTTCAATAATTCGGTGTCCTTGTCTCGGATCGAGGCCAGTCGTTTCAGTATCAAGAAATACTTGTCTCATAAGTGTAGTCGCCTGCTTACAATTGGTTACTGTACTGTCAGTACACCCTGATTGGCGAGTGCGTCGGCGCGTTCATTACCGGGATGTCCATTATGGCCCTTTACCCATCGCCACTCGATCTGATGCTGGACAACCAACTCATCCAGACGTTGCCACAAGTCTACGTTCTTGACAGGTGCGTTGCCACTGGTGCGCCAACCGCGCCTTTTCCAGTTGGGCAACCATTCAGTAATCCCCTTTAATACATATTGCGAATCGGTATGGATGCAAACCTGGCTATTGCGTTTCAGGCTTTGCAAGGCTTCAATAACAGCCGTTAACTCCATACGGTTGTTGGTTGTCAGGCGTTCCCCACCCACCAGTTCCTTGCGATGTTCCCCACTCACCAGCAATGCGCCCCAACCGCCCACACCGGGGTTACCTTTACATGCCCCATCCGAATAGATATTGATGACGGGTAAATTACAGTCATTCATTAGGATGTTTTAACTTTCTGTATTGATTCAAATTCACTACATTCCTAGCGGCCGGAGTGAGTGCTGCCGATTTGACAGCCGGTTCGCGCCATTTAGGTGTAATCAAACGCATGCCTTGTACGCGTTTGACGGCCTTGATGAAATAGACTCCCCCACCCATTGCCCACCAGCGGTCGCCCGCGGCTTCCATAAAGGCAAAGCGCTGCAGCCATCTGGCTTGACTGAACGGCGGGGTATAACAACACATACGCCCTCCTTCCGTTTCAAAACTCAGTAGGGATAGCCAGTCCTTGAGGCGCGGCAAAGTGATGAAACGACCGCACCACGGAAATTCATCCTCACGCTGCTTCAACCAGCGCGTGGCACCCCACAGGCTACGCGGATTAAAGCCGCTGACAATCAGATGGCCTTCCGGCATCAAGATACGTTCTGCTTCACGAAGGACCTGGTGAGGGTGAGCTGCGAATTCCAACGTATGCGGAATCACGACCAAATCCATTGATTGACTGGCGAACGGCAGCAGTTCCATATCTGCACGCAATGCCACAGTGCCGTCATACCCGACCCGATAGCGCTTCGGGATACGGCAGTTACGCAATAAATCCAGCTCAGGATGGCCGATCTGAACCGCATTGAAACCGAATATGTCGGCAACTACGGTGTCGAAATAAGCACTCTCCCGAGCCAGCAGGTGCTGTCCCAGTGGCGTTTCCAGCCATTCATCCAGAGAAATGGTCGTGTGTGGCATGCTATCCTGTCCCTATGCATTCTGATATTTATCTGACACCGGTCCGCGCCTTTACCGACAACTATATATGGGTCATCCGCCGCGATGCGTTTGCGGTAGTGGTGGATCCCGGTGACACGCAACCAGTATTACAGTTTTTACGCGACAAACAGTTACAGCTTGTGGCTATTTTAACCACACACCACCATGCCGACCACACCGGAGGCAACCTGGAACTACTGAAACACTACCCTGTGCCTGTATACGGTCCGGCCACTGAAACCATCCCCGGCATTACCCGTCCGCTGCACGATGGAGATATAGTGTCCCTACCCGAATTGATGCTGGATTTGCATGTGCTCGATGTGCCGGGGCATACCATGGGACATATTGCCTATTATGGTACAGGTCTCTTGTTATGTGGCGATACCCTGTTTGCGGCGGGTTGCGGCAGGTTATTTGAAGGCACGCCCGCGCAGATGAGCCATTCACTTGCCCGACTGGCACAACTCCCTGATGATACGGCTGTTTATTGCGCTCACGAATACACACTTGCCAACATCGATTTTGCGCTCAGCGTGGATGGCAATAATCCCGCCTTGATCGAACGCGCTTGTATCGAACGCAATAAGCGCTCGGCTGATATGCCGACCCTGCCTAGCAGCATCGGGCTGGAAAAAGCGACCAATCCCTTTTTACGCTGTCATATAAACGCATTACGTAAATCGGCTGAATCCTGGGCGAAAAAACCCTTGCAGGATAACATTGCTGTATTCACCGCCTTACGGGAAATGAAAAACACATTTCGCGCATAAATACGCACCAAACTTGGGCGCCTTGACCCTCCCGGGTCGCTCCAGTACCATAAGCCCCACTTATGAATAAGTCACACCGTCTGAAAATCTTTCGCCTTCCCCTTTTCCTTTGTTTACTGACTACAAGCCTGGTTCCTTCAGCCTTTGCTGAAGGAACCAGTGCTTCTTCGGTCACGTCGCAAAGTGGCGTCACTGTCACGGTCATATCTGAAACTCGGATTGCTAGCGCACCCGCCCTGTCGACCGTAAATCCATCGCCCGATGATCAGCACATCTTACCGGCAAGCGACATTACAGATCAAACTGAGAATGCGACTGACCCTTCCCCTGCCGATACGGATGACTTGTGGCAACGCATACGCAATGGCTTCGCACTCAAGCCGCTTGATAGCCCATTGGTTGCAACTCACGTCGAATGGTATGCGGAACGTCCGGATTATCTGCGCCGCATAATAGAACGCAGCAAGATGTACCTGTTCCATATCATGGAAGAAGTGCAAAAACGCGGCATGCCTGCAGAGATTGCCCTGCTCCCCATCGTGGAAAGCGCATTCAATCCCATGGCCTACTCGCGTAGCCATGCTTCGGGTATCTGGCAATTCATTCCGACCACGGGTAAGGACTTTGGCCTGAAACAGAACAACTGGTATGACGGGAGACGCGACATCGTCGCCGCCACAGATGCTGCGCTGGATTACCTGGAAAGACTCCATGATATTTTCGGCACCTGGGATCTGGCGCTTGCCGCCTACAATTGCGGTGAAGGCTGCGTTGCACGCGCTATCGCCAAGAACGAAGCTGAAGGTCTGCCCACCGATTATCTTAGTCTGAGTTTGCCGACTGAAACACGGCACTATGTCCCCAAACTGATGGCGGTGAAAGAAATCATTTCCGATCCGGCCATTGCTGGCATCAGCCTCGACAGCATTCCCAATCAAGCCTATTTTGTTGCTGTCAGCCTGCATAAATCCATTGACGTGAAGCTGGCGGCCAAACTGGCGGACATGCCGGTCAAGGACTTCAAATCTCTCAATCCTGCATTTACCAAACCTGTCGTTCGTTGGGAATCGGCTCAACCCATTCTGCTTCCCGTAGATAAGGCCGAAGCCTTTTCAGATAATCTGAAAAATTACGATCATCCGCTGGTCAGCTGGCAGTTTTACTCAGCGCGCAGAGGGGAACGCGCCGCCACTATCGCAAGAAAATTCCATGTAACGCTAGCCTGGCTCAAGCAGCACAATAAAATCAAGCTCACACGCAAAGGCAGATTGGCCGCCAACTATTCTCTGATGTTGCCACTCCGCCACAATACGACCGTCCGGTTAGCCGACGTATCCTCGAAATCAGAACCCGCTACACGCCACGAGCGGACAGTCAAAGTAAAAAGAGGTGACACACTTGGAATAATCGCGCAGCAGCATCATGTCAGCATTGCTGAAATCAAACGCTGGAATCATATACGTGGCTCGCATCTGCGAGTCGGTAGCCGGATTGTCGTTGCCGAAACCAATGAAGGTGGACACAGGCGCAAGCTGGTATCGGCAAAGCATCATGCCAAGACTCGCCATTACACTGTAAAGCACGGAGATTCCTTGTCCCGCATTGCCGAAAAATTCGATGTCTCCGTGAAAGACATTCAGCATTGGAATCGCATCAAACACTCAACCGCAATCAAACCCGGCACTAAACTGGTGCTGAATTAGTTTTTTCGTCAACGCCATCAGCGAGCTGATTCGCAAGATGGCACCAAACCGCTTGCCCAGGATCAATCTCGGTTCGGCTCGGATATACCTTTCCGCAGATATCCATGGCATACCCGCAGCGTGGATGAAAGTGACAACCCGTGGGTGGCTGCGCAGGCGACGGCAGATCGCCATGCAGATGAATCACTATGGGTCGTGGTCCTGCTATTACCGGTGCTGCAGAGAGTAATGCCTGGGTGTAGGGATGACGTGGATGCTCAAGGATTGTCTGGGTGTCGCCCATTTCCACTATCCGGCCCAGATACATAACTGCGACACGCTGTGCCAGATAATCCACCACAGGAAGATTGTGGGTGATGAACAAATAGCTCAATCCTAATTCATTTTGCAGGTCTTTAAGCAGGTTGAGAATCTGCGCCTGTACAGAAACATCCAGTGCACTCGTCGGCTCATCGCATACAATCAATTTAGGGCGCACCGCCAGCGCACGTGCTATGGCAATGCGCTGGCGCTGGCCACCGGAAAATTCATGCGGATAACGGTACAGCGTTGTCTGCGCCAAGCCAACCTGATCCAGCAATTGCGTCATCATCTTTTTGCGCGCCCCGCTGGCCAGCTCGACACCCAGCGCCATCATGCCTTCTTCCAGAATATCCACCACGCGCATCCGCGGATTGAGCGAGCTATAGGGATCCTGAAAAACCATCTGGAATCCGCTGCGCTGCGCACGCAATGCCGCAGTCCCGAGCCGGCCAAGTTCACTGCCTTTGAACCACACACTACCAGCGGTCGGTTTGATCAGCTGAATAATGGCTTTGCCAACGGTGGTTTTACCACAACCCGACTCACCCACGAGCGCCAGCGTTTCGCCTATCCCAAGATCCAGCGACAGGCCGTCTACTGCCTTGACCGCGCCTGCTTTGCGTTGCAACAGGCCACTGTGGATAGGAAAATGCACTTCCAGATCACGCACCTCCAAAAGTGCGGCCGGTTTGATCTGCTCAGCTTGCGATATCGGTGTCGATGCTACGGCTACAGGCAGTGCTGTACAGCTGGTACTGTCGACCAGATGGCAGCGCACCGCATGTCCCTCAGCGAGCTGCGTCCACATTGGCACCTCATGCCGGCAACGCTCAAATGCGGCATCGCAACGCGGGGCAAACCGACAACCAACAAATGTGCTGTCAAGCGCGGGCACCATACCCTGTATGGCTTCCAGCGCACTGCCACGCTGCCCCCTGCCCGGCAACGCGGCAAACAACTTGCGGCTATAGGGATGAAACGGTGTGGCAAAAAATGTATCGCGCGGTGCAATTTCCACCAGCTCGCCGGCATACATCACTCCCACGACATCGGCCATTTCCGCAACCACGCCCAGGTCATGGGTAATCAGCAACATACCCATGCTGCGCTCACGCTGGATGCGGCGCAGCAATTGCAACACCTGCGCCTGAATGGTCACATCCAGCGCGGTCGTCGGTTCATCGGCGATAAGCAGGCGCGGATTGCCGGACAAGGCAATCGCGATCATGACGCGCTGTTTCATACCGCCGGATAACTGGAATGGATATTCTCGAATACGCCGTGCCGCATCCGGCAGGCCGACTGCATCGAGCAAGTCGATGGATTCGGCGCGCAAGGTGGCACCACTCAGATCACGATGACGGCGCAGCGATTCACCGACCTGCTCGCCAACGCTGAGCACCGGGTTGAGACTGGTCATCGGCTCCTGAAATATCATGCCGATAGACCCGCCCCGTACTGAACGCATGGCAGTCTCGGGCAAAGCCAGCAAATCTCGGCCTTCCAGTAAAACCTGTGCGCTGCTATCAATCTGCGCCTGCTGCGGCAATAGCCGCATGATGGACAAGGCCGTCATGGATTTACCGCATCCGGATTCTCCCAGTAGCGCGAAGGTTTCATTCGCAGAAACACTGAAACTCACCCCATCCACGGCGCGTACAGCACCGATACGCGTGCGCAAATCAGTTACCTGCAACAACGGGATCGATTTCATTGCGCTCTCCCGCGCGGATCGAATGCATCACGCACGCTGTCGGCAAACAGATTGGCTGCCAGTACCAGTGCGAACATGAACACGAACGCCGCACTCAATTGCCACCACACAACCGGTTCACGCGCCATTTCCAGACGTGCCGAGTTGATCATGTTGCCCCAGCTATAGGTGGCCGGATCCACGCCGACGCCCACGTAGGACAACACGGCTTCAGCCAGTACCAGACCGGAAAAATCCATGACCACGGTAATCAGCACCAGATGTTGCAGATTGGGCAGAATGTGGCGCGTGATAATGCGCCAGTGCGATACCCCAAATGCAGTGGCAGCCTGGATATATTCCTGCTCGCGCAGTTTCAGCGTCTCGCCGCGCAACAGGCGGCACAATCCTGTCCAGCTGGTCACGCCGAGGATCAGGCAAAGAAACAGTAAGCGCACATCGCTACGTGCGGCAGTCGTGTCGAAGATATCCGGATGAGCTTCGATATACACCTGCACAATAAGCACTGAAGCCGCAATCAGCAATACGCCGGGAATGGAATTGAGCGTGGTGTACAGGTACTGGATCAGATCATCCACCCAGCCGCGGAAATAGCCAGCCACAATCCCCAGTAGCAACGCAAATGGCAACATGACCAAAGTCGTCAATGTGCCGATGACCAGGCCGGTACGGATGCTTTTCAAGGAACTGTAGAGCACGTCCTGCCCTACCTTGTCGGTACCGAATACATGGTAAGCTGCCGCTAGTTGAGCAATCACCAGACCCAGTACCAGCAGGATGGAACAGGTAATCAACAGGGTACGCCAGGGTATCGCATCACCATCTCGCAGCAGACGAATCAGTGCGACCTTCAAACCGATGGCCTGCTGACGTGCCAGTGACGCACTCAACAGCAATACGAGAAGTACCGTCAAAGCCAGACCTTTCAGCACGCCGGCGATGATCCGTTGCAGGATATCGTGCTCCCATTGGGAATGCGTGTCTGTCAATTGAGCGCCACCGTATTTCAGACGCGGATAATCACGCACGCTACGACCATCGGCCAGCACAATGGCTTCCTTGGCATAGAGATGGGTTGCCAAAGGTGCCGAGTAGGTTTTTTCCTTGTGCGCTCGAAGCTCGGGCAGCATGGCATCGAGCGCACTGAGTACCTCGACTCCGTATCGGGCCGGCTGTCCGGCTTTGCTCGTCAATGCGGGCCGGTAATGCAGTGAATCCAGCAAGCCGATCACCACGAACACCATCAACACCACAGCCGCAGCCATACCGGTGGGGTTGGTCAGCACGCGCCGCCACGGTACGCGCAGATGGTCGTGGCGGCGCACATACCAGGTGAATATGCCTACTGCGGCCAGCAGCAGGAATATTAGCGCATCCGTCCACAGCATGACCGGCTTGAACATCATTGCAGGCGCACCCTTGGGTCAGCCAGGGTGTAGGAAATGTCGGTCAGCAACAAGCCGATAATGTAGAGCGCCGAACCGATGAACACCATGGCGCGCACGATGGCAAAATCCTGCGACTGGATGGCGTCTATGGTGTAGCTGCCCAGACCCGGAATGCCGAAAAACGATTCGGTGATCAGGCTACCCATGAACAGCAGCGGCAACACCACCACCGCGCCGGTGAGGATGGGGATCATGCCGTTCTGCAGCACGTGGCGGAACAGCACGCGCCACTCGGACAGGCCCTTGGCACGCGCTGTACGCACGTAATCCTTGGCGATCTCCTCGAGGAAAATAGTGCGGTACCAGCGCGCACCGCTGCCGATTCCCGCAACAATGGAAACCACCACCGGCAGAATGATAAAGCGCAGCCCGTCAATCCCGCCGCTGAAGCCCGAAATCGGGAGCAGATGCCACAGTTTGGCAATGAGGAATTGCCCGGCAATGATGTAAAACAAGCCGGAAATCGACATCAGTCCCACGCACAGTACGACTCCCCAGAAATCCAGATAGGTGGCACGAAAAAATACCATCAACAGGGCAAAGGTAGTGTTCACCAGCAACCCGATGATAAATACCGGCACCGCGATGGCCAGACTGGGACCGGCCCGGCTCTTGATCTCATGCCAGATGTCGCGCCCGTCATCGGAACTGCCGAAATCAAGCACGAACATGCGTACCGACTTCTCGAAAAAAATAGTTTGCGTGATTTTCTTGATATCCGGTGCATCAGCGTCATAAAACAGTGGCATCGCATAACCGTGCTCTGCCTTCCAGTTGCTGATTGCCTGCGGCGTGACGCGCTTCGTGCCGAGATGCATACGCGCCATATCATCCGGGGTATTGACCACAAAAAACAGCGCAAAAGTCAGCAGGTTAACCCCGATCAGTATCGGGATGGCGTATAAAATGCGGCGCAGCAAGTAGGCAATCATCGCGCAGCACTCCGTTCACGTTGTCGCCACGCCCACAGCGCCGGTGCCAAAGCCGCGATCAGCGCCAGCAATAACAGCAGCAATGGCCACAGCACGGGCTGATTCCATTGCTCACGCAATTGCTCGCGCAATTTCGGGTCGATGCGCCGGTATTTCAGCGTGTTGTTGGCCATCACATTGGGCTTGCTGGGTGCGACCCAGGCATGGCTAAGGCTGAACGCCTTGGGAAAAAATCCGAACAGCCAGGGCGAGTCCGCGCGCACGATGTTCACCATGCGGTCGATGATGGCCTGGCGCTCGGGGCCGTTATCCAGGTATTTCATCTGGTCGAACAGGCGGTCATATTCCGGATTGCTGTAATTCGCTGCGTTCTCGCCGTTTTTGCCCACTTTCATGTTGGGGCCGTACAGCAAAAACAGGAAATTTTCCGGATCGGGATAATCCGCATTCCAGCCCCATTCGAAGATCTGCTCGGTACCGCGCCGCATCTTGTCCTGAAAGCGGTTGTAGTCGGTGCTGCGCACCACCAGCTGGATATTCAGTTTGGCAAATTGCTTGGTTATCCAGCTCAGGCGCGAGGCAGCATCCGGGCCACTGGCATTGGTATCGAAATACAACACCAGCGGGGCGCCGGTGTTGGCATCGCGCCCGTCCGGATAGCCGGCCTCAGCCAGCAGGCGCCGCGCTTCTGCTATCGAGTGTCGTACTGGCTGACCATTGACCAAGCGGTACACCACCGGGTTCACCCCGGCTGCGCCGCCCACGTAGCCGAATATACCCGGCGGGATTGGCCCTTGCGCCGGGATACCGCGCCCATTGGCAAAAATGGAAATGTATTCCTCGTAGTCCACCGCAATGGCAATCGCCTGACGTAATTTGCGTGCATGCTCGCTGGACCCCCCCACCACCGAATCGAGCATGTTGAAGCCCATGTAGCTGCTCGATGGCCGGACTGCCGTGGTCAAACGGATACCCTTGGCGCGCATCGCTTCGGAGGGCTGCGCCACCCCCCGGGCGTTGATCTGCACGGCCTGGTCAAAACTGTCCGAACTGATGCCGGAGGTGTCGTAGTAGCCCTGCAAGAATTTGTTCCAGTAGGGAATGGTTTCCTTTTCCAGACTGAAAACCACCTTGTCGATAAACGGCAACGGCTTGCCGGCATCTTTTAACAAACCGGCGGCCGCATCTCCCGGCTCACCCGTGCGAGGATAGGTTTCGCCGTGGAAATTCGGGTTTCTCTCCATTACCATCTGACGATTGGGATTGTTCCGGGTCAACATATATGCCCCAGTGCCAACCGGATACCAATCCAGATTCAGATTGCGTTCGGCCATGCCCGATTGAGCGTAGAAACGGTCTGCTTCAGAAGGTACCGGCGCAAAAAAAGGCATCGCCAGCCAATACAGAAACTGCGGGTATTTGCCGCGCAGTTTGATGCGGTAGGTGTAGCGATCCACCACCTCCGCCCCGGCCAGTGGATAATGCTGTAAATCAGGATAGATTCCACGCGGCAAGGTATGCGCTATTTTTTCCAGTCGCGCAGCATAGTCTTTCAGGCCGAGGATGTATTCGGCCATCACACCCAGTATGGGTGAATGGAGCTGTGGCGCGGCAAGCCGTTTAATCTCATAAACATAATCTGCCGCCACCAGCTCGCGCGTACCGGCATGAGGAAAATCGTGCAGCGTCTGAATATCCTGCCAATCACCCGGTCCCATATTCTGATAGCGCAGCTTGCCCTGCTTGTCCCGTGCAAAGGCTGGATGGGGCTGATAGTAAATACCGTGCCGGATATGAATTTCGTATACGCTTTCGGCAATTTCTGGGAGTGGCGCGCTGGCGGGCAAGCGTTTGCCCGCAGCATCATAATAAGTCACAGTTGGCATTTGCGTTGCAGTCAACGGGACAAGCGTATAGGGCCGTTTCAGGTAATGGTATTGCAAGGGGGGTTCGTATATCTGCGCTGTAAATTCTGCTTCATTGCTGGCATAGGATCGTGCCGGATCAAGATGTTTTGGACGCTCCTCGAATGAAGAATAAAGTACATTGCTACCACGCTCGGCGGCGGGATAGGGGTCATTCCAGGGACCATTACCGCAGGCACTCAACAGCAACGGCAACGCCAGCAGGATAATGAGCTGAAAAAAATTCATATCAAGGCAGTTTAACCCAGCCCGTGACTAGCGTCACGGCGCAAGAGGTATAATGCTCAGGCATTTTTACTTAAGGAAAAAACATGGGATTTCTTGCCGGCAAACGCATCCTCATCACAGGCTTGATCAGCAACCGTTCCATCGCCTACGGCATCGCGCAGGCATGCAAACGTGAAGGCGCCGAACTGGCCTTCACTTATCAAGGTGAAAAAATCAAGGAACGGGTCACTGAACTTGCCAGGGAATTCGGCAGCGATCTGGTGATGCCTTGTGACGTTGCCAGCGATGATGAAATTGCGCAATTATTTAGCGATCTTGGGCGGCGCTGGGACGGTCTGGACGGTATTGTCCACGCGATCGCCTTTGTACCCAAGGAAGCACTGGCGGGAGATTATCTGGATTCAGTCACGCGTGAAAATTTTCGCATCGCCCATGACATCAGTTCATATAGTTTTGCCGCCTTGGCAAAAGCAGGATTACCCATGATGCAGGGCCGACGTGCTGCGTTACTCACCTTGAGTTACCTGGGTGCCATCCGCACGCTGCCCCACTACAATGTCATGGGGCTGGCCAAGGCCAGCCTTGAATCCAATGTGTATTACATGGCGCAAAGCCTGGGGCCGAAAGGCATTCGCGTCAATGCCGTGTCAGCCGGGCCGATTAAAACGCTGGCGGCCAGTGGCATATCGGACTTTGGCAAGATATTGAAATTTGTGGAGCGAAACTCACCCCTACGCCGCAATGTAACCATCGAGGATGTGGGCAATACAGCAGCTTTTTTGTTGTCAGATCTGGCGAATGGCATTACTGGTGAAATTACCTACGTGGACGCAGGCTTCAACACGACGGTAGGGGCGGACTTAAGCTGAGGCAGCAGGCTTCATCAACACATCGATAGATAGGTATCGAAAGAATGCTCATCAAGTATCTGGCAATCGTAGGGCTCTTTTTTACTGCTATTGGAACTATCCTTCTTTGGCAGTCTAGCCCTGCTGGCTATAGTCCTGGTTCTTTTTGGCTTGATGAAGAAGCAACTAAAGAAGTTGTAAAGAACAACAATCATATGGCTCGTGGCCAAAAAATTGCCATTGTTCTCATTCTGGCCGGTAGTGCTTTGCAAATTCCGTCTGTAATTTATGGTTGAGCACATACCTAACATGGCGCTCAACTCGGACGCTCTTCATACCGCTTCACGGCATTTCGGGCGTCGGTTAGCTCTACGATAGGCTGTCCTGGCTGCGCAGGCTTAGATCAAAAGCCTAATTCAGCCAGGAGACGCTACCCGCTTATTCGGCAACCTTATCCAGACTCGCTGAACGTATCTCGATCTTGGCCTTGCTCTGTAAGCTAGCCAGATAGGCGGTAAAATCCGCCTGGGCTGTCAACTGTGACAGTTGGCCTTGCAAGGCTTTGATTTTGGCAGCATCCGCCGGAGGCGGCGCGATAACCCGAGTAACACGAGCCAGGGTGTAGCTGCCATCTGCGTCTTCAGCGCCAGCATATGCGGGGAAATTTTGTTCCGCTGCGCTGAATACCGGTTCAAGCAACGCCGGGGATAATCCAGTAGCTTGCTGCCGGGTAATAAGCTGAAATGCACTCCACTTCACGCCAGGTTCCTTACCTGCACGCAATTCCACCAAATTCTGCTTGCCTTGTTTTTCTGCCAGCGCAACTGCCTGGCTGCGCTTGAGTTGCTGCTCAATGGCAGCATGTACGGTATTCAGCGGCTGCAATGCGGCAGGTTTGTATTCAAGCAAGCGCGCTGACACCAATGTATTCGGAGAGACTTCAATCGCTTCAGTATTGCGCTTGTTTTTCAGCACGTCACCAGAAAACAGTGCTTGCAGCATTTTTGGATTGCCCAGCAATCCATTATTGCCACCTCCTTTACGGCTTATCCAGCCTGAATCCGTAATCTGTAATTTAAGCGCATCGGAAACCGGTTTGAGGCTGTCAGATTGTTCATAAACCCGATTGCTGAATGTCTCTGCCGCATCGGCAAAACGTTTACCGGCCTTTTGTTCTTGCAAGCTACGCTCTATTTCCGTTTTCACTTCTTCAAGACTGCGTGTGCGACCCGGCTTGATGCCAGTCAATTCGATGATGTGATAACCAAATTCGCTTAAAACCGGCTGGCTGATAGCACCATTACGCATTGCAAACGCAGCATCTGCAAAAGGCTTGACCATTGCTTTCCGTGAAAACCAGCCCAGATCGCCACCTTGCAAGGCAGAGCCCGTATCATTTGATTCGCGTTTGGCTATCTCGACAAAACTGGCAGGATTTGCTTTGACCTGCTGATATATGGCTTCGGCACGGGCCTTGGCCGCAGCGCGTTGTTGTACGCTATCGCTTGCTTTGACCGCAATCAGAATGTGACTGGCACGACGTTGCTCCGGCTCGCTATATTTCGCAAGATTCTGATCATAATATTGCTTGATTTCCGCATCACTGATCTTGATCTGACTGGCCAGGGCATCCTGCGACAGGACTACGTATTGGAAACGCGCCTGTTCCGGTAATGTGTAATCCGCCTTGTGAGCGTTATACCAGTTTTGTATATCCGCAGCGCCCACGTGAACCTGACCCAGAAATTGTTCAGGGGTGAGTTTAACCGTACTGATTTCGCGTTTTTGCTCATATGCCTGCAAGAAACGTGCGGCAACATTGGATGGAAAAATGGATGAAGCCTGGAAAACAGAGCGAACATCGTTAATCAACAGCTCCTGGCGCAGCTGATTTTCAAACTGACCGATACTCATACCCTGTTGGCGCAGAGCTTGTTCGTAACGAGTTTGCGAGAATTGCCCGTTTTCCTGAAACGCGGGCAGACTGCCAATGATCTTTGCCATTTCAGCATCCGTAACAACCATGCCTGCCTTGGTGGCAGCGTTGATAATCAAATGCTGATTAATGATGCCGTCCAGAATGGATTGACGAATTTTCGGATCATTAAACATGGCGGGATCATAGGCGGCTCCCATGGATGCACGCATTTCCTGCTGCTGTGATTTGAGCGCCCGGTCGAATTCCGGGCGCGTCACCTTGTAACCATCGACGCTGGCCAGCACATCGCCACCACCGGTATTATTAAAATAGGATTCCATTCCCCACAACATAAAGGGAATCGTAATCAGCGCCAATATCACTTTGGCTAGCCAGCCTTGTGCACGCTCACGAATTGCATCTAGCATAGTAGGTTATTGATCCCATTCAAACGAAAAAAGGCGAACTTGCGTTCGCCTTTCGTATTGGCGGAGTGGACGGGACTCGAACCCGCGACCCCCGGCGTGACAGGCCGGTATTCTAACCAACTGAACTACCACTCCAAATACCGGTATTGTCATAACTGGTGGGTGCTGAGGGGTTCGAACCCCCGACATTCGCCTTGTAAGGGCGACGCTCTACCAGCTGAGCTAAGCACCCGGAAAGGCGCTAGTTTACTGCATCTTTGAGCGCTTTTCCAGCACGGAATTTAGGAACTTTAGCCGCTTTGATTTTAATGGCTGCACCAGTACGCGGATTACGACCAGTGCGGGCAGCACGCTTACCAACATAGAAGGAGCCAAAACCAACCAGCGTCACCATGTCGCCTTTTTTTAATGCGACTTTAACTGCGTCAACAGCAGCATCCAATGCACGACCGGCTGCTGCCTTGGAAATGTCGGCAGATTCGGCGATAGCATCGATCAATTCGGATTTGTTCACGTGTGTCCCCTTTCTCATAGAGTTCAGCCACAGGAATGCCCTGCATCCGCTTTATAACAAGGCGGAAAACCAGATGTCAAGCGGCTTCCGGCCATTTCCCATAAAAAACCGCCCCGGAGGGCGGTAATTCATTACATCGGACAAAACAGGCTTAAATCAGTGCTTGGTAATCACCGCCACTTTGTCTGGCTCAACAGCAGCCGGTGCAGCTTCAGGTGGTGCCGGAATATCTGGCAACCCTTCCGGCATACGTTCAAGCGCCATATTCAACACTTGATCTATCCATTTCACCGGCTGAATATCCAGTTTATTCTTGATGTTTTCAGGAATATCCACCAGATCGCGCACATTCTCTTCAGGAATGAGGACAGTTTTAATCCCGCCACGATGAGCTGCCAGTAATTTTTCCTTCAATCCACCAATCGGCAGCACTTCGCCACGCAGCGTGATTTCACCAGTCATTGCTACACCTGCGCGCACCGGGATACCAGTCAATATCGATACTATGGCTGTACAAATGCCTACGCCTGCACTTGGACCATCCTTTGGCGTAGCACCTTCCGGCAAGTGGATGTGGATGTCATTCTTCTGGTAAAAATCCTGCGGAATACCCAGGACAGCAGAGCGACTACGTACTACCGACATTGCAGCCTGGATAGACTCCTGCATCACTTCGCCGAGTTGACCTGTCGTAATCACCTTGCCCTTACCAGGCAGTAGCACGCCCTCAATAGTAAGCAATTCGCCCCCTACCTCGGTCCATGCCAAACCAGTCACCTGACCAACCTGGTTATTTTTCTCTGCGACGCCGTAATTGAAACGGCGCACACCCAGATACTTATCCAGATTACGGGCTGTCACGCTGATTTTGCTGGCTTTGCCTTGTTTCATAAGCAACGCCTTGACGGCTTTGCGGCAAATTTTGGCAATATCACGATCAAGGCTGCGCACGCCGGATTCACGCGTGTAATAACGCACAATGTCACGCAATGCGCTCTCGGATATCGCAAATTCTTCAGGCTTGAGACCATTTGCCTTCATCTGTTTGTCTACCAGATAACGTTCAGCGATATTGACTTTTTCGTCCTCGGTGTAACCTGACAAGCGAATAATCTCCATACGATCCAGGAGTGGCGCGGGGATGTTCAAGGTATTTGCCGTCGCCACAAACATCACGTCGGAAAGATCGAATTCCACCTCAACATAGTGATCGGCAAAGGTGTGATTCTGTTCCGGATCCAGCACCTCAAGCAGCGCCGAGGAAGGGTCACCGCGGAAATCCTGCCCCATCTTGTCTACTTCATCAAGCAGAAACAGCGGGTTCCGCACACCTATCTTACTCATGCTTTGCAGTATCTTGCCCGGCATTGAACCAATATAGGTACGCCGGTGGCCACGAATTTCGGATTCATCACGCACGCCACCCAATGCCATGCGGATAAATTTGCGATTCGTTGCCTTCGCAATGGATTGGCCCAGAGAAGTTTTACCAACACCAGGTGGTCCAACAAGGCACAGAATGGGGCCTTTAAGCTTGTCCACGCGCTGCTGAACGGCCAGGTACTCGACAATGCGTTCCTTGACTTTATCCAGGCCGTAATGATCAAGGTCCAGAATCGCTTCTGCCTTTTTCAAGTCTTTGCTGATCTTGGTTTTTTTCTTCCATGGCAATCCCACCAGGGTTTCAATGTAGCTGCGCACAACTGTGGCTTCTGCAGACATGGGTGACATCAGCTTGAGTTTTTTGAGCTCTGACTCGGCTTTGGCGAGGCCTTCCTTGGACATGTGAGCTTCCTGGATACGCTTCTCGAGGTCTTCGAGGTCAGCTCCCTCCTCCATGTCACCAAGCTCTTTCTGGATTGCCTTGACCTGCTCATTCAGATAGTACTCGCGCTGGCTCTTCTCCATCTGGCGTTTGACACGCCCACGGATGCGCTTTTCCACCTGAAGGATGTCGATTTCACCCTCCATCAGACTCATCAGATGTTCGAGGCGGGCGCGCACCGGGAACATTTCCAGGATTTCCTGCTTCTGTTCCAGCTTCAGTGGAAGATGGGCCGCAATGGTATCCGCCAAGCGCCCGGCTTCGTCAATACCCACCAGCGAGGTGAGTATTTCAGGGGGAATTTTCTTGTTGAGTTTCACATACTGGTCGAACTGTGCAACCAGTGCGCGGCGCATTGCTTCTGCCTCGTTGTCTGCACTCGTATCATCGGCAGGCACCAGTTCGGCACGCCCGGCAAAATGGGTATCCACATCGGAATACTCGATAACATTGGCACGCTGATTACCTTCCACCAGTACTTTTACAGTACCGTCAGGTAATTTGAGCATTTGCAATATCGTGGCGACCGTACCGATAGTGTACAAATCATCCGGTGTCGGCTCATCCTTGGCAGCGGATTTTTGCGCTACCAGCAGGATGCTCTTGCCCGCTTCCATTGCTGTTTCCAACGCCTTGATCGATTTTGGCCGGCCAACAAACAAGGGAATAACCATGTGCGGGAAAACGACAACATCCCGCAATGGCAAGAGGGGAAGCGTTAATTCTTCGGAGTCTTGGAGTAAGGCCATGATGGTGTTTAACCTTATGTCAGTAAAAATAGACCAGGACACCAAATGCAGGGCGGCTCAAGCAAATTCAAGTCGCACTTGCACAGATGTGCCATAAGCGATTGAATTCATGCGTAAATATTTTACGCTCGGCAATCCAAAGATTGCCCTCGATAGTTCAGGAAGCTACTTTCGGTTGATCTGAATAAATGAGTAAAGGTTTGCCTTCACCAGTAATCACCGATTCATCCAGCACAACCTTGGTGACGTTATCCATGGAAGGGAGCTCGAACATGGTATCGAGTAGCGCATGCTCGATAATCGAACGCAGTCCACGTGCCCCGGTTTTACGCTCCAGCGCTCTTTTGGCAATCGCTGCCAGGGCGGTATCGCGAAACTCCAGCTCGGCACCCTCCATCTCGAACAATTTCGCATATTGCTTGGTCAGCGCATTTTTGGGCTGAGTCAGTATGGTAACCAGTGCTTCTTCATCCAACTCTTCAAGTGTAGCAACGACGGGCAAACGTCCGACGAATTCCGGAATCAGGCCGAACTTGATCAGGTCTTCCGGCTCTACATCGCGCAGCAGTTGTGAAATATTGCGACTGTTATCCTTGCTTTTGACTTCCGCACCAAAGCCGATGCCGCCTTTGGAAGAACGGTTTTGCACCACCTTTTCAAGGCCTGAAAAAGCTCCGCCGCAGATAAACAGGATGTTGCTGGTGTCAACCTGCACAAATTCCTGATTCGGATGTTTGCGGCCACCCTGAGGGGGGATCGAAGCGGTGGTTCCCTCAATCAGTTTCAGCAATGCCTGCTGTACACCTTCGCCGGATACGTCACGAGTAATTGATGGATTGTCGGATTTTCGTGAAATCTTGTCTATTTCATCAATGTAAACAATACCATTTTTTGCCTTCTCCACATCGTAGTCACACTTTTGCAGCAATTTCTGGATGATGTTTTCCACATCCTCGCCCACGTAGCCAGCTTCGGTCAGTGTTGTCGCATCGGCGATCACAAAAGGAACATTCAACAGCCGCGCCAGGGTTTGTGCCAACAGGGTTTTGCCCGAACCGGTGGGGCCGATCAGCAGAATATTGCTTTTAGCCAATTCCACTTCGTCCTTGCCACCAAGATGGCGCAGACGCTTGTAGTGGTTGTATACGGCCACAGAGAGAATACGTTTGGCTTTTTCCTGACCAATCACATATTCACCCAGAATTTCCCGAATCTCGCGGGGGGTGGGCAAATCGGATTTCCCGGACTTGCCGCCCTGCCCCTGCTGCACTTCTTCACGGATGATGTCGTTGCACAGATCCACGCACTCATCACAAATGAATACAGAAGGCCCTGCGATCAACTTGCGAACTTCGTGCTGACTTTTGCCGCAGAACGAGCAATAGAGCAGTTTTTCGCCGCTTCCTTTATCTGACATGAAACTCTCCGATGCTAAGCTGGCCGGCGTTAGCCGACGTTGTCCATGCGGCTGGTAATTACCTTGTCGACCAGGCCATATTTCACGGCATCTTCCGCACTCATGAAATTATCACGATCCGTGTCTTTCTCAATGACTTCTACAGGCTGCCCGGTATGATGAGCCATTAAGCCATTAAGCCTTGCCCGCAAATAAATAATTTCCTTGGCATGGATTTCAATATCCGAAGCCTGCCCCTGGAAACCGCCGCTGGGTTGATGAATCATCATGCGTGAATTGGGCAGGCAATAACGCTTGCTCTTGGCGCCTGCGGTAAGCAGGAACGCACCCATGCTTGCCGCTTGTCCCATGCACAAGGTACTCACATCGGGCTTGATGAACTGCATGGTGTCATACACAGACAACCCGGCCGACACTGACCCCCCGGGGGAATTGATATACAAATAGATATCCTTGTCCGGATTTTCCGATTCGAGGAACAGCAATTGCGCCACTACCAGATTGGCAGAGACTTCATTTACCGGGCCTACCAAAAACACTACGCGCTCTTTAAGCAGGCGCGAATAAATATCGTAGGCGCGTTCGCCCCGGCCGCTTTGTTCGACCACCATGGGTACCAGACCCAAGCCCTGCGGCTCCCAACTACGGCTTTCCATCATCCTGTTACGCCTTCCCCATCAATTCGTCGAAACTGATCGACTGGTCTTCAACCTGAACACGTTCAAGCGCCCATTCCACCACATTATTTTCCAACACCAGCGACTCGATCTCCTGCATGCGCTCGGGGTTTTGATGATGCCACTTTATCACTTCCTGTGGATCTTCGTAACTTTGCGCAAATTCCAGTATCAGTGTATTGATCTGCTCCGGCTTCGCCGTCAACCCATTAACGCGTACAGCTTCGGCAAGAATCAGTCCCAGGCTGACTCGCCTCATGGCCTGCTCAGTAAATATATCGGCAGGTAACGGCACATCATTAGGGTTAACATTCATTCCTCGTTCCTGCATGTCCTTGAGCGCATTTTGCATCAGGCGCTGAGTTTCCATATCCAGAAGCGATTTTGGCACCTCGATTTTTGTGCTGTCCAGGAAAGCCTGCATGACCTGCTCCTTGAGCCTGGCATGAATGCGGTTCTTGACTTCACGTTCCAGATTCGCGTGGATTTCGGCGCGCATTTTTTGCACATCACCATCGGCAACGCCCAGGCTGGTTGCGAACGCCGCATCCACTTCCGGTAATTGCGGTGCCGCAATATCCGTGACAGACACTTCGAACGCCGCTGTTTTTCCAGCCAGTTCCTTGGCCTGATAAGCTTCTGGAAAAGTCACGTCAAACGACTTGTTTTCACCCGCCTTCACATCAATCAGCGCGGCTTCGAACTCTGGCAGCGTGCGCCCCTCACCGAGCACGACGCGAAAACCCTTAGCCTCGCCGCCCTCAAAAACAGCACCATCTATTTTTCCGATATAGTCCAGGGTAACCAGATCGCCCGTCTGCGATGCCCGGTCTGCGGTATTGAATTGCACACGCTGTTTGCGTAACACTTCCAGCGTCTTGTCCACATCCGCATCGCCAACCGCCGCTACCGGGCGAGTAATCTTCGCGGCGCTGATATCGGCCAGGGTAATTTCGGGATAGACCTCGAAAGTGGCGGAAAATTCGATTGATCCTTTATCCGTCGCGTCAGTTTTTGGCTCGATACGCGGATAACCCGCCACTTTGAGCTGATGAGCCTGGATTGCTTCCATAAAACTTTTCTGCACCGCGTCGCCAAGCACCTCCTGATGAATCTGTCCACCGTATTGCTTGGTAACCAGGCTCATGGGTACTTTGCCACGGCGGAAACCATCCAGCTTGGTATTGCGGGCAATGTCGCGGAGGCGGTTACTGACCTCGGTTTCGATCTGTTGCATCGGTACGGCCAGGTTGATGCGACGTTCCAGGGTGCTGATTTGCTCGAGGTTGGCTTGCATTGGGGAAATCCTTACTGACTGATGAATAAGTTATAAATTCTGGTGCGAAAGGGGGGACTCGAACCCCCACACCTTGCGGCGCTGGAACCTAAATCCAGTGCGTCTACCAATTCCGCCACTTTCGCAAACCGCCAAGTGTAATATAATTGCGCCTTCGCTGTCAGCTTCTATGCCCAATAGCGCAATTTATCGATGCCACTGCTCGCCACCTTACATGTCTGTTGGTCATTACGAAAATTTTCCTGTAGCGTCAATATTGCTACCACGCCGCCTGCGCCGCCCGATTGCAGTCATTTACCGTTTTGCACGCAGCGCGGACGATATCGCCGATGAAGGCAATGCCACCCCTGAACAACGCCTGGCCGAGCTGGACACCTATCGTGCCGAACTAAACCGCATTGAAGTATATCAACCCACGCTTACCCCCTTTTTTAATCAACTGGAAGAGGTTATCCGCAACCATGCGCTGCCTTTGCAGCCATTCCGCGATCTGCTGGACGCGTTTTCGCAGGATGTAGTCAAAACCCGCTACGCCCATTTTGGCGAGGTAATGGAATATTGTAAAAAATCCGCCAATCCGGTAGGGCGCCTGATGCTGGCACTCTATGGCGAAACCGATACCCGTAGTCTGGCATATTCCGATGCCATCTGTTCCAGTCTGCAACTAATCAATTTTTTGCAGGATGTAGCCATTGATTACCAAAAAGACCGTATTTATCTGCCCCAGGACGAGATGCTGAAATACCAGGTGGATGAAACGCAAATTGCACGCCATGATACAGCCGGGCTATGGCAGCCATTCATGCTGATGCAGATCGAACGCACCCGTAAAATACTGCAAGGCGGCGCCCCCCTGGGTAAAGTCCTGAAGGGCCGTATCGGACTCGAGCTGCGCATGATTATCATGGGCGGAGCCACTATTCTGGAAAAATTGCATAAAACCCGTGGTGACATTTATACCCGGCGCCCCATATTAAATGCAGCCGATTGGCTCAATATGTTTTACCGTGCTGTACGCGCCAAATAGGACACGCCTTGGATCCCAACCAATACTGCCAGGACAAGGCCGCTGCCAGCGGCTCCAGTTTTTATTACAGCTTCCTGTTCCTGCCACCCCTCAAGCGCCGTGCCATCGTCGCGCTTTATGCCTTCTGCCGCGAAGTGGACGATATCGCCGATGAGTGTACCGACACTACCGTAGCACGTACCAAGCTGGCCTGGTGGCGCACCGAAGTGGCCGGCCTGTACCGCGGTGAACCTCATCACCCTGTCAGCCAAGCCTTGTCTCCAGTCATCAAGCAGTTCGACCTGCCGGCCGAGCAACTGCTGGAAATCATCGACGGCATGGAAATGGATTTGACTCAGCACCGGTATGCCGATTTCAAATCGTTACGGCTCTATTGCCACAGGGTAGCTGGGGTAGTGGGCGAACTGTCCGCAGTAATTTTCGGGCATACAGAACGTGCCACGCTGCGTTACGCAGCAGATCTGGGGCTGGCGTTTCAGCTCACCAACATTATTCGCGATGTAGGCGAAGACGCCCGCCGCAATCGTATTTATCTGCCCATGGATGAGCTGGAACAATTCAACGTGAGTGCCGCGGACATCCTCAACGCCCGCGAAACCGATAATTTTCGTCAATTGATGGAATTTCAGTACCAGCGTGCTCAACAATTCTATGAACAAGCCTTTGCCGCCCTGCCTCAGACAGATCGCAAGGCGCAGCGCACCGGGCTGGTGATGGCCGGTATCTATCGTACCCTGCTGGAGGAAATTCGCGGCGAGGGATTCAAGGTGCTTACTCAGCGCACGGCACTCACCCCGTTGCGCAAACTGTGGATCGCGTGGCGCACCTGGATGAAAACTTGACACGGCACGTCGCCATTATTGGCGGTGGTTACGCAGGCATGGCTGCTGCGGTGACCCTGGCACAGAACGGAATAAAAACAACCGTATTCGAAGCCGGCAAAACCCTGGGGGGGCGTGCGCGCCGGGTCATGCTGAATGATATCTGCCTGGATAACGGGCAGCACTTGCTGCTGGGGGCTTACAGCGAAACCTTGCGCCTGGTCGAACTGGTCGCACCGGCACAGACAGCGTGGTTGCGGCGTCCCCTGGAATTGCATATTCTGAACGGCTTGCGGCTTTCCGCACCTTACCTGCCTGCACCATTAAATACCCTGCTGGCATTACTGACCGCACGCGGCCTGGGCGCAAGTGAACGTTTTGCCGCCATCCGTTTCATGTTGTCGCAACGTCGCAAGCATTTTAAATTAAGGCGGGATATGCCGGTTGCGCAGTTGCTGAAGCTTCATGCCCAGCCACCGGCACTGATGGATAAGCTATGGGCACCCCTTTGTATCGCCGCGCTGAACACACCGGTTTCCATCGCTTCTGCGCAAATATTTCTCAATGTATTACGCGATAGCCTGACACGCCGGCGCAGCGATAGCGATCTGGTTTTTCCCGCACGCGATCTCACCGCCTTGTTTCCACAACCCGCTGCAGAGTTTGTACGCGCCCACGGCGGCAATGTCACTACCGGAAAAACTGTGGATGCGATTGAGAAAACCGCTGATGGCTTTTTTTTGCACGGTGATCATTTCAGCCACGTTATTTGCGCCGTGGCGCCCCATCAGGCATTGCGTCTGCTGGATGGTTTGGGAGGGCTGAATGGAACACGGACCCTGATCGAAGCTTTTCACTACCAACCGATCGCCACCGTATATTTACAATATCCGGCCGAAGTAAGCCTCGCCAAACCAATGTTGGGCCTCACAGGCGGCCTATCCCAATGGGTATTCGACCGGGGTATGACACACGGACAGCACGGCCTTTTAGCCGTGGTGATCAGTGCCGAAGGACACCATCGCAAACTGGATGCAGCCTTATTGGCGCAACAAGTGGATAGGGAATTACGCGGCGCGCTAGGCAAGTTACCCACACCGCATTGGCATAAAGTCGTTGTCGAAAAGCGCGCTACATATTCGTGTGACGCCGGTATAAAGCGTCCGACACAGATCACCGCACTCAAAAATTTTTTTTTGGCAGGGGATTACACTGCCAGCGAATATCCGGCCACACTCGAAGCTGCAATAAGAAGTGGCGTAAAATGTGCACAATTAATACTGGATCCAGCATGAAAAACTATAAAGCTCCCTCGGATTTATTGAAAGACCGCGTCATTCTGGTTACCGGCGCAGGCCAAGGCCTTGGACGTGAAGCCGCGCTTGCCTATGCAGCACATGGCGCTACCGTTATTCTGCATGGGCGCGACATACCCAAGCTTGAACAGGTATATGATGAAATCGAGGCAGCAGGCCATGCGCAAGCCGCCATTATTCCGCTGGATCTGAATGTTGCGGATGATCAGGCTTATGAAGGATTGGCCGGCTCAATCGGCATGCAACTCAAACGACTGGATGGTATCCTTCATAATGCTGCCATGTTTTACAGCGCTTGCCCGCTTGAACTGCAAACCACGGAGCAATGGCTCAACCTGATGCGTGTCAACCTGATTGCGCCCTTTGCGCTGACCCGTGCGTGTCTGCCGCTACTCAAACAGTCACCCAGCGCCTCGATCATCCTGACCGGCGAATCACACGGCCACCACCCGGCGGCTTACTGGGGTGGCTATGCGGTATCCAAAGCGGGCGTTGAACCTTTAACCCAGATATGGACCCAGGAATGGGAGATACTCTACCCGAACATGCGCATCAATACCTTGATCCCCGGACCGGTAGCCTCACCCAAACGCCGCCGGACCCATCCTGGTGAGGACCCGGACACGCTACCGCAAATGCCCGATCTGATGCCGGCATACCTGTATTTGATGGGTGCAGACAGTGCCGCGGTAAAAGGCCGGACAATCGAATTGAATAATGCCTGAAACACACGCCCAACTCGCCGATATGCCGCAGTTCAAACTGGGGCGCTATGAAATTGCTGCCGAAGTCGGCCACGGCGCGATGGGTACTGTTTACAAGGCGCATGACCCGCTGATCGAGCGTACCGTCGCACTCAAAACCATACGAATCGATCTTTCTCACCAGGCACACCAGTTATTCAAAGAGCGCTTCTACCGTGAAGCCAAGTCAGCAGGCCGCCTCAATCATCCCAACATCGTCACGATCTATGACGTCGGTGAAACCGACGGCAGTGCATACATTGCGATGGAGTATCTGGAAGGCGAGTCGCTCGACATGCTGCTCGATAACCACATCCGGCTGTCTATCGAGCGTATAGCACACATTACTTTGCAGATTGCCAATGGCCTCGCTTATGCACACCAGCATGGCGTCATTCATCGCGATATCAAACCCGCCAACATCATCCTGATGCGGAGCGGCAGAATCGTCAAAATTACCGATTTCGGCATTGCCCAGATTCCGACCAGCGAGCAGCTCGGCGAGGGGAGCCTGCTTGGGTCGCCCCGTTACATGTCACCTGAACAGGTCCAGGGCAAAGCGGTGGATGGCCGCAGCGATGTGTTCTCACTTGGAATCGTGTTGTACGAAATGCTTACCGGACACGCGCCGTTTACCGGCGACGACCTGGGTACCATTCTTTACAACATCATGAACTTCGAGCCCGCCTTTCCCAGCCGTGTAAGCAATAATGTGCCGGAGCCATTTGACCGCATTGTCATGCGCGCATTGGCAAAAAGACCTGCCGAACGGTATCAAACCGCGCGTGAGATGGCTGCCGATTTACGCGCATTACGCGGTGTTACAGCCACAGCTGTTGTCCAACCCATTACCGCTTCAGCAGACACGCTAGCAACACTGCAGCAGCAAACCAGGCATATCGATAAAGCCATGGTACGCACATTGCTGAGCATGTTCAGCATGGGAATCGCCATTGTAGCTGTACTGGCCATCATTGCACTGACTGTCAGTACGAATGATCATCCACCTCATGTCACACGTTACGTCAAATCAATCGTCACCGTGCCTGTGCCATCCACTTCAAGCAATCAACCGGCCGACGTCCAGAAACTCTTTTCAAAACTGGAAAATCCGCTTGAGTCTGCAAAAAAAAGACGACCCAATCATCTTGCCATTGCGAAGCTGGATAAAAAAATTCAGTCGCTTATTGCCAAGCGCGCGGAATTATTGACCAAATTTACCAAGCTTCACCCCGATGTGGTGATGGCCACCCACCAGATCAAACGTCTTGAAAAAGAAAAGCGCAAACTGGCGCAAGAAAATAGTTGATTCAACGCTGTCTATCCGTGCTCACGCAGATACGCCACCGCATCCTGCAAGCGCTCCACTCCGATAATCTCCATACCTGGAATTGCCTGACGCGGTTTGTTGGCCGCAGGCACGATCGCTCGGCTGAAGCCCAGCTTGGCGGCCTCTTTCAAGCGCTCCTGCCCACGCTGCACCGGGCGGATTTCTCCCGCCAGGCCAACCTCGCCAAACACTACAAGTTTATCCGGCATTGCCTTGTTTTTGAAGGATGAAACTATCGCCAACAACAGCGGTAAATCCGCTGCCGGCTCGTTGATACGCACCCCGCCCACGGCATTGATGAACACGTCCTGGTCGTAACACGCCAGTCCCGCATGGCGGTGCAGCACGGCCAGCAGCATCGCCAGCCGATTCTGTTCCAGCCCCACGCTCAACCGGCGCGGATTGGGCGACGGCGACGACTCCACCAGCGCCTGAATCTCCACCAGCAAGGGGCGCGTGCCCTCCTGGGTCACCATCACGCACGATCCGGGTACGTCGGCACTATGCCCGGACAGGAAAATCGCCGACGGGTTGGATACGCCTTTCAGCCCCTTGTCGGTCATCGCGAACACACCCAGTTCGTTCACCGCGCCGAAGCGGTTCTTGAACGCCCGCACCAGGCGGAACGCCGAACTGGTATCGCCCTCGAAATACAACACCGTATCGACGATGTGCTCCAGCACGCGCGGCCCGGCCAAGGCGCCTTCCTTGGTCACGTGGCCGACCAGAAAAATCACCGTACCGGTCTGCTTGGCATAGCGCGTCAACTGCGCCGCACACTCGCGCACCTGCGCCACCGAACCGGGTGCCGATTGCAGCGCCTCGGAATACACTGTCTGGATCGAATCGATCACCGCGATGAATGGCTTGTGCTGGTTGAGCGTGGCGAGAATTTTTTCAAGCTGGATTTCCGCCAGCAACTGCAGTCCGTCCGCGTCCAGTTGCAAACGGCTCGCGCGCAAGGCAATCTGCCGCGCCGATTCCTCGCCGCTCACATACAAGGTTTTATGCGCCGCGCTCATGCCGGACAGCGCCTGCAACAGCAGCGTCGATTTACCGATGCCAGGATCGCCGCCGATCAGCACCACCCCGCCCTTCACCACGCCGCCGCCCAGCACCCTGTCGAGTTCGCTGATACCGGTTGCGACGCGCTCGTCTTCGACTGCCTCCACCTCCGCCAGCGATACCACCTCGCTCACCACCGACAATGCGCTGTAACGCGACGGTGCAGCGGCCTCGGCGATGGTTTCCACCAGCGTGTTCCAGGCTTTGCAGGATGGGCATTGGCCTTGCCACTTGCTCAAGGTGTCGCCGCATTCGGTGCAGGAATAGAGAGTTTTTGCTTTAGCCATTGGGATTAGTCGTAACCGGTTTCGCGCTGCTGGCAACGCATCGAACATTATGCATCGGGGTTTTCCTGTCCAAGGTTCATCTCGATCGCGTCCCACTGCCTGTCCTTTAACATCACAAAGCGGCAGCGCCCGGCGGAAAGCCCGGCCCAAAGACCACCGATGATTCGATCATCTTCCGCATCGGTCCAGCGGTCAGCCCCCTTGTACTCGACAGCAAGCGTGACGTCGCCAGGCAACTTGCACAGAAAGTCGGGATAGAAACGGCCATTGGCTTTCTGTAGAAAAAAGGAACAGCCCTCACGCCGAACCAGATTGCGCACCCAGAACAGGATGCCCCCATTTTGTGCCTGCATATCCAGCCAGCAAGCGCAATCGAATTCCTCCTTGCTGTCGAAGTCACCCATGCGGCCGTAGAAGTGCTTGCGGAAATCGAAGCGGCCGAAGCGGCCGTCGTAGTCGCGGCTGGGCGCATAGGCCTGGGAATGGAATTCGAACACATACACATCGCTGACGGCCACACGCGCAGCCGCATCGTCACCAAACAGAATCTGCTGGAAGGCTTTGCCAATGGCCTGCTTGCGCAACTCGCGGATGCGCGCTTCGATCAGGTTGCGGATCATGAATTTCTGCAGATTGACGCGGGCCAGCGTGAAATCGTCCCGGCGCAGCAATTCGGTCAGCCAGGCGGCGACAAAGGCCTGTTTGGCTGCATGGGTGAGTGATGGCTCAGGCAGATTGCGGCATAGCCAGGTTGCCAGGCGTACCGCATCCCAATGCTCCGGCTGATAAGCCAGGCCCAGATCGCGTTGCAGTTCCGGCAGAAAGCGCGAAACCATTTTGCCGCTAGCGGCGTCCACATCGATCTCACCGCCCTCGGAGACTTTCAAGCCCGCACCCAGCGCGGCCATGTCGTCGGCGCCCGGCATCGCATCGTAGAGCGAGAGTTCACACGGGTATTCCAGCACTTCCATATCATCGAACAAAGCAAGCTCACCATGCATGCGCAGGGCGAGTTGCGGAATGCGGAAACGTTCGCCCAGTTCCGCCGGTGTCTGAAAGAATTCGATGGCCGTAGTGCGGCTGATTTCGGCTGCTTCCGCAATGGCCGCAGCGGCGGCCTCGGACGTAACCGACGCCGCTAGCACCGCTGTCTCGTCCTGGGTCAGTGGCGTACTGATGGTCAGCGTATTGAGCTTGCCATCCCAGCTCACCTTGTCGCGGAGGGACTTGGGCACGCGCTTGAGGTCGGGTTTTTCGGATAAGGTGATCGCCACCGGCCGCACCACCACGCGCCCGGCGTAGCCTTCCAGATCGAGCCGCGCCTGCTCGCGCCTGGCTGCCGTCACGAACTCGCTCACCTCGCGCCGTTCGAATCCCGCACCGGCCACCAGGCGGTCACGCAGTGCGCTTGCCGTTTCCGCAAAGTTGCGCGACACCACAAAGGCATAGGATTGATTGAGCGGGCGGCTTTCCCGATGGCGGGCGCCCGGCTGCCGCAGTACCCGCCCGAGCAACTGCTCGACCGAGGTAGCTGAATGCAGCGACGCCATGCTCACCAGAATGTAGGCGAACGGGCAATCCCAGCCCTCGGCCAGTGCCTTCTGGGTGATGACGAACTTCACCGGACAGGCCGGGTCGGCAATGCCCAGTTTGTAGTCGGCCTCGATTTTTTCCAGGCCTTTTTCCTCGCCCGTGGCGACCACGATTTCCTGCGCCGGAATGCGATGGTTGCTGATCAGCTCATTGCGCACCCGCTCGAAATCCAGCGTCTCCACGCCAGCCCGGCGTGGCTCGGCCTGAATCAGCACCAGCGGCCGCAGATAGGCCGCACCCGCGCGGCGCTCTTCATCGGCCAGTTTGTGCAGGGCGTCACGGCGGCCGATGGCATCGGCCAGGCACTGCTGCCAGTTCGGCTCGGTTTCCAGCACCACTGGCAGCTTGATCATTTCCTCCGCCTTCAACTCGGCGGCCGACACGCTGTGCAGCACATTGCTCGGCGTGCGCTCCAGGTCCGGCGTGGCGGTGAGTTCCATCACGCCACCGGGGCGAAAGCGCGCCAGCATGTCGAACGCCAGTTCGGTGCGGCTGTTATGCGCCTCATCGACCACCACGAACGGCCGCCGCAGGCGCAGCACGTTGACCAGTGAATACGGCGTGGTCTGCTCGGCGCCCTGGCCGTCCTTGAGCAATTCGCCGCGCTGCGCCGGTGCCAGGTTGTCGAAGTGATGCATCAGCGCGCCGCTGGACTGATACACCTTGCGGCACTCCTCATCTTCCACCTGAAACGCCTGCCGGGTGGCGACGATGATGGTGGTCGAAGTGTCCAGCGTGGCGCGGGTCACGCTCCTGGCTTCATCCAGGTCCAGCACCGTGATCGGGCCGGCCTCACGCAAGGCGATGTGATAGGGATGATGACGGTCGCGCAAGGCGCGCAGCGTCTGCTCGCGGATCGGCTTCGATGGCACCAGCCACAGGATGACGCTGTGCTCGCAGCGCAGCAGGTGCGTATTGACCAGCGCCACGCTTTTCGCCGCCAGCCAGGTTTTGCCGCCGCCGGTCGGCACGCGCAGGCAAAAGTACGGCATATCAGCCGGAAAGCCCGGCAGCGGGTTGTAAGCCAGGCCGCGCCCCCACAGCCGTTCGGTGGTGGCGGTAAAAGCAATCGACGGCGACGGCAGTTCGTGGCAGGCCTGGAAATAGGCTTGCACGCTTTCGAGCACTTGCGACTGGTAGGTTTTCGGGGCGAAGCCGGTCACGCCTTGTCACCATAATCAGCGGGCGGTTGCTGCGCATTAAGCCCGCCAATCCGTTGCACTTCGGGGATGAGATATTCCAGCTTGCCACCACGGCTAATCACGATCGCAGTGCCGGTCTGCATCGCCAGTTCGCGGGCACGTCTTGCTGCACGTTGCAGCGCCTGGAACGAACCGCGCAGGTCAGCATTTTTAGCTTCATCGAGAGAGCGCCTACTCATGTTTTTTCACTCCAATCCAGCAACACCGGCCGCTCGCCAGCATTGTCATACAGTACCCAAAAATCGACCGCAGGCGCATAACGGTGTGCAAAATTCTCTTGCCCCGCAACAAAACGACGGCGGATTACCGTTTCAGGCGTGTCCAGTTGCAGAAAAATCACCCCTACATGGTAACCGGCAAGCTGCCATTGTCGAATCAATCGAAGGTAACCACGTCCCGCCAAGGTTGTTTCAAACGCGAAACTGACACGTGCTGCGGCCAGTCGCACCAGCTCGTTCAGCATCAGCCGTGCGGCACGAAGCGCCGCTGTTTCAGGCGCAAAAGGCGCCAGCCCCGCAGCAATCAGATCAGCGTTAACGAACACCGGACAATGTGCCTCATTGAGCAAAAACTCACGCGCAAAGGTGGTTTTACCTGCGCCATTTGGCCCGGCGATGATGAGAACGCGCGGCTTGGTTTCCATCCCTACACCTCCAGCGCGTAAGGGGTCTGCTTGAAGGTGATGGCCTCGCGCGCGGCGCGTGCGCCCATGCGGTTGGCGGCGGCGTAAATCACTTTCGGGCCGTCGAACCTGGGCAACACGTCGAACACCGGGCCGGTCAGCACGTTGCCGCCGCCGACCGATTTATCCTTGAGGATGCCGTTATAGAGCAGGTAGATGGCGCGGCCCTCGTGCACGCCGAGCAAGGGCGACACCATCCCCCCGTCACCTGCGCCGTCTCCCCCCTTTGACAAAGGGGAGCTGGGGGGGATTTGAAAGCCCGTACCGGTCTCGGCGAACCAGACGAACTCGGCCAATTGAGCAAAACGCACATCGGGACGAATCTGGCCCTCGGCGGTGAACAGCGGTTCGCTGGACAGGCGGCAAAACTGGAAGCCGCCGCCCAAGCCTTCGACGGTATTGCTTTTGGCATTAGTGTAGCCCTTCGCTACGCGCTTGACGCGCTCGGCGGTGACGTTCCGCGCGATGTTGTCGTCCATCTCGACCAGGATGAAACGGCGGGTGCCCCCGTCCTCTACGTTTTGTTTCAGCACGGCGTGACCGGTGGTGCCGGAACCAGTGAAGCTGTCGAGGATGAGCGAGTCCTTGTCGGTGGCGATTTGCAGGATGCGCTGGATCAGGCGGGTAGGTTTTGGCGTGATAAACACATCGTCTGAAGTGTCGAATTCCACCAGTTCTAGTAGTTCTTTCTTGGCTTCTTGCGAGTGTCCGACCTCGTTGTAGAACCACATCGTTTGTGGGACTCGGCCATCTTTGACTTCGTGCAGGAAGCGTTTTGTTTGCGGAATGGCACTACCGTCCTTTCCCCACCAAATACGGTTATCCAGATTTAGCTCATCAAAACGTTCTCTTGAAATCGTCCAGTAGCGTCCTTTCGGTGGCGCGTCAATCACTCGGCCTGATGGTGATTTAACGGAGTATGTTCCGCCCGAGTAGTAATTTCGCGCTGACAGATCGCTGGTTTTCCAGACCCCACGCGGGTCCTTGTCTGGGTTCTTGTACGCAGCATCCTGTTCTTCTGTTCGTGGGAGAAGATTCGGCTTCCAAATTTCAGCTTTGGCTGCGTAGATAATTACATAGTCATGATCTTCTGAAAGGTGTCGAGCAGAATTCTTGGGCGAATAAACTTTCTGCCAGAGCACCGTGGCAATAAAGTTCTTTGCCCCAAAAATCTCATCCATCAACAGCCGTAGTGACGCCACTTCGTTGTCGTCGATGGAAATAAAAATCGCTCCGTCCTCACGCAAAAACTGCCGCAGCAGCACCAGCCGCGGATACATCATGCACAGCCAGCGGTCGTGACGGTCCAGTGTCTCGCCTTCCTTGCCCACCGTTTCGCCCAGCCATTTGCGAATCTCCGGGCTGTTGACGTTGTCGTTGTAGGCCCAACCTTCGTTGCCGGTGTTGTACGGCGGGTCGATGTAGATGCACTTCACTTGCCCGGCGTAGCGCGGCAGTAGAGCCTTGAGCGCATGCAGGTTGTCGCCCTGCACGATCAGGTTACCGCTGCCGGCATCGCCGCAGGACAGCTCCGGCACCGGCTCCAGCAGGCGGAACGGCACATCCTTGTGGTGTTTGACGACGGCTTCCTTGCCGATCCAGTTGAGTGTGGGCATGATACTTTCTGTTCTTGTATTGGCTGCTGTGCCAAGGCGATGCGCTGATACGCAGCCGCGCGTCGTGCTATGCAGGAATCCGGTTTGAATCGGCAAAACCGATCATGTCGTCAAGGTAAAACCGCCAGGCGCGTTCAGACATGGACAGCCTCATTTTCGATGTAAGGTCGCAATTCCGGGCGCAGGGCCTTGTCAGATCACCAGATCTACCGGACATCCCATCAAGTCTTCCAGATAAAACTGCACGCCAAAATAACGCGCGGACGTCGCCGGGCCATCAAACGCAACCAGCACATCGACATCGCTATCGGTGCGCGCCGCATCTCGTACGGTGGATCCGAACAAAGCCAGGTCAGTCACCCCGAAGCGCCTCATCAATTCGGATTTGTGTAGAGTCAGCAATTGCAAAGCCTGAGTGCGATTCATAGCTTCTCCCGAGCGCGGTTGAATTGGATGCCTTGCACTGTATCAGGCCGGAAACACGCCGGTCGATAGATACCTGTCGCCGCGGTCACACACGATGGAAACGATCACGGCATTTTCCACCTGCTTCGACAACTCCAGTGCCGCGCACAGCGCACCGCCGGAGGATACGCCGCCGAAGATGCCCTCCTCGCGCGCCAGGCGCCGGGTGGTTTCTTCGGCGTCGTGCTGGCCGACGTAGATCATCCGGTCGATGCGCGAGAAATCGCAGATTTTCGGCAGATAGGCCTCCGGCCATTTGCGGATGCCGGGGATTTGCGCGCCGTCCTTGGGCTGCACGCCGACCACCTGGATCGCCGGGTTTTGCTCTTTCAGATAGCGCGAGGTACCCATGATGGTGCCGGTAGTGCCCATGCTGCTGACGAAATGAGTGATGCTGCCTTCGGTATCGCGCCAGATTTCCGGGCCGGTGCCTTCATAGTGCGCGAGCGGGTTGTCCGGATTGGAAAACTGGTCGAGGATGATGCCTTGCCCTGCCGCCTGCATTGCGTTGGCGAGGTCGATGGAGGCTTCCATGCTACCTGCTTTCGGCGTCAGCACGATTTCGGCACCGAAGGCGCGCATGGTCTGGCGCCGCTCGATGGACAGGTGCTCGGGCATGACCAGGATCATCTTGTAACCGCGCATGGCAGCGGCCATCGCCAGCGCGATACCGGTATTACCGCTGGTGGCTTCGATCAGGGTGTCGCCGGGCTTGATCTCGCCGCGGGCTTCGGCGTGCCGGATCATGAACAGCGCCGGACGGTCTTTCACCGAACCGGCCGGATTGTTGCCCTCCAGCTTGACCAGAATGGTGTTGCTGGTTGCGCCCGGCATGCGTTTCAGCCGCACCAATGGCGTGTTGCCGACGAAGTCTTCGATGGTTTTAAAGTGCGGCATGGCTACATCCCCTGTTTGGCGCGCAACACCTCGACATAACGCGCCGTGCCCTGTTCCACGGTCAGCAACGGTGCGTCGTAGCCGGCCTCGCGCAGCGCGGAGATATCGGCCTGGGTAAAGCTCTGGTATTTGCCCTTGAGCGCTTCGGGAAAATCCATGTATTCGATGATGCCCTGGGCTTGCAGGGTTGCCAGATCCAGCGGCGCTTCGTTGGCATGGGCGCGGCAGGTATTAATCACGGCCACGGCAACATCATTGAAAGTCTGGCTGCGGCCGGTGCCGAGATTGAATATGCCAGATTGGCCGGGGTGATCGAGAAACCACAGGTTGACCTTGACCACGTCTTCGATGGACACAAAATCACGGCGCTGCTCGCCATTGGCGTAGCCGTCGCAACCTTCGAACAGCTTGACCTTGCCGTTGGCCTGATACTGGTTGAAAAAGTGAAACGCCACCGAAGCCATGCGCCCCTTGTGCTGTTCGCGCGGGCCGTACACGTTGAAATAGCGAAACCCGGCAATCTGCGCCGTTTTATCGTGCCACATGCGGCGTACTGCCTGATCGAACAGGAACTTGGAATAGCCGTAGACGTTGAGCGGCGATTCATGCGCGCGCTGTTCGCTGAATATGCTACCGGCGCCATAGACCGAGGCGGATGAGGCATACAGAAAAGCCGCGTCGGTTTCCTGGCAGAAATTAAGCAGGTCCAGCGAATAGCGATAGTTGTTCTCCATCATGTAACGGCCATCGGTTTCCATGGTGTCGGAACATGCGCCTTCGTGGAATATCGCGGCGACTTCTCCGTCCAGCCCGTTCGAGTGGATGAGCTCAAGAAACTCGCGCTTGTCGAGGTAATCCGCGATTTCGCAGTCGGTAAGATTCCTGAATTTGTCCGCTTTGGTGAGGTTATCCACCGCGATGATGTCGGTGATACCGCGCTCGTTCAGCGCTTTGACAATGTTTGCGCCGATAAAGCCGGCTGCGCCCGTCACTACGTAATACATGCTTATTCCTTGTCTTCGATGAATAGTTCTTGCGGGAGCACCACGGCTGTGCCTAGTTTACCCACCACAATACCCGCGGCCCGGTTGGCCCAGGTAACGGATGCCTCCAGTGTCTGACCGGCTGCCAGCATCACCCCGAGCGTGGCAATCACGGTATCACCCGCTCCACTCACGTCAAACACTTCCTGGGCTTCGGTAGGCTGGTGAAATACGCCCGTAGCGGTAAACAGGGTCATGCCCTCTTCGCTGCGTGTAACCAGCAGGCCTTTCAGGTTCAGTTCCAGCCGCAATGCTTCGGCCTTGGCGCGGAATTCGTTCTCGTTTTTCCAGCTTCCCGCCACGTCGCGGAATTCGCTGCGGTTGGGGGTAAGCAGAGTCGCGTTGCGGTAGCGCGCATAGTCGTCGCCTTTGGGATCGACCAGTACAGGAATGCCGCGCGCATTGGCGGCAGCAATCATGGCTTCAATGTGAGTCAGGCCGCCCTTGCCATAATCGGACAAAATCACCAGCGCGTAATCCGCCAGCATGGCATGGAAGCGCTCCAGCTTGTCGGACAACACGGCATCACTGGGTGGCGTTTCGAAATCAATACGCAGTAATTGCTGCTGACGACCGATAACACGCAGCTTGATGATGGTTGCCAACGTGACATCCTGATGCAGGCTGGCGTGAATGCCATCTTCCTGCAACAGACGGGCAACAGCCGCACCGGCTTCGTCGTCGCCGACAACGGATAACAGGGTGCTGTTTGCACCCAGCGCTGCGGCATTGCGGGCGACGTTGGCGGCACCGCCGAGGCGCTCCTCCTGCCGGTTGATCTTGACCACCGGCACCGGCGCTTCGGGCGAAATCCGCGCCACATCGCCGAACCAGTAGCGGTCCAGCATGACATCGCCCACTACCAGGATGCGCGCATCCGTCAATAGCGGAGCCGGTTTCATTGGCGGCCGATGGCAAGATATTCAAAACCGGCCGCGCGCATGGTAGCCGGCTCATACAGATTGCGGCCATCGAAAATCAGCGGTGTCTTCAGAGCGGCTTTCACCGCATTGAAATCGGGGCTGCGGAACACTTTCCACTCAGTGACGATCGCCAGCGCATCCGCATCCTGCAAGGCATCCATGGGGTTATCCACCAGTTGCAATTGCGGGTGATCGCCATAAATACGATGCGTTTCATGGGCAGCAGCCGGATCATGCGCCACCACTTTGGCACCACGCTCCCACAAACCTTCCATCAGTACACGACTGGGCGCTTCGCGCATGTCATCGGTGTTGGGCTTGAATGACAATCCCCAGACAGCAAAAGTCTTGCCTTTCAAATCATTGCCAAAACGCGCAATGATTTTGTCCAGCAGTACGCGTTTTTGCGCATCGTTGGCGGTTTCCACCGCATCGATGACGTGCATCGGCGCGCCGTATTCATCCGCAGTACGGCGCAACGCCTGCACGTCTTTGGGGAAGCACGAACCGCCGTAGCCGCAACCGGGATAGAGGAAGTGATAGCCAATGCGCGGGTCGGAGCCGATGCCGTGACGCACGTTTTCGATGTCCGCACCGAGTTTTTCCGCCAGATTGGCGAGCTCGTTCATGAACGAAATGCGCGTCGCCAGCATCGCATTGGCCGCATATTTGGTCAGCTCAGCGGAGCGGATATCCATGCTGATGAGGCGTTCGCGGTTGCGCTGAAACGGCCCGTACAAGGTACGCAACAGCTGTGTAGCATGCTCGTTGTCGGTACCGATGACGATGCGGTCCGGGCGCATGAAGTCCTCTACCGCGGCACCTTCCTTGAGGAATTCCGGATTGGAAGCAACGCCGAATTCCAGTTTGACCGCGCGCCGGTCGAGCTCTTCCTGCAATGCCGCACGCACCTTGTCGGCAGTACCAACTGGAACAGTGGATTTATCCACCACCAGTTTGTATTCAGTCATGTATTTACCGATGTTGCGCGCCGCCGCGACCACATACTGCAGGTCGGCGGAGCCATCCTCGTCCGGCGGCGTGCCCACCGCAATGAACTGGATCGCACCGTGATGCACTGCGGCTTCGACATCGGTGGTAAAACGCAAACGGCCGGCAGCCACGTTGCGCTTGACCATGTCCTCCAGACCGGGCTCATAAATGGGAATGCCGCCGTCCTGCAGGATGGCAATTTTTTTGGCGTCCACATCCAGGCACAGCACGTCGTTGCCGACTTCGGCCAGACAGGTTCCACTGACCAGGCCGACATAGCCTGTTCCAATGACTGTTATTTTCATGTGTTCTCCTCGTTAGATATTTCGGTGTAGATGTCCTGCAAAGCCTTGAGCGGGTCCGTCGCCTGGGTAATCGGCCGGCCGATTACCAGATAATCCGAGCCTGCAGCCAGTGCTGCGGCGGGCGTCATGACGCGCTGCTGATCTCCCGATGCGGCCATGGCCGGGCGTATGCCGGGTGTGACCAGACAAAAAGCCTGCCCGATGCTGTGCTTAAGCAGGCTGGCCTCCTGCGCTGAACAGACCACACCGTCCAGCCCGGCTGCATGGGTCAAGGATGCCAGACGCAATACGGCCTCTTTTGGGTTACCGGCTAGACCAATCTCCTGCATATCCTGTTCATTCATGCTGGTGAGGAGCGTCACTGCAATCAGCAGCGGGCGCTGGGCCGACTCCCCGAGCGCTTCACGTGCGGTGCGCATCATGGTGCTGCCGCCCAGCGCATGCACGTTCATCATCCACACGCCGAGGCTTGCCGCGGCCTTGCAGGCAAGCGCCACAGTGGTGGGGATATCATGGAACTTGAGGTCAAGAAACACCGCAAATCCTTTGTTGGCAAGCAATTCCACCAGCCTGGGACCTGCCGCGGTGAATAATTGTTTGCCGACCTTGAGACGGCATAGCTGTGGGTCGAGTTGGGCGACCAGCGCCATGGCGCTGCCGGCATCCGGATAATCCAGCGCCACAATAATTTTTGGATCGTTCATTCTTCCCTTTTCTGCGGCGGGAAACTATCCCAGCTGCCACATGCCGGACAATGCCAAAAAAAGCTGCGTGCCTTGAAACCGCATTTTTCGCATTGATACATGGACTGGCGCTGACTGTAGTTGTACACCAAGCTCTTGATGATTTGCAGATCCTGACGGCGCTCGGCCGGAGCGTCCAGCAACTCGGCCTCCAGATAACGATCCAGACCTCGCAGGCTCGGACTACGGCGTAATTCCTCCTGAGCCAATTGGTAGGCAGCTTCCGCACCGTGAATTTTAAGGGTGCCGGCGAAAACCGCGTTGAAGAGCTCGAATGTACGATGCCGGGCCAGGGCCGCGCGCAACCATGCCAACCCTTCCTCTTCACGCCCCAATATGCGGTAGCAATCCATCAGCCGATCGGTAATCAACGTCAAATATGCGCCGCTCTGGGCCTCCACCCGTTTCCACAGCGCAATGGCTGCTTCATGCGCCCCGCTCGCGGCTTCAATTTCGCCCAACAGCATATTGGCACGTACGCAATTACGGTTAACTGCCAGCGCCTCTTCAAGATACTTGCGCCCGGCTTCGGGATGGCCATGAACGTTTTCAATGGTGGCGAGTTCGCAAAAATAATGCGCAATTTCGACGTGATACGGTTTGCTGGAAATCGGCGCGAGTTCGCGTGCCGCAGCGATGGCCTTGTGCCAATCCTTCACCTGTACGTAAATTTCCAGCAGGAATTGACGTGCCTCGGCAGCGTACGCCGTTTGTTCCATCTGATTAAAAATTTGCTCGGCGCGATCGATGATTCCGGCCTTGAGATAATCCTGTCCCAACTCGGACAGCGCCTTGAGTTTTTGCTCATCCGGCAAGTCATCGCGCTCGACCAGATTATGGTGCATGCGTATGGCGCGTTCCACCTCGCCGCGCTTCCGAAACAGCCCTCCCAGCGCAAAGTGCAAATCCACGGTGTCGCTATCCACTCTGACCACTTCAATAAACGCTTCGATGGCCTTATCGGGCTGCTCGTTGAGGAGATAATTAAGCCCCTTGAAATAGGAGGCAGGCAGACTGCGCGATTCGCTCATCGCGTGGCGAATATCCACCCGCGCAGCGAGCCATCCCAAACCAAAAAACAGCGGCAAGGCCAGTAGCCACCAAAGTTCAAATTCCATTATTATTTTGCATCCACTTGATTTTCCTGCATTTCATCAGGCAAAGTGATCTGTGTCGTCGCCACCAGCTTGCGCAAATGCATCAGTTCGCGGCGCTGCCGAAGCAGATAACCCATGCATGCTGCAACACCGACCACTGCCCCGCCTACAAAAAACATCAATATGATCAGCACCAGGGGCGCCTGCCATTCATAGCCGAGATAATAGGCCAGGGTAACGACTTCACTGTTCTTTACTGCAAACCCAAGCAACAGGATAAACAAAAAAAACTTCAATACCCACCCAAGATAACGCATCAATCACTCCCGCTCGCCGGTAATGCCCGATTTTAACCTTTGCGCACTGCTTAGAACATAAAAAAACGGCATGTCTTGCGACATGCCGTTTTTTTGAGCCCGGTATAAATCATCAAAGCCGGGTTTACGATTCACACACGAACTCTTGAAACTACCAACTCATTCCTACTTGCAATCCACGCGTTCACGCAGTTCCTTCCCGGCCTTGAAGTGAGGCACATACTTCTCCGGCACCGCTACCTTCTCACCGGTTTTAGGGTTACGTCCCAAACGTGGGGGGCGATAGTTCAGGCTAAAACTGCCAAACCCGCGGATTTCAATCCGCTCCCCTTCAGCGAGACTCTTGGAAACTGCATCCAGTATGGTCTTGACCGCCAGTTCAGCGTCGGTAACGACCAACTGGGGATAGCGTGCAGCTAGCCGCACAATCAACTCCGACTTGGTCATGAACTCGCCTTTCAGGATTCGAGGTTTTTATTATCAAGCTTGGCTTTCAACAACGCTCCCAGGCTTGTCGTTCCCGTACTTGCGGATTGGTCACCCGCCAGTTTTTGCATTGCCTCGGTCTGCTCAACGTTGTCCTTGGCCTTCACCGAAAGATTGATACTGCGGTTCTTGCGGTCGACATTGATGATCATTGCTTCAACTTCGTCGCCATCCTTGAGGTGGGTACGAATATCTTCAACGCGATCTCGCGACAATTCGGAAGCACGCAGATAACCTTCGATTTCTTCGCCCAGCTGAATCACGGCACCTTTGGCATCCATTGATTTCACTGTGCCTTTGACCATGCTGCCCTTGTCAAAGGTGGAGACATAATTGTTGAAAGGATCGCCTTCCATCTGTTTCACGCCCAGCGAAATCCGCTCGCGCTCAACATCGATGGCCAGCACCATGGCTTCAACTTCATCACCCTTCTTGAAGTTGTGCACAGCCTCTTCGCCCGGTTGGCTCCAGGACAGGTCTGACAAGTGCACCAGGCCATCAATACCGCCAGGCAAACCAATGAATACACCAAAATCGGTAATCGATTTGATCTGACCGCTGACCTTGTCGCCCTTCTTGTGATTCATTTCGAAATCATCCCAAGGGTTGGACTTGCACTGCTTCATGCCCAGGGAAATACGGCGACGTTCCTCGTCTATCTCAAGCACCATCACTTCCACTTCATCGCCCAGCTGCACGACTTTGGAAGGATGCACGTTCTTGTTGGTCCAATCCATTTCGGAGACGTGTACCAGACCTTCAATACCCGGCTCGATTTCCACGAACGCGCCATAGTCGGTCAGGTTGGCCACTTTGCCGAACATGCGGGTGCCGGTTGGATAGCGGCGTGACAGGCCCATCCACGGGTCGTCGCCGAGCTGCTTGATACCCAGCGAAACGCGGTTTTTCTCTTGATCGAACTTGAGAATCTTGGCTTCCACTTCGTCGCCCACCTGCACCACTTCGGACGGATGCTTGACACGGCGCCAGGCCATGTCGGTGATGTGCAGCAGGCCGTCGATGCCGCCCAGATCCACGAACGCGCCGTAGTCGGTGATGTTTTTGACCACGCCCTTGACGATGGCGCCTTCCTTGAGACTGTCCATCAACACCTGGCGATCGGCACCCATGCTCTGCTCCAGCACGGCACGACGCGATACCACCACGTTGTTGCGCTTGCGATCGAGCTTGATGACCTTGAATTCCATTTCCTTGTTTTCGTACGGTGCTGTGTCCTTGACCGGGCGGATATCCACCAGCGAACCGGGCAGGAAGGCACGAATGCCGTTCACCATCACCGTCAGGCCACCCTTGACCTTGCCATTGACCATGCCGGTGACGATTTCGCCGTCTTCCATGGATTTCTCCAGGCTGATCCAGGCGGCCAGACGTTTGGCCTTGTCGCGCGACAGCTTGGTCGAACCATAGCCGTCTTCGAGCATTTCAATGGCCACGCTGACGAAATCGCCTATCGCGACTTCCAGTTCACCGTGGTCATCACGGAATTCTTCAGTAGCAATCAGGCTTTCGGATTTCAGCCCGGCGTTTACGGTGACGAAATTATCGTCAATCGCCACGACTTCGGCGGTAATGACTTCGCCCGCGCGCAATTCCTGGCGCGTCAAGCTCTCTTCAAAGAGGGCGGCAAAGCTTTCGAAACTGGGTTCGGTGGTAGATGAAGAAGCAGTAGACATCATGAAAAGTAAAGGCCTAAAAATCCGCGATAAGATGCGGGGTTAATTTTAAATAAAATCCGTACCCGACGTCGGGTTCAGACACCTTGCCCGGACTGCCTTGCCTGATAGCTAGCCAGCACCCTGGCGACCGCCTGGTCGATAGTCAGGTGCGTGGTTTCCAGCAGGGTGGCATCCGCGCCTTGCTTGAGTGGAGCGATACTGCGCGCCGCATCGCGTGCGTCGCGCTCGCGTAATTCCTCGAGCAAGTTTGTAAGATTAGCACTGAATCCTTTTTCCATCAACTGCTTATAGCGGCGCTGCGCGCGTTCTTCAGCACTGGCTGTCAGAAATATTTTAACCGCAGCATCGGGAAATACGACCGAACCCATATCCCGCCCATCGGTCACCAGGCCAGGCGCCTGGCGGAAAGCGCGCTGGCGCTCCAGCAAAGCCGCGCGTACCACAGGCAATGCAGCTACCTTGGATGCCCCATTACCAATCATTTCCGTGCGCAACTCATCGCTTACCCGCTCTTCATCCAGCCATATTTCATTTTCTTCAAAACGCGCATTCAGATTGCGTGCGAGTTGAGCCAGTGCAGGCTCGTCATCCAGTGCAATTCCATGTTTTTGCGCTGCAAGCGCAGTCAGACGGTATAACGCTCCGCTATCCAGATAATGGAACCCCAGAGTACGCGCAACCAGCGCCGCGACCGTCCCTTTACCGGAAGCGGACGGTCCATCAATCGCAATCACCGGAATGTCGGCATTCCCGGTAATTGAAGCAAACGCATCAAAATATCCCGGAAACGTTTTGTTCACACATTTCGGATCGTTAATCCGTATTTTCACGCCGCCCAGCGTCACCAGCGAGAAACACATCGCCATGCGGTGGTCGTCGTAAGTATCGATGGTTGCGGCCTGCAACTGTGCCGGCGGCGTCACCCGCAGAAAATCCGCTCCTTCCTCGACAGTGGCGCCCACTTTGCGCAATTCCGTCGCCATGGCGTAAATACGGTCTGTCTCCTTCACCCGCCAGCTGCCGATATTGCGCAGGGTGGTCGGCCCATGAGCGAACAGTGCCACCACAGCAATGGTCATCGCGGCGTCGGGGATGTGATTGAAATCAGCATCGATGCCATGTAGACGGCCCTGAGCGGAAACCTCTACCCAGTTTTCACCTATCGTAATGCTGGCGCCCATCTGCTGCAGCCCCTCCGCAAAGCGAATGTCACCCTGAATGCTGGCGCTGCCTACGCCCTCCACCCGAACCGGACCGCCGCCGATGGCACCCGCAGCGAGAAAATAGGAGGCCGAGGAGGCGTCGCCTTCCACATAAATCGTACCCGGACTACGATAAGTCTGGCCTGCCGGCACGCTGAAAGCCTGCCAGCCATCACGCTCAACCTCAACGCCGTAGCGACGCATCAAGTTCAGCGTGATCTCGATGTAAGGTCTGGAAATCAGCTCGCCAATAACTCGGATGGTGATGGCCTTGCCGGTAAGCGGGACAGCCAGTAACAAGCCGGTCAAAAACTGGCTGGATACATTACCGCGCACCGTCACTTCATGGGTATTCGACAACTGCGCAGGCGTAATTTTTAATGGCGGAAAGTCGGGATTCTCAAGATAGTCGATCTGCGCCCCGAGCTGGCGCAAGGCATCGACCAGATCACCAATGGGCCGTTCGTGCATGCGCGGCACACCACGCAGCGTGTAATCGCCGCCGGACAGTGCCAGCGCCGCAGTAAGCGAACGGAATGCAGTACCTGCATTACCCAGCGACAGCACGGCCTGTTTGACCGGAAACGCCCCGCCTGCACCCTGTATGACATAGTCTTGTGTGTCTTCGTGGTACGTCCAGCCCACCCCCAGACTGGACAGCGCATTCAGCATCACCCGTGTATCGTCGGAATCCAGCAGGTTCTTCACAACAGTGCTGCCTTGCGCAAGCGCCGACAGCAGCAGAATGCGGTTGGAAATGCTTTTCGAACCAGGTAGCTGAATATGGCCCTGGGCACGAATCAACGGAGAGAGGTCAAGAAAATCCATTATCAATTTATGTGAAGATTGTTCGAGTAAAACGATACGGCGTAATTATTTCCCGGGCCAGCGCACACGCGCTGTTTGCGCGCGCTTGAACATTGCCTCCAGCGCGGCGGCATCTTCTGTCGCCAGCATCTCGCGCAGATGCTCCAGACTGGCCTGGTACTGCTCAATTTCCGTTAACAATGCCGGCCGGTTCGCCAACGCGATGTCGCGCCACATTTCCGGGCTGCTGGCCGCAATACGGGTAAAGTCGCGAAAACCACTGGCAGCGAAGTCGAATAACATGTCGGCATTCCCGCGGCGGGCAATCATGTCCACCAGCGTATAAGCCAGCAGATGCGGCAAATGGCTGACTGTGGCAAAGATGGCATCGTGCTCCGCGAATGACATTTCGCTCAGTTTGGCGCCGCACGCTTGCCAGAGCGCGCGCACTTTTGCTACTGCGGTCTTATCCGATTGCGGTAATGGCGTGAGGATGACATTTTTGCCTTGGTATAAATCCGCGCGTGCAGCCGGGGCACCACAGGTTTCCGCCCCGGCAATGGGATGACCCGGCACACAATTTTTCAAATGCGCAGCAAGATGCACCTGCATCAATTCAGCCACGTTTTGCTTGGTACTACCGGCATCGGTAATAATCGTTGCAGCCCCCATATGCGGCGCGATTTCCCGCATCAAGGCAGCCATTTGACCAACCGGCACCGCGAGCAGCACAACATCCGTACCTTGCATGGCTTCGGCTGTCGTCGTGGCGATGCGGTCGATGATACCCAGCTTGAGTGCTGTATCAAGATTAGCGCGGCTCCGCCCTACGCCAACCACTTCGCCCACCGACGCTGCCTGTTTCAACGCCAGCGCAACCGAACCGCCGATCAGACCGACGCCGAATATGGCGAGTTTGTGGATGCGTGTGGTCATTGTCTAGACTGTGCTGGAAAACATGTTAGCTACGGGGCTAGAGATTCGCAAACGAAGCACCGTGCTCTCTGTGCCCCACAACTCCACATTTAAATATCCCGGCCCAACACCTGAGCAATCCCCTTGATCTCGCCCATCAGGTTTTTCAGTTCATCCGGGTTCAATGCCTGATCGGCATCGCACCAGGCTTCGCAGGGTTTGGGGTGCATTTCCACCAGCAAGCCGTCGGCACCGGCGGCGATGGCCGCACGCGACAATGCCGGCACCATCCACGCCTTGCCGCCCGCATGCGAAGGATCGACAATCACCGGAAAATGCGTTTCTTTTTTCAATACCGGGATAGCCGTCACATCCAGCATGTTGCGATAGTAGGTCTCGAAACTACGCACACCGCGCTCACAGAAAATGATGTTATGGTTGCCGCCCGCAGCAATGTATTCCGCCGCCATCAGCCATTCTGAAACCGTCGCCGACATACCGCGCTTGAGGATGACCGGCTTGCGGGTACGCCCCACTTCTTTCAATAGGTCGAAATTTTGCATACTGCGGGTACCGATCTGAATCACGTCGACATCCCATTCCAGAAAGGTGTCGAGCATGCGGATATCCATCAGTTCGGTAACGATGGGAAGGCCTTGCGCATCGGCCGCCTTGCGGAACATTTCCAGGCCTTCCACACCCTTGCCCTGAAAGGCATAGGGGCTGGTGCGTGGTTTGAATGCGCCACCACGCATCAGGTGACACCCGGCTGCCTTGACGAATTTGGCAGCGTCGTCCATCTGCTGTTGCGTTTCCACCGAGCATGGACCGCCTATCACCTGAATCGTATTGCCACCGAGTTTGATGCCCTTGATATCGATGACGCTATTCTCCTTGTGCCACTCGCGCGCCACAATCTTGTAGGGTTTGACGATATGCATGGACTGCTCCACGCCCGGCAGTGCGTCAATCAGTTCCTTATCGATGCTGCGCTCGTCACCGATGGCACCGATGATCGTGCGTTCCACGCCGCGCGAGATATTGGTATCACAGCCATACTCCCTGATTTTTTTTACTACGCCTTCAATCTGGGTTTCGGTAGCCTCGGGGCTCATTACAACGATCATGCTTGCTCCTTAAGAGCGCTTTCCAGCGCCTGCAAAAATTGAGTGTTTTCAGCGGCCAGACCAATGCTGACGCGCAGGTATTCAGGCATCGCGTAATTGCCGATGGGCCGTACGATCACGCCTTTTTCCAGCAAGCGCCGGTACATATCAGCTGCATTGCCGATGCGAATAGCCAGAAAATTACCAAACGATGGAATGTACTCCAGGCCCAACAGCAGCAATCCCTGGATAATCTGGCGCATGCCGAGCTGATTTAATGCATAGCTACGCGCGATGAAATCAGTATCGTCGAGCGCCGCAGTCGCCGCAACCAGCGCCAGGCTATTGACATTGAACGGCTGGCGGACACGGTTCATCATATCCGCCACCATAGGACTGGTAAGTGCATAGCCTACGCGCAAACCGGCCAGGCCGTAAGCCTTGGAGAAAGTGCGGCTCACCACCAGATTCGGAAAGCGCTGCAGCCAGGCCAAGGCATCGGACTGCTGCTGCGGCGGCAGATATTCTCCGTAGGCCTCGTCCAGCACAACAATGACACGCTCCGGCACGCGCTGCAGGAAAGCCCGCAATGCCTCATTGGACAGCCAGGTGCCGGTAGGGTTGTTGGGATTGGCAATGAACATCACTCGCGTATCGGCACGAATCGCATCCAGCATGGCATCCAGATCATGACCGAAATCATGCGCCGCAGTTTCTATGCCCTCGGCGCCGACAGCCTGGGTAGCCAGTGCATAGATTGCGAAAGCATGCCTGGAAAATATCGCCGAGGCTCCGGGTGCCAGGAATGCGCGTGCTACCTGTTCGAGTATATCGTTGGAGCCATTGCCCAGCACGATCTGTTCCGCCGGGATAGCCAATTTGCGCGTCAGAGCGGCTTTCAATTCAAAACCGCTGCCATCCGGGTACAACGCGATGCCGGTAAGCGCATTTTCAATGGCTGTCAGCGCCCTGGGGCTGGGACCAAGCGGGTTTTCATTGGATGCCAGTTTCACGATATCGCGCTCGGCCAGACCGAGTTCACGTGCAACTTCAGCAATGGGCTTGCCGGGCTGATACGGCGCAATGGCGCGCACGTATGGCGGGGACAGATCACACAGATTCATTATTACGGCCTACAAAACGCCTACCGGGTAGGCTCCAAGAACTTTCAAAAACGCGGCTTTATCCTGTAATTCAGCCAATGCGGCAGCGACCCGCGGTTCATCGCGGTGACCTTCCAGGTCAATAAAAAACACATATTCCCACAAACCGGAACGGGCTGGACGCGATTCAAATTTAGTCATTGATACGCCATGACGCGCCAGCGGTTGCAATAATTCCACAACCGCACCGGGTCGATTGTGTGCTGACATCAGCAAGGAAGTCTTGTCTTGTCCGGAAGGTGTCGCATCGTGTTGGCCAATGACAAGAAAACGCGTGGTGTTATCGGGTTCATCCTCAATATTTTCAGCCAGCTTCTGCAACCCGTACAACTCGGCTGCCGCATCCCCAGCAATGGCCAGTACTGCCGAATCCTCTGCTGCCATGCGTGCCGCCTGGGCATTACTCGCGACGGGGATACACTGCACATTGGGCAGATGCTTGTTCAGCCACTCATGACACTGCGCCAAAGACTGGCTATGCGAGTACAGCGCCGAAACGCCATCCAGCCCCGGCTGTTTACGCAAAAGATGCTGATGGATGCGTAACGCTACCTCGCCACAGATTTTCAACGAGGTGTCCTGCAGTAAATCCAGCGTGCGGCTGATGGCGCCTTCAGTCGAATTTTCCACCGGCACGACGCCGTAATCCGCATTGCCTGAAGCAACATCACGAAATACATCATCGATCGAGAGACACGGTGCAGCGGCAGCGGCATGGCCAAATTGTTTCTGGGCGGCAGCCTGACTGAATGTGCCCAAGGGACCCAGAAATGCAATTGACAGGGGCTTTTCCAGCGCCAGACAGGCCGACATGATTTCGCGGAACAGGCGTGCTGCCGTTTCGTCTGACAAGGGGCCGGGGTTGATTTCCTTGATACGGCGCAGCACCTGAGCTTCGCGTTCAGGCCTGTATACCGTCCCGTTTTTCAGACGGCCGATAGTTTGCGCATGAGCGGCACGCTGGTTGACAAGCTTGAGGATTTCGACATCCAGCGCATCAATTTCGGTGCGAATTTTTTGCAAATCTTCAGCCATGACTAAACAGCGGGTAAATAGCGCACAGCCAGCACGCCCGTGATGGCACACAATTCCTTTACTACCGAATCGGGAACGATGCTGTCCACGTCCACCAGGGTGTAGGCCATTTCACCTCTGGATTTGTTGACCATGGTATGAATATTGAGTCCGGCATTCGCCATCGCGGTGGAAATCTGGCCCAGCATGTTAGGCACATTGGTATTGGCAATCGCCACGCGATAGGCCGATTCACGCGGCATCTCCACATTGGGAAAGTTAACGGCATTAAGGATGTTGCCGTTTTCCAGATAATCGGTCAGCTGCTCGGCCACCATCACCGCGCAGTTCTCCTCGGCCTCGCCGGTCGAGGCGCCCAGGTGCGGCAGGCACACCACGCCAGGCTGGTTTTGCAATGCATTGGCAGGAAAGTCATTGAGGTAAGCACGCAGTTGGCCGGATTTCAGGCCGGCCAGCGCGGCGCCATTGTCCACAATACCTTCGCGGGCGAAGTTGAGCAGTACCGTACCCGGCTGCATCAGGGCGATGCGCTCGGCATTGATCAGGTTACGCGTGGCATCCAGCAGCGGAACATGCAGCGTAATAAAATCGGCGGCCTTCACCACTTCTTCCACGCTATTGGCTTTTTTGACCTGGGCAGGCAGGCGCCAGGCGGCCTCAACCGTAATGGCCGGATCAAAACCGATGACTTTCATGCCGAGCTTGATGGCGGCATCGGCCACCAGCGAGCCAATCGCTCCCAGCCCGATTACCCCGAGGGTGCGGCCTGGCAACTCGGTGCCGGCAAAGTTTTTCTTGCCTGCCTCGGTCGCCTTGTGCATTTCTTCGTCGCTGCCGCTGAGTGTTTCCACAAACCGGATTGCCGGCATCAGGTTGCGCGCACCCATCAGCATGCCCGCGATGACCAACTCCTTGACCGCATTGGCATTGGCGCCTGGGGCATTGAATACGGGGACACCGCGTTCGGACAGTTTTTTCACCGGGATGTTATTGGTGCCGGCACCCGCACGACCAATCGCCAGCACCGAGGCCGGGATATCCATCTCGTGCATGTTGGCAGAGCGCACCAGAATCGCATCGGCTTGCATCACATCGCTGCCCACGGTATAGCTTGCGGGCAGGCGCGCCAGTCCCTGCCTGGAAATGGCGTTCAGGATTTGGACTTGAAAAGTCTTAGCCATTTTTCTGTTCGAAAGCCTTCATGTAATTGACCAACACAGTTACACCCTCGATCGGCATGGCGTTGTAGATGGAAGCGCGCATGCCGCCCACCGAGCGATGGCCCTTTAACTGCAGCAGACCATGCTCCTTGGCGCCCTTGAGAAAGGCTTCGTCCAGTGCAGCGTCTTTCAGCGTGAACGGAATATTCATGCGTGAACGATTGTCGCGCGCCACCGGGCTGGTGTAAAAATCGGTCGCATCGAGATAACCGTAGAGCAAATCGGCTTTGGCAATATTGTGTTTTTCCATCTCGGCCAGCCCGCCTTCACGTTTCAGCAACTGGAATACCAGCCCGGCGATATACATCGCGTAAGTCGGCGGCGTGTTGTACATGGAGTCGTTGTCGGCATGGGTCTTGTAGTCGAACATGGTGGGCGTCCCCGCCACGGTCTGGCCGATCAGGTCGTCGCGCACAATGACGATGGTCAATCCGGCCGGTCCGATGTTTTTCTGCGCACCGGCGTAAATCAGGCCAAATTGGCTCACGTCGATGGGGCGCGACAATATGGTGGACGACATATCCGCCACCAGCGGCACATTGCCGGTTTTCGGCGTCCAGAAAATTTCCACGCCGCCGATGGTTTCATTCGGCGTGTAATGTACAAAGGCCGCATTCGGGTCGAGCTTCCACGCATCCTGGGCAGGCGCATAGTTGAAGTTCCTGTCTTCGCTGCTCGCCACTACGTTCACCGTCCCGTAACGTTTGGCTTCCTTGATGGCTTTTTTCGACCATTCGCCGGTATTAAGGTAATCCATGCCGGTTTTACCGCGCAACAGGTTCATCGGTACCATGGCAAACTGCGAAGACGCACCACCCTGCAGGAACAGTACCTTGTAGTTGGCCGGAATGCCCATCAACTCGCGCAAGTCGGCTTCCATCCGGGCAGCAATGCCCATGAATTCCTTGCCGCGATGGCTCATTTCCATCACCGACATGCCGCTGCCGTGCCAATCCACCAATTCGTCGCGGGCTTGTTCGAGTACGGCTTTAGGCAATACCGCAGGGCCGGCACTGAAGTTATAAATATTACTCATTATCAATACCTTAAGATTTATTGTTAATTTACAATATTAATTACACTTCTTCATCGTCTTCACTTTCATCTTCGCGTTCCAGTACGCGCTGCACACCAATCAACTTTTGCTTGTCGTCGAGATTGATCAGTGTAACGCCCTGAGTCGCGCGCCCCATTTCGCGCATTTCATTGACCCGGGTACGGATCAGCACGCCGCCATTGGTAATCAGCATGATCTCGTCGTCCGGTTCGACCAGCGTGGCAGCAACCATACGGCCGTTGCGTGGCGTGGTCTGGATCGCGATCATGCCTTGCGTACCACGGCCATGACGGGTGTATTCCGCAATATTGGTGCGTTTGCCATAACCGTTTTCAGTAGCGGTCAGTACCGACTGCTGCTCGTTTTCTGCTACCAGCAAGGAAATGACCTTCTGCCCTGGCGCAAGTTTCATTCCGCGTACGCCACGTGCGCCGCGCCCCATCACGCGCACGTCGTTCTCGTCGAAACGCACCGCTTTGCCACCATCCGAAAACAGCATGACGTCGTGATTACCTTCAGTGAGGGCAACCCCAACCAGATAATCACCCTCGTCCAGCCCTACCGCGATGATGCCGGCGCGACGCGGATTGGAGAAATCGGACAACGCGGTCTTCTTGACTACGCCATGGGCAGTGGCCATGAATACAAAACGGTTATCCGTGAATTCCCGTACCGGCAGGATGGCATTGATGTTCTCGCCTTCCGACAGCGACAACAGATTGACGATAGGTTTGCCGCGCGAGATGCGGCTGCCCTGCGGCACTTCGTAAACCTTGACCCAATATACCTTGCCGAAATCGGAGAAGCACAGGATGTAATCGTGGCTGTTGGCGATGAACAGACGCTCGATGAAATCGTCTTCCTTGGTTGGCGCAGCCTGCTTGCCACGGCCGCCGCGCTTTTGTGCACTGTAATCGGCCAGCGGTTGCGACTTCATGTAACCACCGTGCGACAGCGTCACCACCATGTCCTGCGGCGTAATCAGGTCTTCCACACTCAAATCCTGCGCGTAGACAACGATCTCGGAGCGACGCTTGTCGCCGAATTGCTGCTTCACCAGGCCGATTTCCTCGACGATGATGGCGGTAATGCGCTCGGGCCTGGCGAGAATGTCAAGCAGGTCGGCGATTTTGGTAACCACCTCTTTGTATTCGGTGAGTATCTTGTCCTGCTCCAGTCCGGTCAGGCGTTGCAGGCGCAATTCCAGAATGGCTTGCGCTTGCGCGTCGGACAGCCGGTAGCCGTCTTTGGAGAAACCGAATTCGATCGCCAGCCCCTCGGGGCGAAAGGCGTTGACGTCATCCACTGCACGGGACAGCATTTCCTCGACCAGTTGCGAACGCCATGTTTTGGCCATCAGGCCTTCCTTGGCCACGGCCGGCGTTGGCGCAGCCTTGATCAAGGCGATGATTTCATCCACATTGGACAGCGCTACCGCCAGACCTTCCAGGATATGGCCGCGTTCACGCGCTTTTTTCAGCTCGAAAACAGTACGCCGTGTAACCACCTCGCGGCGGTGGCGCAGGAAAGCCACCAGCATCTGCTTCAGGTTCAACAGGCGCGGCTGGTTGTCCACCAGCGCCACCATGTTCATGCCGAAGCTGTCCTGCATCTGCGTGTGCTTGTACAGATTGTTCAGCACCACCTCGGGCACTTCGCCGCGCTTCAGCTCGATCACCACACGCATGCCGGATTTGTCCGACTCGTCGCGCAGATCCGAGATGCCCTCCATTTTCTTTTCGCGCACCAGCTCGCCGATCTTGATCAGCAGGTTGGCCTTGTTCACCTGATAGGGCAGCTCGTCGATGATAATGGAATGGCGATTGGCGCCCTTGTCCAGGTCTTCGAAATGGGTGCGCGCGCGGATCACCACGCGGCCACGCCCGGTGCGGTAGCCTTCGCGCACGCCAACCAGCCCGTAAATGATGCCGGCGGTGGGGAAATCCGGCGCCTTGATGATATCGATCAGCGCTTCGATATCGGTTTCCGGATTCTCCAGCAAAGTGAGGCAGGCATCGCACACATCGGTCAGATTGTGCGGCGGAATGTTGGTCGCCATGCCTACCGCGATACCGGACGAGCCGTTGATCAGCAGATTGGGAATCTTGGCCGGCAGAATCAGCGGCTCGTGTTCGGAACCGTCATAGTTCGGGCCGAAATTGACCGTTTCCTTGTCGAGATCTGCGAGCAGCTCATGGGCGATCCTGGACATGCGGATTTCGGTATAACGCATGGCCGCCGCATTATCGCCGTCCACCGAGCCGAAGTTGCCCTGGCCGTCGATCAGCGGATAGCGCAAGGAAAAGTCCTGCGCCATGCGCACGATGGTGTCGTACACGGCGGTATCGCCGTGCGGATGGTATTTACCGATCACATCGCCGACGATACGCGCCGACTTCTTGTAGGCCTTGTTCCAATCGTTGGACAACTCGTGCATGGCAAACAGCACGCGGCGGTGCACAGGCTTCAATCCGTCACGCACATCGGGCAGTGCACGCCCCACAATCACGCTCATTGCGTAATCAAGGTAGGAGCGGCGCATTTCCTCTTCGAGGCTGACGGGAAGCGTTTCTTTAGCGAAAGATTCCATTGATCGGTCTGTTTTTATAGGAGAAAGGAAACCCCGCGATTCTAGCATGCGCAGCGCACCCGGCAAAATTGGCGCTCGCCATCCTTGTCAGGCGGCAGACCTGCCTTTATAGTGCGGCGAACCTGCCCAATTACAGAATCATGCCCGAAACTCCCGCTCATCCTGTCGAAACACTTATCGAAGCCCGCTGGGTCATCCCGGTTGAACCGTCCGGCACTGTGCTCACCGATCACAGCGTGGCGGTGGATGGTGGCCGCATTGTCGCCATTCTGCCCACGGAAGAAGCACGCCGCCGTTTTGTGGCACAGCGCTACTACCGGCTCACCGACCATGCGTTGATCCCGGGCCTGATCAACCTGCACACGCATGCGGCGATGACGCTGTTGCGCGGCTACTCCGACGACCTGCCGCTGATGGAATGGCTGAAAGGTCACATCTGGCCTGCAGAAAATCGCCATATGTCCCCCGATTTCGTGCGCGACGGCGCGCGCATCGCCTGCGCCGAAATGCTGCGCGGCGGCACCACTTGCTTTAACGATATGTACTTTTTCCCGGAAGCGGTGGCGGAGGCGGCGCTGGACGCGGGAATGCGCGCCGCTATCGGGCTGATCGTGATTGATTTCCCGACCGCTTATGCGGGCGATTCCGACGACTACCTCAACAAAGGTTTCGCACTGCGCGACCGCCTGCGCGATGAATTATTGCTGTCGTTTACCCTCGCTCCGCACGCACCCTATACCGTGGGCGATAAAACCTTCGAAAAGATCGCCACCTTCGCCAGCCAGCTGGATTTGCCGGTGCATATCCATCTGCACGAAACCGAGGACGAAATCCGCCAGAGCCTGACCCAGCATAATCTGCGTCCGCTGGCACGGCTGCATAACCTCGGTCTGCTTGGCCCCGGCCTGATCGCCGTGCATGGCGTACACCTGACTCCGGATGAACAAAGCCTGCTGGCCGCACACGGCTGTCACGTAGCGCATTGTCCGGCCTCCAATCTCAAACTGGCCAGCGGGTTTGCACCGATCGCGGCGCTGGCCGGGCATGGCGTCAATATCGGCATCGGCACTGACGGGGCGGCCAGCAACAACAAACTCGATATGTTCGACGAGATGCGGCTCACTGCCCTGCTCGCTAAAGCCGTAAGTGGTGACGCGGCCGCGATACCCGCCCATACTGCGTTGCAGATGGCCACACTGAACGGCGCATGTGCCCTGGGCCTGGACGACCGTATCGGCTCCCTCACGCCCGGTAAATTGGCTGATATCGTGGCAGTGGATCTATCCGGCATTGAAAACCAACCGTGTTTCGATCCCGTCTCCACGCTGGTATACGCTGCCGGACGCGAGCAAGTCAGCCATGTCTGGGTAAATGGCGAGTTGCGCCTCGACAACCGCCAGCTCACCAGCCTGGACGAACGGGAACTTAAGCTCGCCGCCAGCGTCTGGCAATCACGGATCACGCACTGAAAGAGAACAATATGAGCAACGCCGACCAACTGGAACTCGACAAATTCAGCGCACTTGCCCACAAATGGTGGGACCCCAACAGCGAATTCAAACCCCTGCACGAAATCAATCCGCTGCGTCTGGACTACATTGACCGTCTGGCCGGCCTGGATGGCAAGGCCGTTCTGGATGTAGGCTGCGGCGGCGGCATTCTGTCCGAAAGTATGACCGGGCGTGGCGCCGCCGTCACCGGCATCGATCTGGCGGAAAAATCGCTTAAAGTCGCCAAACTGCATCTACTTGAATCCGGAGCCAGCGTCGACTATCGATGCATCCCGGTGGAAACGCTGGCCGCCGCACAACCCGCCAGTTTTGATGTGGTGACCTGCATGGAAATGCTCGAACACGTTCCCAATCCGGAATCCGTGGTGCGCGCCTGTGCCGAGCTGGTCAAGCCCGGCGGCTGGGTGTTCTTTTCCACCCTGAATCGCAACCCGAGAAGCTATTTGTTCGCCATCATCGGGGCGGAATACGTCCTCAATTTACTGCCGCGCGGCACCCACGATTACGCCCGCTTCATCAAGCCATCCGAGCTGTCGCGCTTTGCGCGCAGCGCCGGGCTGGCAGTAAACGACCTCATCGGCATGACCTACAATCCGCTAACCAAGGTCTACAAGCTGGAACACGATACCAAAGTCAACTACACCATCGCCTGCCGCCGCCATGGTTAATGCTGTCCTGTTCGACCTCGACGGTACGCTGGTCGATACCGCACCTGATCTCGGCTATGCGCTCAACCAGCAGCGTCAGATGCATGGCCTGCCGGAAATGCCGCTGGAACTGATCCGCCCTTACGCCTCGCACGGCACCGTTGGCTTGCTGCAAATCGGCTTTGCCATCAGCCCCGATCATCCGGCATTTCAGGACCTGCGCGCCGAATATCTGGAACTCTACGAACAAAATCTCAATCAGTTCAGCGCCCTGTTCCCCGGCATGATGGAACTCCTCGACGAACTGGAAATGCGCGGCCTGCCTTGGGGTATCGTCACCAACAAGCCCACGCGTTTCACCGATCCGTTGCTTGCTCAAATGGGGCTGGATGACCGCGCTGCCAGCGTCATCAGCGGCGATACTTGCGCGTATTCCAAGCCCCATCCCGAACCGCTGCTGGCCGCCTGCCGCGAAATCGGCGTCCTGCCTGCGACATGCGTATACATCGGCGACGCCGAACGCGATATCGAAGCCGCCCATGCCTCCGGCATGCCTGCACTGGTCGCCGAATACGGCTACATCGGCCCGCAAGACGACCCGCTGGAATGGGGTGCAGACGGCTTCATCCAATCGCCCACCGCACTGCTCGAATATCTGGGCTACTGATTGGTGTACAATTCAACCCATTGGTGCTTGAATTTTGCAGCGCTGGCACCATTTGCAGCAACAGCAGCAAAGCAGTAAACCCGGGGGCGACCTGGCTTCGACGTGGGTTGCAAAGCAGAACAGGGCATACCGAGGACGGACTACCTCGTAAATACAATCCGATCGTTTATAACTGCAAACGACGAAACTTACGCTCTGGCCGCTTAATTGCGCCAGACCCTACACCAGCTAGCATACGAGTTGGGCCAGGCAACTGGCAGTAGGGTAATCTCAGTATGATCGCCTTGTTCAGGGTTGCTTTGGACAAGGTTAAAACCAAGGCAACTCGCTGGCTTCCAGCCTGTTCGGTGGGCGTGAAGCAGGTTAAAACCAAATTACCGGACTAAGTATGTAGAACTGTCTGTAGAGTGCTTGCGGACGGGGGTTCGATCCCCCCCGCCTCCACCAATAACAAAACCCCAACCGTTCTCGGTTGGGGTTTTTTCTTGCCTGATCGCGCCGGTTCCCGCGTACTCGTGCGTGTTTCCTGCGAACGCCTGCGGACTTCGCCAGCCGCCCTTACTGGCCGTTCCGGGCCACATTCCACTCTCTCCTGGCCATTCCTCGCTCCGGCATCGCTCTCCTAAATAGGCCCGGAGTCCGCAAAGTCCGCGATTGCCACCAATTACAGATCAATGGGTTACGCGCGGACGAATCAAGCGGTTGGAATGTAGCATCGGGTAGCAAAGGAAACTGTTTCTGTTGTGTTTTGTCGGTAGATATTGACAACTACCGACGTAATGCAACATCATGGCGGCATGGAAACTTCGCATCAGACCATTCTGGATCTCGCCGCCCAGCGCGGCCTAATACGCCCGCGCGATCTTGATGCGCTGGGGCTGCCCAGTGTCGCCCTCACACGGCTGGTTCGGCAGGGCCTGCTCACCCGTGTGGGCCGCGGTCTGTATGCGCGTCCTGATCGCAGCGTATCCGAGCATGGCACGCTGGCCCAGGTGGCACGCAAACACCCGCAAGCCATCGTCTGCCTGCTGTCAGCACTGCGGGTGCACGACCTCACCACGCAGTCGCCATTCGAGGTCTGGCTCGCTATTCCCAACAAGGCTCGTGCACCGAAGATGGATTACCCGCCCCTGCGCATTGTGCGCTTCTCGGGTGCTGCGCTGACCGATGGCGTCGAAGAGCACCAGATCGATGGCGTGTCCGTGCGCGTGACCAACGTTGCTCGCACCGTGGCCGATTGCTTCAAGTTTCGCAACAAAATCGGCCTCGATGTGGCGATGGAAGCGTTGCAGGAGGCTTGGCGAGCCAAGCGTGTGAGCATGGACGAACTCTGGCGCTATGCCACGCTTTGCCGCGTGGCCAATGTGATGCGCCCCTACATGGAAAGCCTGTCATGAACCAGCGCAACACCTTGCTCTCGGCGCACGCCCGCGAGGTCCAGCAGGAAATGTGCAGTCCAAGAAGGATGAAGAATGACTAAAAAACCTACGCGACCAGAGCAAGTGGTCTTTGCAGATCTGGCTGCGATTTGCTGCCAGCCTGGCTACGTGCATGCAGTAGCCCACATCTGCTTCCGTGACAACGTGATCCTCCACGCAGGTGACATGAAGGAAGCCGACATGAGGAAAATGTTCTCTCCCTCACGGCTCATCCGAACGGAGATCAATACTTTGCTCGGCTTGATGCTTAAGGCCGATATCGACTGGACATTGCCTGCGCCGAGGGCACTGCAGGAATATATGGACGCAACGGAGAAACTCCTTGAGGAGCTACACCATTGTCTGTCCGGGGAATTTTGGTCAGGTCTAACCAAGGAAGCAGTGGAAAGTGGCTTCAACCCGTTCGAGCGGGGCGAGGTGTTGCGAGAGCCGATTTTCTATAGCGGTGAGGCTGCCTACATCTTTCAATACCTTGACCTAGCAACTCGTAAATATGCAGCCGATTCGCAATGGCTGCAAGCAAACCGTGGCTTCACCATCGATCACGCTACACGTGTCGCGAAAGCTGTCGTAGGTGTCCATTCCGACCGCTTTGGCTCTATTCGTGATCGCATGCGAAATCAGCATCCTGACGAATGGACAATGCTCCCTCTTTTCGCCTTCACTGCCGATGAGATTGCAGCAAAGGCGAATCTTGCCACCGATATCGTGGAGCGAGTACTTGGGGCATTTGAATTGCCATCAACAGAGCGCAACGCAGGATTCAACGCGCTGCACGACTTCAACGTGATCACGGCTATGCCCCTACTGCGGACGCCGAGCGGAGAGTTCTTGTCACTGCAGACCTACTCATTGGCCGAAGCGATATACGAAGCGCCCCATCATTGGATGTATCAAGACGAGGCATATCGCCCAACACTCTCGAAGAACAGAGGCGACTTCACTGAAGATTTTGTAGCCGAGCGACTCGGTTTGGTTTTTGGGAAGGATCGTGTGCATTTGAATGTGGATATCTCCAAGACCAAGGCAGCAAAGGTATCCGACGTAGACGTGCTTGTCGTTTGGGGCAATCGGGCCATCATCGTGCAGGCAAAATCAAAGCGCCTCACGCTTGAGTCGAGAAAAGGAAATGATCAGGTTATCCGCAGCGATTTCAAGAAGGCGGTACAGGTTGCCTATGACCAAGGTGCCGCTTGCGCTAAAAGTTTGATCGAAAGGGACTGCAGGTTCGTCGCAGCTGATGGGCACGAGGTCGCACTGCCGGATGACATCAGGGAGATTTACATCTTTTGTGTCGTCAGTGATCACTACCCAGCCTTGAGCTTTCAGGCGAAGCAATTCCTGAAAACAGAATCCATTGATCGGGTACAAGCGCCGTTGATTATGGATGTGTTTGCTGTGGATGCCATGACCGAAATGCTTCAGTCCCCCCTGCAGTTTCTCAGCTATGTGAACCGACGAGCCAACTACGCTGAGCAACTCATGGCGTCGCAGGAACTAACAATTCTTGGTTATCACTTGACGAAGAATCTATGGGTGCAGCCTGACGTTAACCTGATGCATCTGTGCGATGACTTTTCGGCAGAGCTAGATATTGCAATGGCGGTAAGGCGAGCTGGCGTGCAAGGGGCAGCAACACCCGATGGCGTCCTGACTCGATTTGGAAAGACGACAGTTGGGCGAGTAGTGAAGGAAATAGAAGCTCGACCAGAGCCTGCAACTATTGATCTCGGCTTCCTACTCCTAGCTATGAGCGAGCAGGCTGTGACGGAAATGAGTCGTGCCGTAGACAAATTGGCTGCTCGGACTCGTGCTGATGGCAAGGCTCATGACCTCACGTTCGGGTTTAAGGAAGGCTCAGGCATTACCTTCCACTGCACTGATGAGCCATCAAACGTGGCAGGCCCTCGATTGGAGTCCTATTGCACGCTCCGCAAATATAGGGAGAGGGCCTCGCAGTGGTTTGGTCTCTGCATGTCCTCAACGGGACCAGACGTACGATTCGGAGTTTCTCTGGTCTTCCCGTGGAATCAAGATGAGCAGATGGATGAGAAAACCAAAGATATGAAGGAGCCAGCTCCGATCGACCAAGCTCTTCAGAAACTGATGATTGGGCGAAGTCGAGCGAGCAAGATTGGCCGTAACGATCCCTGTCCATGCGGCAGCGGGCGTAAATACAAGAGATGCTGCCTAAATTAACTGCGCTCAACGCGTAGAAGTCTCGCCCGCTGCTCATCCCACAGCGCAGGCGGCTCCACCGCCAGATCAAACAGAGTGATGTGGTTCGGCAGTGCATCGTCGAGAATGGCGGCCACGATGTCGGGTGCCAGCGTAGTCAGGTTGACCATGCGGTGTTGGCGCCGGTTGAATAATGATCAAATAGACACGTTTGTACCGGTTGCGGGTTGACCAGGTAATCCACGCACCCTGCTGAATATTTCCCGATCAGGAAATATTTGAGTAATCGCGCCCTTACATGGAAAAATGTTACCGATCGGGAAATACAGCTTGCGCATAGTCCGGTTGTGGTTGATAATTTCCCGAACGGGAAACTACGAAACCACGACATCCATACGATAACCTCAACAATTCCATGACATCCATACGATCACCTCAACAACTCGGCGATGCACTTCGTGCCGCTCGCAAGCAGCTCGGGCTGACACAGCCCCAGTTGGCCCTCGCGGCAGGGGTTGGTGTGCGCTTCATCGTCGACCTTGAAGCGGGCAAGCCCACCTTGCGACTGGAAAACGTGCTGCGGGTCATTGATGCCCTGGGTGGAGAGATCCAGTTGAGCGGATTGCCATCCATTGCGGCAGACGATCAACGTGAAGGTGGCAACCATGGCGCATGAGCTGGTAGTCTGGCTTTTTACCGATCATGTCGGCACCCTGGCGCTGGTCGACGGACGACTGAACTTTTGCTACGCACCCGGCTGGCTATCGCGTCCAGACGCCATTGCCTTGTCCGCCTCGCTGCCCCTGCAAGCAGAGCCGTTCGACGATCGCAAAACTCGCCCCTTCTTTGCCGGTCTGCTGCCAGAGGGGCAGATGCGCCGCCTGATCGCGCAGCAGTTCCAGGTTTCGGGCCAGAACGACTTTGCACTGCTGGACCACATCGGTGGCGAATGCGCCGGGGCCGTGACGTTCCTTGAGCCGGGGCAGGCTTTGCCTTTATCCACACACAACGATGACGTTCAATGGCTGAGCGACGAGGAAGTCATTGCCGTCCTGGATGAATTGCCGCGTCGCCCCATGCTGGCGGGCAAAGACGGCTTGCGGCTTTCCTTGGCGGGCGCCCAGGACAAACTCCCGGTGGTGTTCGATGGTGCCCGCATTGGGCTGCCCCTCAATGGCACGCCCAGTTCCCACATCTTGAAGCCCGCCATTCACGCTGTTGAAGACAGTGTGATCAACGAAGGATTTTGCATGGCACTGGCTGAGGCCATGCAGCTCAAGCCGGCAAAGTCAAAAGTTCACGTCGTCCTGGATCGCCCATTCCTGCTGGTTGAGCGCTACGACCGACTTATCAATGCCCAAGGGCACCGGCAACGCCTTCATCAAGAGGATTTCTGCCAGGCGCTTGGCGTGGTGCCTGAAATGAAATACCAAAACGAAGGTGGCCCCGATCTGGCCCAATGCTTTGATCTGGTGCGCCGTGCGACGCGCCCCAGTGCGCCGCATATCCTGCGTCTGCTCGACTACGTGATCTTCAATGCGCTGATCGGCAATCATGATGCACACGCCAAGAATTTCTCACTGCTTTACTCCGGCAAGACACCCGTTCTGGCACCGTTCTACGACACGCTGTCGACAGCAGTGTATCCAACACTGACGCCGAAGATGGCGATGAAAATCGGCAGCAAGTACAAGTTCAGCGAAGTCCAGGCACAGCACTGGGGTCAGTTTTCAGAAAGCGTTGGGCTTACCAAGGCGCAGGCCAAGAGGCGAATTCTGGAGTTGGCAAAGTCACTGCCAGCCACGGCGCGCAAGCTCCAATCTGACCATGGGCAAAGCTTTGCTGGCAATGCCGTGGTTGAGCGAATCAATGCCTTGATTGAACAACGCTGTTCTCTGACGATTCGGCGGCTCACCGACCCCGCCGCCGGAAATGAAGCGGTCGCCGAACCATCTGCCTGAGCCACCGGACGACCGCGCGTTCCGTTAAATCTGTGGAACTGGCAACGCTGGAATGGGTGCCTGGTTCAATCGCAACCGCCTGTTGGAGCCCATCGGGTATATACCGGCTGCAGAAGCGGAGGCAAACTACTATAGGCAAATCGCCGAAGAGATCAATTCCGGGGTTTTAACTTAAACCAAATAGCCTCCACGAAACCCGGGGCGATTCAAGGTCAAGCCGGTGGCTGATGGTGGTTAAGCGCCTACGACGCGTGAAGTGATGCAATCTGGACAAATGAAAGACTTCTTTAATTGTTGTCTAGCTTATTAAAGAATGTTTTAATATTGCGATGCTTTATCAAAGAGAGCTTTGAATGACTCGTTCCACCGGTACTTACGCGATTTCGACGACTCTAGGCGAGCCGGTACGGGCGTTCGTGCCTCATCCGTTGCCACCGGCTGACCCGGTCCTGGCCCCTACCTTTTTGCTAACCTCAATCGTCAGGCAGAACTTGCGCTCGCGCGTCTGGCGGGTGTGTCCGGGTTGGTTCCGTCAGTGGACTGGCTGTTGTAACAGCGCCATCCGCAAGGAAGCCCTGCTCACGTCGCAGATTGAGGGCACGCAGGCCACGCTGACCGACTTGTTCGATAAAGAAGCGGGCTTCAAGGTGAGCAACACCGACGATGTGGAGGAGGTGACGAACTACCTCCGTGCTTTCCGCTGGGTTCAAGAACAATTGCGTGATCCAAAAGGACTGCCCATCAGTGTGCGGTTGCTTTGCGACGCCCATCGGCTGCTGCTTGACGGCGCTCGAGGCGCTGGCAAACAGCCTGGGGAACTGCGCCGATCGCAAAACTGGATCGGTGGCACACGGCCCGGCAATGCCGTTTTTGTGCCACCACCGCCCGAGCGCGTATCCGAATTGCTGGCCGACATGGAGCGGTTCATTCACGACACCGCGACGGATTTGCCGCCCATGATCAAGGTGGCGCTCATCCACGCGCAGTTTGAAACCATCCATCCCTTCCTTGACGGCAACGGACGTATCGGCCGCCTGCTGATCGCGGCTCTGTTCGAACATTGGGGATTGCTGTCAGAGCCGTTGATATACCTCAGCGGCTACCTGAAGCAGCATCAGGCCGAGTACTACCGTCGCTTGTCGGCCATCCGTACAGACGGCGATTGGGAGTCCTGGGTGACATTCTTTCTGGAGGGGGTGGCAAGCGCCGCCGGTGATGCGGAGAAGAACATCATTGAAGTTGCCAATCTTGTTGCCGCTGACCGCAGACGCTTATTGCAGTCATCCAGGGCAGGCCCGGCAAGCTACCGGCTGTTCGAGATGCTACCGATGATGCCGCGCTTCACCATCGAACGCGTTCGCCAGCAATTGGATACCAGCTTCCCCACCGCGACGGCTGCCGTGAAGGTGCTGGAGGACCTGGGCATCGTGACGGAGATGACCGGGCAGAAGAAGAACCGCAGCTACAGCTACCAAGCCTACGTTGAACTGCTCTCCCGGTGACGAGTACCCACCAACCCGCAGCAGCCCGCACCAGTGCTCATAAGCTCGGGAGGCCAGTCAGCACATGGTCAACCGTCCGCCACCAATAACAAAACCCCAACTGTTTCCTGGTTGGGGTTTTTTCTTGCCTGTTCGCTTCAGTTTCCGCGTGTTCGCGGGGTGTTCTGTGAAAGCCTATGGACCAGGCATCTGGCCACATTGTCCACTCGGAAAACTATTCGGGCAGTTCATTCAACTCATAGCTGGTACTACGCCCACCTGCCGCAGACTTGCGCAATACGCCATGCGCCAGCAATTCATTGATGTCGCGCAAGGCCGTATCCGGTGAACATTTGGCAATGGCCGCCCACTTACTGCTATTCAGCTTGCCGTCAAAGCCATCCAGCAAGCAATTGAGCAGTTTCACTTGCCGCTCGTTCAACGGCATGGTGGCCCAGCGCTGCCAGAAGCGTGTCTTGGCAAGCACAGCATCCAGTGTGTGCTGCGCGGTATTGACTGCCGTCGCCAGATTTTCCAGAAACCACTTGAGCCACAGCGTCACATCCAGCGAACCTTTTTGGGTATGTTCCAGAATGCCATAGTACTCACGGCGTACCCGCTGGATCTGCGCCGATAGACTATAAAAACGCTGCGGACTGCCATCGGCACGCGCCAGCAACAGATCACCGATCGCCCGGGCGATACGGCCATTGCCATCGTCGAACGGGTGCAGGGTGACAAACCACAGGTGACCAAGCCCCGCTTTCAGGATAGGGTGATCAGGCGTGCTGGTGTTGACCCACTCGACAAAGCGCGTCATCTCCGCTTCCAGATTATGCGCCGGTGGTGCCTCGAAATGGACCTGTTGGCGGCCGATTGGGCCGGACACCACCTGCATGGGGCCGCTGGCATCATCGCGAAATGCACCGGCGCGAATTCGGGCCAACCCACTATAGCCGGTAGGAAACAAGGCGGCATGCCAGCCAAATAGTCGATCCTTTGTCAGCGCCGCGTCACAACGTGCAGTCGCGTCCAGCACCATTTCGACCACGCCTTCAACATGGCGATCCACTGGCGCTACCGCCCCGATGTTGACGCCAAGGCGGCGGGCAATGGAAGAACGAACTGACCCGGCATCGAGTCGCTCGCCTTCGATTTCGCTGGTCTTGATCACGTCTTCCGTCAACGCCGCCAGACTGGCCTGATCCCGCAAGGCCATGCCGACATCGGCCAAACGGCCGAGCAGCAGACCCTGTGCACGACTGACGTTGGCCAATGGCCCAGCCAAGGAAGCCAGGTCGTAGTGCCAGCTCGGCCAATCACTGGCCTGCCAGATGTAAGTGTAATCGCCGCTATTCATGCGGAGATTATGGGACTCATTCTCCGCAAAGGCAAGTTATTCACCGCATTATGTGCGGAGAATGATCGGACGATTTTCCGCAGAAATCGTCATGAGGACGCGGGTTCAGTTGCCAGACCCGGAATCGAACCGATGCGGATGTTGAACGACATAGCCATCGCTGAAAACCGGTTGGAAATGGTAGAACTCAAGTCTGTAGGGACCGATTTTCGCCACTTTCCGCAGTGGTGCGTTCCACAGTTAAGGCGCTGAGTTTGCGCGGTTGGGTTTTTGTTGTCCCGTCCGCAACAGGATTGCTCATCGGGCGACTTGTTAGTGAATGCTCATAATCAAAAATCCCAGCTTTGTAAACATATCGTGCAGGACGTGTTAAAAAAAAATGCATTTCTTATACAAGTTGTTCGGGAATCGAGAAGATTCAGCCAAAGTTCCGCTCACATTGGTCATTGGTGAACTTGGCCCAAACTGAATTTCCACAACTGATGCTCCCCGATTGCGCGACACTGGATACACTGCAATTCTATTTTCAGCGTGCCCTCGTTACAGCGACACGGCCCGATGAGGACTTGATTGCACATCTGGCCGCTTCACCTCAAGACGATTTAATTTGAATCTGAGCCCGATCCTCGTTGGAAACAACCTTTTAGATTTGCCGGCAGCTTGGTCTCTTCAAAGAAATCTCTTCGTCGAAAAATTCACGGAACGTGATTACGTTTGTCTTGCCGTTGTAACAAGTTTCCTTCGATTTTTTCAGAGACTCAGGAACAACCAGATGAATTCCCTGATTATTCATGTCATCTATAGCCGCCGAAGATACACGATCATCGACGGTTGCCAGGAACAGTGCGCAGTTGAATTTCTCCATTGTCACCTGCTTCCAGCGCTCACGAAGGGTGGTTTTTGCCGAGAGCACCATCGCTTCTTCGAACGTCCTTTTTTTTGCCTTCAAAACCACAAGGCTAGGCAGCACAAAATCCGGGCGGCGACCTCCCGTTACAGCTTGTTCTTCAAAAGCAATCCGGCCATCACGAAGAAGCCTTGAGATGTGTTGTTCAAAGGAACGTCCCGCACGCGATTTTCGGTGCTGGCTTGCGCTCAAGAAAGTTGCGTCCAAATCGGGAAATCCACGCACGACTGAAGAAACAATATCTGTCCCACCAATGGTGATGATTCGGATTTAGTAGATATCGAAATTGGGGGAGAGTGAATAATCCCACTTAGTTACGGCTTGGAATGTTTTAATCAAACTCGACAAAGCGCCAAATAGTGGTAAAGATTTTCTTTCATCTTCACTCGCCGCTCGTAGTACTACAAACTCATGCAGAGCATGATCGTCACAATTAGGGCCACCAAACTCCCAAAGTACTTGGTACAAGACTGGAATACCGACCTGCTCTGCAACGAAGTATGTATCCGATTCCAAACAGGCGCGTAATACCGCAATGTCGTTTTGCGATGGAACGCCTGACAGAAGAATTTCTCCCCAAGCTTTATAGTTTGATGCGTCGCGATAAAGGTACTCAACAACGCAACACTCTCTTGGAGTGTCACTCGGTATCCCCGCCTGCTTTTCCGTGAGTTGCATTGGGGCTATTTCCTGTTGTCCACGAAGAGTTCTTTCCTATGCCAAGCGATAAACTCTGCTTGCGGTGCGAAGCGTTCTGGCTGCTCAATCGTGCGGCCATTTAACGGTCGCAGAAATTCTATGATGAAAGTCTCGTTCTTCCGTATTAATTCCTCCGAGACAACGATCTTGAAATCATCGGTAAGCGTTATCAGCCCTTTGTCAAAAGCCCTGTCATGAATCGCCGAGAGGCACAGGCCATTACTTGGATTTAGGCGATTCATCTTGTCTTTGCTCCACGGCACAATGTGACTGGCAACCAATAGGCGCGGCTCTGACAGGCCAGACATGCAGCAACGCCCGCGATAGCTACTGAGTACAGTACGGCGGAAAAAATGCTGCTTGATTCTCTGTGTTGTTAGAACTTGCCGGGTTTCTCCAGTGAAATCTTCTGGCAATAACTCATCGCTTTCCAACTCCAAATCCTCCACAATATTTTTGTCGAGTTGCTGCCGGAGCAGCTGGCACTCCACGGCCAACCTTTCCCAATCCGAGTGGAATTCAGTCCATACCTCGCGATCCAACGCCGAGGCATTTCCCAAGCCAGCTCGTCCCGTACTCGTAATGGCTGGATCAAGGCTGGCGATATTCAGCATCTTCATAGCAACCGCATCAGATGTACGGCCGACAACCTTTGCCAATGCAATTATTTCCGGATTGCGTCCGTGAATTCGTCCATACGGGAGCTGACAATACAAGTGGAAAGCTAACTTAATTTGCTCCTTTGTCCAAAGCCCTGTAGCCATGATGTCTTTCGGCGATACCACGGTAGCAACCATGTCTGCCGACTCCTTGGGGAAAATTAATGAAGTCATGAGTTTAGCAGTTGCTTCCACCATCGGGACGACAGCTGCTTGGGAAAACTGCATGTAAGCCCGCGTATCCGATACCGGAATTCTGAACGAATCCGGGAAGCCCATCAGCCGTGCACATTCGCGTGGCGTCAGGCGCCGTGGATTAGTGTCCTCTCCCTGATAGACGAGGATTTCTGAACCATCCTTGTAGTAACGCGCAGACAGGGTACGAGTGACGCTGTCGGGAGTGACCAAACCGAAACCGAAGCCATTACCCTTGGCTCGGTGCTTTGCTGCATAGCCTTGCAAATAGGCCCATAGCTTGTCGGTAAGCGTGTATTTGGGATCAGCCTGCTGCCCTGCGTGGTTGAAAAACCGATCCCCGTCCCACGGTAAATTCGGTTCGCTGCCATTGGTCTTGTGCAGAATTTCGCGTAATGTGCGCCTGCCTTTCGCGGGCAACGGCAAGGCATCAAAATCAAAGTTGGTGGGTTCGCGAAAGCCGACAATGAGGATGCGCTCGCGATGCTGCGGCACGAAATGCGCGCCGTCTAACACACGGTAATGAATGTGGTAGCCCAGTTCCTCGGTTAACGTGCGTTTAATCACATCAAAGGTTCGTCCTTTATCGTGCGAGACAAGGTTTTTGACATTTTCCAGCAGAAAGGCGCGCGGTTGCTTCTCTTCGATGATGCGGGCGACATCGAAGAACAGGGTGCCTTGCGTTTCGCAGGCGAAGCCATGTGCTTTGCCGAGCGCATTTTTTTTGCTGACCCCGGCAATGGAAAACGGCTGGCAGGGAAAGCCTGCCAGCAGGACATCGTGATCGGGAATATCCGCTGCTGCTACTTGGGTGATGTCTCCATTGATCTGGTGTCCGCCGGGGAAATTGTCAGCATAGGTTTTCTGCGCGTAACTATCCCATTCGCTGGTGAACACGCAGCGACCGCCCAAACTCTCGAAGGCCATGCGGATACCACCAATGCCGGCAAAAAGGTCAATGAATTTGAATGGAGCATCATCGGATAACGGCAACTCCAGCGGGAGGAGACGTTGCAAGCCGAATGCGTAATGAGCGGGCACTGACTGCTCAACTACCCAACGCCGCACGGTGCGGGCATCTACGCCCAAATGACGGGCAATCTCGGCTTGTTTATGGGTTTTAAGCGCTGCGGAGAGATAGCTTGTCGCGATGTCCCGGTTGGGACCGGTGTGGAGGACTGTAGCCATGACTCGCTCCATATCTGGGAATAATAGCGGACATTATGCCCGTAATTTTCCCTTTTAGAAGCCATTTCAAGAAAAAACGATTATCTGCATGAGACGCGACTGGCAAACAGACGGTTGCTTTACTGAATTACCCACAGTTGAAGCGATCAGGCTATTCACGGTTTTCATCAGCTACCGTCACTACATTGTGCTTCTACTCACGGCAAATAATCAGAGCCAAGCTATTGACCAGCCTGTTCTTACCCGTTCACGCCAATTCACCCATACTGAAAACATAAAATTTCAAATTTGCATGGCTCGAAACCCGTTTAGCTCACTCCCGAAGAAATACAAATCACGCTGACAATAAACCGTGGTATATCTTTCGATTGCGCCGGATTGTGGCTGCCGGGATCAATAAAGAAGACATTCTGCTCAGTTATGTGCCACCCCAACCGGCACCGCAAAAATCCTGAAAACCGGCGTTTGGCAGGAAGAATGCCATGCGTCAGGCAAAACGCTTTTGCAGATAGTGAATAATGTCGGAAGACTCGTACATCCACTGACTATTGCCTTTGTCATCGGTAATTTTCAGACAGGGCACCTTGGCTCGACCACCACCCTGCAACAGAGCTTCGCGGTGTTGTGGCTGTTTTTGCGCATCCAGCAAGGCGACATCCAGCGATAAACGGTTCATTTCGCGCCGCACCTTGATGCAGAACGGACAAGTCTTGAATTGATACAGCGCCAGATTTTTGCATTGCTGGTCGATCTGCTGTTGTGCCTCGGGCAAGCGGACGATGCCCTTCGGTGTGGTTGCTTTTTCCCACAGCAGCATGAAAGGAGTCAGTACGATTCGTAGTGTCCTGAAAAAAATTCTGAAAATACTTTTCATTAAAAATACCCGCGTTATTGTTGGCAGTAAGGACAGTGAACAAGATGCCACGATGGCTCATCAGGCCACACCCGGACTCTCCAGACGGCCCGGAAAATCAGAATGGTTCCGCGGAAGACCAAACTTCATGCCCATGGTGGGCAGATAAAACAACAGCCGCACACGGGATAGTCTCCGTGCACGGCTAAGTGTGTGCTAATCAATGCGCCTCGCGTTGTGCCAGTGCACGCGCCTCATGGCTATGATCCGCCGCCAGCAGCATGTACACACCGGGCACGACAAACAGGGTAAACAAGGTGCCTATCGACAAGCCGCTGGCAATCACCAGCCCCATGTTGAAGCGGCTGACCGCGCCTGCACCGCTGGCCATGATGAGTGGCACGACACCCAGCACCATTGCTGCCGTGGTCATCAGTATCGGACGCAGGCGCAAGCTGGCGGCCTTCTCGATGGCTTCGCGCTTGCTGGCACCCATACGCTGCAAGTTATTGGCAAATTCCACGATCAGGATACCGTGCTTGGAAATCAGGCCTATCAGCGTCACCAGACCGACTTCAGTGTAGATGTTAAGGGTGGCGTGACCTATCCCGAGATTGATGAAAATCAGCGCACCGGCAATCGACATCGGCACTGATACCAGAATGATGACTGGATCACGGAAACTTTCGAACTGTGCCGCCAGCGCCAGAAAAATAATCACAATGGCGAAGAAGAAAGTAAGCAGCAGACCGCCCGATTCCTGCACGAACTGGCGCGAAGGTCCGGAGTAGTCAAAGCTATAGCCAGCCGGCAAGGTTTGCTGAGCCAGTGTTTTCAAGCGTTGCAGTGCCTGGCCTTGTGAAATGGTCGGGAATGCCACGCCCTGGATGGTGGCCATGTTTTGCTGCTGGAAATGGTTAATGGTTTCCGGCTGGGTACTGGTTTCCAGATGCGCAACGGTGGATAAAGGCACCATCTTTCCGCTGGCAGTACGCAGGTAATACTGCTTGAGCTGGTCGGCATTCAGGCGGTATTGCTGCGCAACCTGCGGTATGACTTTGTAGGCGCGGCCGCCAAGCTCGAAATAATTCACATAGCCGCCGCCCAGCATGGCGGATAAGGCCGAACCAATATCCTGCATATTCAAACCGAGTTGTGACGCCATATTGCGGTCAATCACCACGGTTGTTTGTGGTAGATCGATACGCAGGTCGGTCTGCAGAAAGATGAATTCCCCGGTTTTCTGCGCAGCTTGCAGGAACTGCTGCGCTACATCATTGAGCTGGGAGAACGGTTCGGTCGTCGTAATCACGAACTGAATCGGCAAGCCGCGTGCGCCGGGCAAGGGTGGCGGCTGGAAGATGGCATTCTGGGTACCGGCAATTTTGCCCAGATCCTTTTGCACCAAAGGTTGTAACTGATTGGTGGTTCTTGTACGTTCATCCCAGGGTTTGAGCACCATGCCGGTAATCGCCTGCGTCGGCGAATTCAGCTGGAATATATGGCCGGTTTCGGGAAAGCTGTTGAACACATTCCGAACCTGCGCGCCATACATTTCGCGCTGTTTGAGCGTGGCATCGGGCGCATTGAATGAGGCGGAAATCAGGATGCCCTGATCTTCCTGGGGCGCCAGCTCGGACATCGAAGTCGTATAGAGAAAATAGATGCCACCCAACACGATCAGCGCAAATACCGCGATCACGGAAACATAATTGAGCACGCCATGCAGTCTGCGCTGGTAACGCACATGCAGACGCTCAAACTGTTTATCCAGCCATATCACCAGATGATCCTGCCAGTTGCCGCCTTCGAGCTTGGGCGCACGCAACATGCGTGAACACATCATGGGCGAAAGCGTCAGCGCAATGATTGCGGACATCGTCACTGCGCCGACCAGCGTAAATGCAAACTCGGTAAACAACGCACCGGTCAGCCCGCTCATGAAGCCGATCGGCACGTAAACCGCGATCAGCACGATGGTCATCGCGATAATGGGATTGGCCAGCTCTCGTGCGGCTTTAATTGCCGATTCGTATGGCGACAGCCCTTCTTCCAGATGCCGGCTGACGTTTTCCACCACAATAATGGCATCGTCCACCACCAGCCCGATGGCGAGCACCAATGCCAGCAACGTAAGCAGATTGATTGAATAACCCAGCGCCAGCATCACCGTGAATGCCCCGATCAGGGACAGTGGAATCGCAATAATCGGTATCAGAACCGCGCGCAGCGAGCCCAGAAAGACGAATACCACCACCATTACAATCAGGATGGCTTCTACCAAAGTCTTGACCACTTCGTGTATGGATGAATTGACGAATTTGGTCGAGTCGTAAACGATATTGCTATTTAAACCCTGAGGCAATTGCGCCTCGATTTCCGGCATGGCCTTGCGCACGCGTGCAACCACATCCAGCAGGTTTGCTCCAGGTGCAACCTGAATGCCGACATACACTGCCTTTCTGCCATCGAACGACACACTGGATTCATAATCGTCGGCACCCAGCGTGACGTTGGCCACATCGGACAAACGCACCACCGACTCACCCTGCTGCTTGATGATCATCTGTTTGAATGCATCGACCGAATGCAACGCGGTCGATGCATTCAGGTTGATCTGAATCATTTGCCCCTTGGTTTGCCCGCTGGAAGACAGAAAGTTATTCGCCGCCAGGGCGCTATACACATCTGCCGCAGTCAACCCCACCGAAGCGAGCTTTTGCGGATCCAGCCAGGCGCGCAAGGCGAAGTTTTTCGCCCCCAGCAATTCCGCTGTCTGTACACCATCAATCGCCTGCAACTTGGGCTGGACCGAACGTACCAGATAATCCGTCACCTGATTCGGCTTGAGCACATCGCTGTAAAAACCGATGTACATTGCATCAATGGTCTGTCCGATGGCGACTGACATCACCGGTTTTTGCGCTTGCGGCGGCAGCTGGTTGAGCACCGCGTTAACCTTGGTGTTGATTTCAGTCAGCGCCTTGTCCGGATCATAATTGAGGCGCAAGTTGGCGGTGATGGTGCTGACCCCCTGAATACTGCTGGAGGTCATGTAATCAATACCATTCGCCTGGGATACCGCATTTTCCAGCGGCGTGGTGATAAAACTCGCCACCAGATTGGCGTCGGCACCGGGATAGGCTGTGCTCACTGTCACGACCGCATTCTGGGTATAAGGAAACTGCAGCACGGGCAACGACCCCATCGAACGCAAGCCCAGCACCAATATCACCAGACTGATAACCGATGCCAGTACCGGACGTTCGACAAACAGATCGGTGAATTTCCGCATCGTGGTGCTCACGGCGGTACTCATTCGTTGCCCACTTTCGGATCGGGATTGTTCGCTACTGGCACGCTGTTATTTACAAATACGGGCGCACCATTATGCAGTTTAAGCTGACCCGTTGTGACGACCGTTTCACCCGCTTTAATGCCGGTGAGTACCGCCACCTGATCGCCGCGCGTCGCACCGGTCGTCACAAAGCGTTGCTCGACTGACAACTTGGGTTTGCCGTCCTTGTCCTTGCCTGCATCCTTGACGATATAGACCGTACTGCCGTATGAATTGTAGGCTATCGCCGAATTGGGCAAAGTGATGTATTGCCGTTTGCCACCCTCGTCCACCTGAGCTGTTGCAAACAGGCCCGGCAATAGTTCACTTTTTGGATTGGCAATCCGGGCACGTATTTTGAGGTTGCGTGTTGCTGTATCCACCTGCGGCTCTATGGCGGAAATAATGCCGTTGAAAGTCTTGCCCGGCAAGGCACTGGTTTGTACCGTGATTTTGTCGCCCACATGAATCAGGTCTATTTGGCCTTGGGGTACACTAAAGTCCAGATACATGGGGTCCAGTTTCTGCAAGTTGACGATCGTCGTCCCGGCAGCCAGATATTGACCGAGATCTATCTGACGTATGCCCAGTTTTCCGGAGAAAGGCGCACGTATCGATTTCTGGGCAATCGTAGCTTCCTGGGTTGCCACTTGCGCCTGTGCGCTTTTCAGATTGGCTGCATCGGTATCAACTGCTGCCCGGCTGATTGCCTGAACCTTGAGCTGCGCCGAATCGCGTTCGTAATTTTGTCTGGCCAGTGCCGCTGCTGCCTTGAGTTGTTCGAGCTGCGCCTTGAGTGGCCCGGCATTCAATTCCACCAGCAGTTGCCCTGCCTTGACCGTTTTACCCGAATCGAAATGGATTGCCGTGACCAGTCCGCCCACTTCGGCAGCAAGATTGGCACCGCTTGCGGCACGTAAACTGCCGACAGCCTCGATGCTGGGCTGCCATGCCGATGGCTGCGCGACAATCGTCGACACAGCTTGCGGCGGCATGCCTTTTCCACTGATTGCCTTCTGTATCATTTTGTTGCGGAATTGCTGGAAGCCGTATATACCGCCAAATACCAATGCAGCAAACAGCAGCATGATGACCATCCGCTTGGTCGTTCCCTTAGTCATAAAATACTCCGTGCATCAGTGTTGAGTTTGAGACGCGATTGGCATTCAATCAAACGCCGCTTAATCAGCTGCCGTACTGACAGATTTGGGCGTCGTTGCATTCTGATTAACATTCGCCACCCAGCCACCCCCCATGGATTGATAAAGCGCTGCGGTATCAGTCAAACGCTGGGTTTGCGCAGCGATCAGGTTGATACGTGTTTGTTGTGCCTGCTGTTGCGCGGTGAGCAGCTGCAAATAACTTGCACCGCCCAGCTGATATTGTTGTTGCATGAGATCAAGCGCTGTTTGTGCAGCGTCATCGGCAGCGGCCTGCGCCTGCAAAGTTTGCGCATCGTTGTCCAGCGCGCGCAGCACATCGGCCACATTCCGCAAGGCTTGCAGCACTGTCTGCCGGTAATTGGCGGCCGCTGCATCCAATCCGGCCTCGGCGGATTTCACGCCAGCCTTGAGGCCCGCGTTGAATAGCGGTTGCGCTATCTGACCGGCCAACCCCCATATCATTGAGCCGGCGCCAAACAGGCTCGACGCAAGCAATGCTTGTGAGCCCAGCGTTGCGGACAAGTTGATCTGCGGATAACTATTGGAAATCACCACACCGTATTGCGCGCTGGCTGCATGCAGTAACGCCTCTGACGCCTGAATATCCGGGCGCTGGCGTACCAGCTCGGAAGGAATGACGATCGGCAAATCGGCCGGAAGCGTGAAATCGGCAAGGGTGAATTGCGGCACTTCCCCCGCACCGGGCGCCTGTCCTGCCAGCACGGCAAGCAGATGATTGGTTTGATCCAGCTTGTTGCGGATCGGAGGAATACTGGCGCGCGTTTGCTCGACCTGCGTTTGCAAAGTGAGCACCTCGCTACGCGCAATCGCACCCAGCTCAAGCCGTTGCCGGGCGATGCCGAGCTGCTTCTGCTGGGCCGCCAGAATCGCCTCGCTGGCGCTGATTTGCGCGCTGTATTGCGCCTGCATCATGGCAGCCGTGACCACATTTGCAGCCAGCGTCAGTCGCGCGCCTTCAAGCTGATATTGCTGATAATCAGTCTGCGCGGCATAGGCTTCAAGTGCACGGCGGTTACCGCCGAACAGGTCCAGCTTGTAGCTGACTTTCACGCCCGCGTTATACAGCTCGAATACCCGATCGCCTCCGGTCAAACCCATCCCGGAGTTATTGGTGCCGGTCCGTTGCGCGCCCAGGTTCGCATCCACTTGCGGATACAGGCTGGAACCCGCCTGCGCTGCATAGGTTTGCTGGGCCTGGCGCAGCGTCGCTTGAGCGGCTTCCAATGACGGGCTGCTGTGCAATGCCTGTTCAATGAACGTATCGAGCTTGGCAGAACCGAAATTTTTCCACCATGTCGCTGGCACGGCTTGCCCAACCATAAAACGCTGCGATCCGCCCATATTTGTATCGGGTGCCGTCGCAGTTTGAACGGGCAAATTTTGTGTGGTGTAACCATTTACTGCTGGCGCTGGGGGCCGCTTGAAATCCGGGCCGGCACTGGCGCAGCCAAACAGCGCTAAAGTACTGATCGTCAGCAGCAAAGTATGGGCCGGGATTAATCCAGTAAAAACAGAAGTGCGCGTCATAATTCTGGCTTTCATTTCCGATGACTGGATTTGACGCTATCGGTGCATGGCGCACATTCGATAGCTGGATCCGGCACGCCGCTCAAATTGGATATTGAATCCATTAACTTGTACTGCAGCGCTTGCATTTTGCCTTTTTCGGCCAAGCTGAAATCTTTCCAGAGGGCTTGGTAAACCGCCCACTGCCTGGGCATGATCGTTTCAACCAGCTTGGTGCCTGCGTCGGTCAGGCTTAAAACGACTTTGCGTCTGTCGGTTTCATGGCCTTTCCGGCTTACCCAGCCTTTTTTCACCATTTCGTCAGCAAACCGGGTGATATTGGTACGGGAAGACACCACAATGTGGCTCAAATCGCTCGGGTAAATATAACGGCCGGGGCTGGAATACAGCATGATTAATGCAGTCCAGATCGTGTCGTTAATCCCGTAAGGCTGCAGGCTCTGATTCATCAACTCCTGCAATTTCTTGAAGATCATAAACTGCATGCGTGACAGCATTACTTCCTGGCGAGGCTGACCGGATATTTGGCTGTCTATGGCATCCAGACGCTGTTCAAAAACGTTAAGGCATTCCTTAACCATAGTTGTGGACACAAAAATAATAACGTGAAAAATAATAACTTGCGTTATTACTTTTAGTCAACATGACAATTTGGGCTCTCGATCACAAGGGCTGAGAATAATTTATCGGCGGCTGGCGCGGAGGCGTAGATGCTCTCACGCTTTGGTCAGATGCAATGACACATCCAGTCGAGGCTTGTCGGCAAGATGTGCTTGCGGTTTCGTCATGACGGCACATCATTCAGCCGCCACAGGCTCCACTTTGAATTTCACCATCAAAAACCAATCCTTCACCCAGCTGGTTTTTTTCGCCTGCACTGTGCAGTGCATCTCCCATGAGATGATGGATGGTAGAAATACAAATTCACGCGCCAGTCTGTGCCAGGCATACCTGGTCGCGCCCTCCGCGCTTGGCCTCGTACATGGCGGTATCGGCGGCGCGGATCAGATCCTCGGCTGTGGTGCCGTGTTCCGGGAACATGGCAACCCCCATGGAGATGCTCACCGGACCCAGCGGCCGCCCCTGTTGGTTGACCTGCAATTGGTGTACGGCTGTTCGCAATTCCTCGGCGCGCTGGCGGGCGGTTTCGAGAGCTGTATCAGGCAGCAGCAGAACGAATTCCTCGCCGCCGTACGGCAGGCGACATCGCTGCCGCGCATGTGGCTGAGCAGCAACCTGGCCAAACCCTGCAGCACTACGTCACCGGCCTCGTGTCCGAAGGTGTCGTTGAAGCGTTTGAAGTGATCGATATCCAGCATCATGACCGCGAGCGGCAACTGCTTGCGGGCGGCGCGCGACAGCTCGCGCAGCATGGTTTCTTCCAGATAACGCCGATTGTACAGTCCGCTCAAGGGGTCGCGGATCGCCTGCTGCCGAATCGCATCACGCAGTCTGAGGTTGGCGAATACCATGGCCAGCTGTTTGGCAAGCATGGCGGCAAGCACCTGGTCGGAAGCCGGAATCGCATCATCACTTGTCTGTTCATCAGGTGCCGGGAACTCCAGGTAGAGCGTGCCCAGCGTATCGCTTTGGGCCATCATCGGCACACACAGGTAGGGGCGCAGTTCCACGCCCGAACTTTCCACGTGCGGGCAGACCAGCCCGGTGTGCGGATCGACGACGCAATGCAGCTGGCCGCGCCGCATCGCCCAGCATTCCTGGACCGCGAACATCGGTGCCCTGGCCATCGGATCACCCCATGTTGCGACCGCTTCCAGATGGTTGCGCGACGCCTGCAGCAAATAGAGATGTCCTGCCGCAAGGGGAAACAGCTGCTGGCTGAACCTGGGGACGGCCTTGTAGGCCTCTTCAAGCGTGAGGCAGGAAAGCAGGACGTCGCCCATTTCCCGGAGCAGGGAGATTTCCCGGTTGTGCCGCTCGAGCCCGGCGTTGGCGTCGCGCAGTTGTGCGGTGCGTTCGGCGATACGGTGTTCCAGTTCGGCGTTGATCTTGTTGATCGCTGCTTCGGCCTGTTCGCGCTGGCGTATCTCGCTGTGCAAGGCCTGGTTCGTCGTGGCCAGTTCCGTGGTCCGTTGCTCGCGCGTACGGGCCGCTTCCTGCAGCGCGTCGGTCATGTTGTTCAGGGCGTTGGCCAGCGTACCGAATTCGTCGCGGCCGCTGCGCTGCATGCGGCCCTGCAAATCGCCGCGCGCCACGCGCCTGGCGAAATCCACGCATTCCTGCACCGGTTTGGCGATACCACGCGACACCAGCCATGCCACCAGCAGCACGAACAGAATCGCACCCAGGGTGATGCCGATCACGATGCGCTCGGCCATATGCAATGTTTCGTGGGCGCTGTCGCGCTTTGCTTCGTCTATGGCCGCCGCCTCCATGCTCAGATTTTCCAGCAGCGGAACGAACGTTCGCACCGCAGCGAAATACTCATGTTTTTTGCCGTCGATCTGGTGTTTGATCTGCACGTATTTCAGGAACAGGGGCTGGTATTCATCGGCGAGCGCGCGCAGTTCGTTCTTTCGATTGTCGGGCAGCGTGGAATGCGCCAGATCGGTCTTGAACCCGGCTATGGCCTCTTCAATCCGTTGCACATCCACCTCCAGCCCGCGCATGATGTAGTCCTTCTCCGCGCGGCGCATGACCAGCAGATCGAGCATGAGCCGCTCCTGCCGGGTGTCCTTGAGCAGTTTCTCCATCTCGTGCGCGCGGTCGCGGAATTGCCCTTCCAGGCCGGTATCGACGAAACCCAGTTGACCATACAGGTCCACCATATCGAGGAAGGATGATTCGTAGCGATCGACGGCCTGCTCGATGGCCTGCGTTTGTTGCACCATGTCCGGTCTTGTCATGAAACGGCGCATTTCCGCCAGATTCTCGCGCACGTCGGCCAGATCGGTACGCAGCAGGGTCACATAACGCGACCTGGCTTCGTCAAAACCGAATTCCCGATAGAACAGCAGAAAATTTTTCTCGTGGCGGCGCGCATCGAACATTAACGCATCGCTGCGCAAACTCAGCGCCATGATCCGCGCATCGGTGTCGAGCATGCGGTCGGCCACGGTCAGCATCCGGTTCTGGCTCACCAGTGCAATGATACCGACCAGCAGCATCAGGCTCGACACGGCGACGGCTCCGCTCACCAGCATGGCGCGCAGACTCGGCCGGCTTACCCATTGGATCATTCGTTGCGGCACGTTCATGGGTGTCAATCTTCGTAAGGGACGAAGCCGTTTTCCTCGATGAGACCGGTGACCTGCGGAGACAGGGAGAACGCGATGAACGCGCGCGCCAGCCCCTTGGGCAGATCCTTGCTCACCAGGGAAAGCGGGCGCGACAAGGGATAGTTGCCGTTACGCACAGTTTTGCTGGAAGCCGCCACGCCGTTCAGCGCCAGCAGTTTGATGGGCGTGCCGGCCTGCGCCCTGCGCTCCGCTTCACCGAGAGAAACGAAGGTGACGGCATTGGGGTTGCGGGCGACCGCATCGATGGTGGGCTGGTTGTCGCCCGTTGTCATTGCTGCCCGGATATCGCCGTACGCAAACTTGAAGTAGTGGGTGAACAGCTCTGCCTCGCTACGGCCCTGTTCGCGGTTGACGACCACGATCGGCGCATCGCGGCCGCTCAATGCCTTCCAGTTGCCGATCCTGCCGGTGAAAATGTCGGTAACCTGCCGATCGGTGAGCGTGGTTAGCGGGTTGTCCTTGTTGACGATGATGCCCACGCCGTCGCGTGCCATCAGAAAGCCGTTCAGGCCGCGCTCCCTGTCCGTCAGAGCTTGCGACGCCATGCCGATGTCTGCCTTGCCCGCGCGGACATCATGGATGCCGCGGCTGGAGCCGCCTGTCAGTATCTGGATTTGCACGCCCGGATGCTGCGCCCGGAAACGCTCGCTTATGGCCCGCATGAGCGGCGCCATGGTGCTCGATCCGGTCAGCAGGAGCTTGCCGGCCGGATGAACAGAGAACGTGCCGTCAAAGCGTTTTTCCATATGCGCATCGTGCTTGGAGCAAGCCAGCAGCAGGGTGCAGAGTGCGAGCACAAGGACTGGTTTCCAATGCTTAAACATACTTTCTCCTGTGCCGCCCCGGAGGCTGATATTCGGCAGCGGCGTTCCGGCTACGCTTGCCTAACACCGTTTGCATTTTATACCGGTATTGACGCCATTTTGACACAGAATCAGACTTCCGCAGTGCATGACTGGCTATACGCAACTGACAGCTGGCGAGGTGCCCGGGCACATCATTCAGCGACCATTGATTCCACTTTGAATTTTACCGGGGCCAGCACGCCCTTGCGGGCGCGGTGCAGGACGTAATCCTGCAATGCATTCCAGCCCAGCAATTGTTCCGAGCGTTTGCCACCCCTGCCCTGACCGAGAATTTTCACCGTGCCGCCTTCGCGTACCGTGGCGGCGGACAGCATGGTCTCCCCTTCCCCCACGCCCAGCACGATCACGCCCTTGCCGCCTGACAGCACTTTCATTTCGCTGACCGGGAAGGCAAGCAGCTTGCCGTTGCTGCCCAGCGCGGCGATCAACACGCTGTCGCCGGCTTCAACGGGTGGCAACAGGACATCCTTCTCGGCGATGTTCATGAACGCCTTGCCGGCTCTCTGCCGCGACACCAGATCCTTGAGTACGGCGATAAAGCCATAACCGGCCGAGGTGCTGAACAGGTATTGCGTATCCGGCGCCGCCGCACACATGGCGACAATTTTCGCCTTGGCCGGCAAACCCAGCAGGGAAGCCACCGGCACGCCATCGCTGCGGCCGCCCGGAATATCGGACGAGGCAACGGTGTAAGCGCGCCCACCACTATCTAGCAATACCACCGGATGCACGGTGCGCGTCTTGCAGAGCGCAAGCAGATCATCGCCGTCCTTGAAAGTCAGGGTGCCGGCGTCAGTGTCATGGCCGCTGCGCTGGCGGATCCAGCCGTTCTTCGACAGGATTACCGTGCAGGCTTCATCGGGGACAGCGATGGCTTTGGCGGTAATCCGCTCCGCTGCCTCGATCAGCGTGCGCCGCTCATCGCCGAATTTCTTCACGTCGGTCTTGATCTCGCTCACGATCAGGTCGCGCATCACCTTGCGGCTGCCCAGCACCTTGTTCAGGCCGTCTTCTTCCGTCCGCAATTCGCCGATTTCTTTCTCGATGCGGATGGCCTCCAGACGTGCCAATTGCCGCAAGCGGATTTCCAGAATGTCCTCAGCCTGGATTTCACTGAGTTTGAAATGCATCATCAAATCGCTTTTCGGTTCATCCGATTCGCGGATCACGCGGATGACTTCATCGATGTTGAGCAGCACCGCCATCCGGCCTTCCAGGATATGCAGCCGCTTTTGCACCTGAGCCAGGCGCGTCTCGCTTCGGCGCGTGACGGTGGTGTAGCGAAACGCGATCCATTCGGACAATAGATCGAGGATATTCTTCTGGCTCGGCCTGCCATCCAGCCCGATCGCCACCATGTTGGCGGATACGGTTGTCTCCAGGCTGGTATGCGTCAGCAACAGCGTGGTGAATTGCTCCAGCGGCATGCGCGAGGAACGCGGCTCCAGCACGATACGCACGCTGGCATCCTTGCCGGATTCGTCGCGCACCGTTTCCAGCGCATCGAGGAACAACTGCTTCATCGCCTTCTGCTCGGGGCTCAGGTCTTTCTTGCCTGCCTTCACCTGCGGGTCGGTGTATTCGCCGATTTCCTCCAGCACTTTTTTTACCGAGACGCCGTGCGGCAGTTCGTGGATCACCATGCGCCACTGGCCACGTGCCTGCTGTTCGATGGTCCAGCGCGCGCGTACGCGCAAGCTGCCGCGACCGCTGGCATAGGTGTCGCGGATGTCCTTCGGGCTGGAAATGATGTGACCGCCACCGGGGAAATCCGGCCCCTTGATGTGTTCCAGCACGCCATCCACGCTGAGGGCCGGGTCGCGCAACAAGGCCACCGCCGCTGCGCCCACTTCGCGCATGTTGTGCGGCAGGCATTCGGTCGCCATCCCCACCGCGATACCGGATGCGCCATTCAGCAACAGGAACGGCAAGCGCGCCGGTAAGTCCACCGGCTCCTGCTCGGAGCCGTCGTAATTGGGGCGGAAATCCACCGTGCCTGCGCCCACTTCGGACAGCAGCAGCTCGGCATATTTGGTCAGCCGCACTTCGGTGTAACGCATGGCGGCCGCGGAGTCGCCATCGCGCGAACCGAAATTGCCCTGCCCGTCGACCAGCGGATAGCGCAGCACGAAATCCTGCGCCATGCGCACCATGGCTTCATACGAGGCGGAATCGCCATGCGGGTGGTATTTACCGATCACATCGCCGACCACGCGCGCCGATTTCACCGGCTTGGCGCCGGGCATCAGGCCCAATTGGTGCATGGCAAACAGAATCCGGCGCTGCACCGGTTTTTCGCCATCCGATACGGACGGCAAGGCGCGACCCTTCACCACGCTGATGGCATAGCGCAGATACACCTGATGGGTATATTCACCGAGCAGAAAACGCACATCCCCGTCTTCCGGCGGCGCCGCGGATGCGGGCGGCGGCTGATCGCCGTTACCGCCGCCCGCGGAGGCTGCCGGCAAATCACTCATCCCGGAAAATAAATCTGTTGGTTTGTTCATGTTAAGTCCTGATTTACAGCTCGAATAAAGCACGCGCCATGGAGAGCGCTGGGAAAGATAAAACTCAAGCTTAGTGGAGTCCTTGCCTTTTGCCTTTTGCCTTTTGCCTTTTGCCTTTTGCCTTTTGCCTTTTGCCTTTTGCCTTCCCGTTAAATATCTGCCTCGACTTCATTGCCATGCACGGAAATCTGCTCCTTGCGATACGCGGCGTTGGCCTTGCCCATCAAGTTATCAAAGATGCTCAAAGTGCCGGGCAGATCGTCGCCGACCTCGACCCGCACCAGTCTTCTGGTATCCGGGCACAGTGTGGTTTCCCATAGCTGGATCGCATCCATCTCGCCCAGACCCTTGAAGCGCGATACTTGCCATGCGCCTTCCTTGACGCCTTCCTGGCGCAAGCGCGCTTCCAGCACCGTCAGTTCCGTCTCGTCCAGCGCATACAATTTGCGCGGCGGCTTGCCCTTGCCCTGCGCGGGAACGTCGACGCGGAACAGCGGCGGCTGGGCGATGTAGATATGTCCATGCGTGATCAGCTGCGGGAAGTGGCGGAAAAACAGCGTCAGCAACAGCGCCTTGATATGCTCGCCGTCATCATCGGCATCCGCCAGGATGATCACTTTTCCGTAGCGCAGTTCGTTCAGGTCCAGCGTGCTGTCCAGGCTATGCGGGTCGATGGCCAGCGAGACGGCGATGTTATGGATTTCCTGATTGGCGAGGATCTGCGAGCGCTCCACTTCCCAGCTGTTCATGCCCTTGCCGCGCAATGGCAGCACCGCCTGAATCTCCTTGTCGCGGCCGGCCTTGGCCGACCCTCCGGCGGAATCGCCCTCCACCAGAAACAGCTCAGTGATGCGATTGTCGGAGGATTCGGCGTCGCTCAGTTTTCCCGGCAACACCGCCACGCCCGAACTCTTGCGCCGCTCCACCGCCTTCGACGACTTGGTGCGCGCCACCGCCAGCTTGATCGCCTGCTCGGCAATGCGGGTGGCCTCCGCCACATGTTCGTTGAGCCACAGATCGAAGGTGTCCTTGATGGCCGCACCGACCAGCTTGACCGCCTCGCGCGAGGACAGCTTTTCCTTGGTCTGCCCGGCAAAACTCGGATCGACCATGCGCACCGCCAGCACAAAGCGCAGCCTGGCCCACACGTCGTCGGCGGCAAGCTTCACGTTGCGCTGCATCAGCCCGTGCTGTTCGGCGAATATGCGCACGCTGTTGAACACCGTGTCGCGCAAGCCGGCCTCGTGCGTGCCGCCGCCCAGTGTCGGGATGAGGTTGACGTACGATTCCCCGCCGCCCGATCCCGCCACCCACGCCAGCGCCCATTGCACCCCTTCGCCATTGGAAAAGGATTCGCTGCCGCTCAGATAGCGCTCGCCGCAAAATGCCGGTGCGATGGGTTCGTCCTCGGCAATCATCTGGTCGAGATACTGCGCCATGCCGCGTTCGAAATGCCATTCCTTCACATCCGTGCCGGATGCGGTTTCGATGTTGAGCGTGACGCGCACGCCGGGCAGCAGCATGGCCTTGGCGCGCAGCAGGTGTTCCAGCTCGCTGCGCGAAACGCTGGGCGAATCGAAATATTTCGGGTTCGGCCAGATGCGAATTGCCGTGCCGGTGTCTTTCGCCGCACAGTTACCGGTGATGGCCAGCGGTTCGACCACCTCGCCTTCGGCAAAGCTCATGCGGTGCAGCTTGCCTCCGCGTTTGACTTCGACTTCCAGCCGCGAGGACAGCGCATTGGTGACCGAAACCCCCACGCCATGCAGGCCGCCGGTGAATTTATAGCTGCTGTCCGTATCGCCTTTGGCGAATTTCCCGCCGGAATGGATGACGGTAAACACCACCTGCACCGTCGGCACCTTTTCTTCGGGGTGGATGCCGGTTGGAATACCGCGCCCGTCGTCGCGCACCGACACCGAGGCATCGCGATGCAGGGTGACGTCGATATTTTTCGCGTAACCCGCCATTGCCTCATCCACGCCGTTGTCGATGGCCTCCACAATGATGTGGGTAGGATCGTTGGTGCGGGTATACATGCCGGGGCGTAACTGGATCGGCTCCAGTTTGCGCAGTACGCGGATGGAAGATTCGTCGTAATTCTGTTTTGCCATGGGTGTGTTGCCGTATATATTTTATTCAGGAATGCGCTATAGACTAACAAGAATGCGCGCAAGCATAAATCGGTAGATGGTAATTCCCGGGAGGATTATCGTGCAAACCAGTCCGATAAACCTCTTCCTCTTGAAAAATTTTCACTCGCCCCAATTTGATTACCAGCTTTTTTACCCTACTAACCGGAGAATCCACACCATGACCGTAGAGGCACACAAGGAAACCCTTGGCTTCCAGGCTGAAGTCAAGCAGTTGCTGAACCTGATGATCCACTCGCTGTACAGCAACAAGGAAATTTTCCTGCGCGAACTGATTTCCAATGCTTCCGACGCAGCCGACAAGCTGCGCTTCGAAGCGCTGTCGGACGACGCGCTTTGGGAAAACGACCCGGAGCTCAGGATTCGTATCGCTTTCGACAAGGATGCCCGTACCGTCACCATTTCCGACAACGGTATCGGCATGAACCGCCAAGAGGTGATCGAGCATATCGGCACCATTGCCAAATCCGGCACACGCCAGTTTTTCGATGCCTTATCCGGCGACCAGGCCAAAGACTCCCACCTGATCGGCCAGTTCGGCGTGGGCTTCTATTCCGCCTTCCTGGTTGCCGATAAGGTTACCCTGATCACGCGCCGCGCCGGGCTGGGTGCCGAGCATGCGGTGCAGTGGGAATCCGCAGGCGAAGGCGACTACACGCTGGAAACCGTGGAAAAATCCGGCCGCGGCACTGACGTTATCCTGCATCTGCGCGCAGACGAGGATGAACTGCTGTCCAGCTACAAACTGCAATCCATCATCCGCAAATATTCCGACCATATCACCCTGCCCATCGTGATGAAAAAGGAAGAGTGGGACGCGGAGAAAAAAGAAACCGTGGTCAAGGACGAGGAAGAAGCCATTAATCAGGCCTCCGCGCTGTGGGCCCGTCCCAAGAGCGAAATCACGCCGGAACAGTACGAAGAATTCTACAAGCATGTGGCGCACGATTATGAAGCGCCGCTGGCCTATATACATGCCAAGGTGGAAGGCAAACAGGAATACACCCAGCTGCTGTATATCCCCGCACACGCCCCGTTCGATCTGTGGGACCGCGAGCAGCGCCACGGCATCAAGCTCTACGTGCGGCGCGTGTTCATCATGGACGACGCCAAGCAGCTGATGCCGACCTACCTGCGCTTCGTGCGCGGCGTGATCGACTCCAATGACCTGCCGCTCAACGTATCGCGCGAAATACTGCAGGAGAGCAAGGACATCGAAGCCATACGCGGCGGCTCGGTGAAGAAAGTGCTCGGCATGCTGGAAGACCTGGCCCAAAACCAGCCGGAAAAATACGCCGCTTTCTGGAAGGAGTTCGGCCGCGTCATCAAGGAAGGTGTGGGCGAGGATTTCGCCAACAAGGATCGCATCGCCAAGTTGATCCGCTTCTCTTCCACGCACAACGACAGCGAGGAACAAAGCGTCTCACTGGCCGACTACATCAGCCGCATAAAGGAAGGCCAGGACGCGATTTACTTCGTCACTGCCGACAGCTTCGCCGCCGCCAAAAATAGCCCGCACCTGGAAATTTTCCGCGCCAAGGGCGTGGAAGTGCTGTTGCTTGCCGATCGCGTGGACGAATGGATGATTTCCCACCTGACCGAGTTCGACGGCAAGAAACTGCAATCCGTGGCCAAGGGCGACCTCGATCTGGGCAAGCTGGCGGACGAGGAAGAGAAACAGGAACAGGCGCAGCAAGCCGACGCCTTCAAGGACCTCACCGACAAGATCAAGGAAGCGCTGGGCGAACAGGTCAAGGAAGTGCGCGTCACGCACCGCCTGACGACATCCCCGGCCTGCCTGGTGGCGGGCGAACACGACATGGGAGGCAATCTGGAACGCCTGCTCAAGGCGGCAGGACAAAACGTGCCGGGCAGTAAACCCATCCTGGAAATCAACCCCAGGCACGCCCTGGTGCAGCGCCTCAAGGACCAGGCCGACAGCGACAAATTCAGCGACTGGAGCGCCATCCTGTTCGATCAGGCGCTGCTGGCCGAAGGCGGCCAGCTGGAAGACCCGGCAGCTTTTGTGCGACGGTTGAACGGGTTGTGGCTGGCGATGTAATCTTGTACAAACCAATGAAACAGGGCGCGTAGAGGCGCCCTTTTTCATTGGTGTGCGGGATATGCTGCTGAAGACAGCGAAGACTTGAAGGGTGGGGCCGGTATCAGCTATTAACCTTCACTGTTTGTTAAAAAACCAATGCATGGTCACCCGGGAGAGGTTCACGCACGCCCAGCTTCACTGAGTTTTTTGATGCCCACACCCTGCACCGGATCGGCCAGCATGAAGCCTTGAGCTTGTCTGCCGCCGCAACTTTGTCCTTCACTCTGACGCCCGCGCTAGGTACCAAATCTGCAATAGCTTCTCCGCGATTGGTGATGGTAAAGCTTTTGCCGGCTTTGACCTGACGCAGCAATTCAGCGAGCTTTGTTTTTGCTTCATACAAACCAATTTCGATCTTCATGACTTTCTCCTGCAAGGCGAACTTACTGTAGACCAGGGTATAGACCAGCCTACTTAAAATCAACCCAGAAAAGCAGTTGAAGCCACAGAGACCACAGAGACCACGGAGTTGGCGCAGTCTGGAAGACCCGGCGGCTTTCGTGCGGCGGCTGAACCAGCTGTGGCGGGCGATGTAATCAGCGCAGCAGAATAAAAAAAGGACGCGTAGAGACGCCCTTTTATGGGTATCCGGGATATGCTACTGAGGACTGCGAGGAGGTCGAGGGTGGGGCCGGTATGTGCCAGGAGCGGGCGTTCGCCTGTCAGCGCTATTGGTGATGATATTAGGAAGGCGGACAATCAAGATCGTTGCATATCAAAAATATTCAACGCATTATGCAGCCATAATGTTAAAAGGGAGTCATGACATGAAATTGATTGTATCCATGAGAAATCTGATGTTGTCAGCGACGCTTATAGCGTTAACAGGATGTGCCACAAATCAATCACCAGAGATGCTTGCCAAACAAGCAGAGTTTAATCGTACCATTCCGATTTGCACAGATGAAAAAGACTGCAACGCAAAATGGGAAGCAGCTCAACTTTGGGTAATCCATAACGCTGCCTTCAAGATTCAAACAGCCACTAACGTACTAATCGAGACCTACAACGCAACTGATAGCACTCCGAGTATTGCGGCTCGTGTAACGAAAGAACCAATGGGCGGCGGGAAATATCAATTCATAGTCAGCGTTTGGTGTGACAACATATTTGGTTGCCAGCCGAACTCATGGGACGCAGCACTAAACTTCAATCGAACAGTTGGGGCAGTAACTCCCTGAAATAGAAAGACCAGCTCAGAGCCGTTGCACCGCGATAGGATAATCGGCTGCGCCAACAATAGGAGAGCGGCTCACAGCAAGTGGGGATTAAGCAATTGTCCAAGGAAATCGCATGATGAAAATCACTGAGCTATGGCGCTCGACTGACCCACTGGTGTGGGAACAAGCCCTTCAGCGCTATTGGCAGTTTGTTCAGCCTCGGAACATCGAACTGGAGCAGGCATTCGAAGCATTGGACGTGCGAAGACTTCAAAGCCTCAGCCCACAAGGTTGGTACGATTTTCTCCACGATGAGTACTTCCGCTGGAAATACACCGCTCCGTATCGCTACGCTACTACCACTATCCAGCTCAGAAGGTACGTCGACGGTCACGAATTGGATGAATTGGATAATCTTCGACAACAACTCCTCAACCTAGACCTCAACGAGGTTCACGTAGGGCTGAAAACCGCGAAGAAGATACGAGGGTTAGGAACGGCCGGTGCATCGGGATTGCTGGCGCTGATGTACCCCGAACACTTCGCCACCGTCGACCAGTTTGTGGTTAAGGCCCTCTGGCAGGTCGGCGGTCTCCCCGAGGCGGAGGCTCTTTCCAAGATGAAGCCGGAAAATCTGAGTGTCGCTAATGGCGTCCTTCTCAACGGCATTCTCAAGCGAAAAGCAGAGGATAACAATCGCCAGTTTGGTACGACAGCCTGGACACCACGCAAAATAGACATGGTACTTTGGACCTATGGTCGGTGAAATATCCATGTTAAGCAGCCCAGCCTATACTTCCACAAGTACCCCGCAAACCGACTCCATGTACGATTTTTCCGTTTTGTGATCTGACCCCTAGTTGGGGCAACCTTCCGTCCTTGAGTTCAAAGGTTTTCGAGTAAAGGAGAGGCAATGAGCCAGTTGGAAAATGACTTCGAGGCCAGAATTAGAGCCGCGCTTCTTGAATGCCATCGACTTGGGTATCACCCGAGCGACTTTGAGGGAATGCTAGCTAATGCTAGTGCTGCTCATGTCACAGAGAAACTCGTGACGTCTGGAGTGCTACAAGCCGGTTTCAAAAGGCTGGCCAAAATGGGCCGATTGGATTTGTCAGTTGAATTCATCATGCTTGAGCCTCAGTTTGAGTCACTATTCAGCAATAAGCAGCTTCGTGAGGCGGCTCAGTGGCGCCTAAACGAAGTAATACAGCACTGATGGGATGGGTGTCCGCTTTGGAAAAGATCGACTGGCTGTTCCGGGTCGGAGCCGGACGTTCGCGAATGTTGGCATGAGCACCAAAGGTCGCGTCTCGTATCTTGTATTTCCTGGCCGCTTGAAACTCTTGCCTATTTTTGTGGCTGGCGTCACGCTCGATGCCGGTTCATATAGCAGGTTCCCTCTCCCCAGCCCTCCCCTAGTGAAGGGGAAAGGAGTGTTTTGCGCAACCTGTCAGAGAAACCGGTCAAGCAGTTTGCGGCTGGCCTTGTCCAGAGCATTCAGGTCGCGAATCAGGAATTGGATGCCGTGGCTGTCTGCGATCAGCAGGCTGGATGCGCCGAGCCGGCGAATATCGTCCTCGCCTTTCAGCACGAAACTGGTATCGCCGCGGTCTGTTTCCACCGCCCATGTCGATGGTGTGGCAAAGCTGGAGACATGTTGCAACCGGCGAATTTCGGGCACGAATTCTCGGCTGGCCAGCTCTTCTTCCACCAGCATGCGTGCGTCCTCTGGTAAATCAGCCAGCTGCGTTATCCATGCCAGTTCGTGACCCTCCGAACTCAACAAGCTGATGCCTTCCTCCGGTGCGGCGATGGGAAATGCCCGTACCGGCACCACATTTTCATGGACATTGCCATCGGCCGCGGTGAGAACCAGCTGACCGAAGGGATTGCGGCTTATGCTGAAATCGAACATGCGGTCTCCTGCAGGTATCATGATTTGGCCAATCCATCGCTCACCACGATTGCGTTATCTTCATCCACATCGTCCAGATCGGTATCCACGTTACGTGCCTGGGCCTGATACAGACGATAGTAGGCACCTTCGCGGGCCATCAGATCTTCGTGCTTGCCCACCTCGACAATCTGGCCGCGATCCATGACCACCAGCCGGTCGGCACGACGCAAGGTGGATAAGCGATGGGCGATGGCGATCGTGGTGCGCCCGAGCACCAGATTGTCCAGCGCCTTCTGGATTTCCTTTTCGGTTTCGGTATCCACCGAGGAAGTGGCTTCGTCGAGGATGAGTATGCGCGGGTCGATGAGCAGCGCCCGGGCAATCGAGATGCGCTGGCGCTCGCCGCCGGACAGCCCGTGGCCACGCTCGCCGACCAATGAATCGTAGCCTTGCGGCAGCCGTAGAATGAATTCGTGGGCATGGGCGGCGCGCGCTGCGGCAATGATCTGGTCGCGCGAGGCATCCTGTTTGCCGTAGGCGATATTCTCGGCAATGGTGCCGAAGAACAGGAACGGCTCCTGCAGTACCAGGCCGATGTTGCGCCGGAATTCGGCCACCGGCAGAGAACGGATATCCACGCCTTCCAGACGTATCGAGCCTTCGGTCACATCATAGAAACGGCAGATGAGATTGACCAGCGTGCTCTTGCCCGACCCGCTATGCCCTACCAGTCCGATCATCTCGCCGGGTGCGATGGCGAGATTGACGCCGCGAATCACCGCGCGGTTGCCGTAGCGGAAACCCACGTCCTGCAGTTCGATGCTGCCGGCCACCTGCTCCAGATGCACGGGTTTGGCCGGCTCGGGAACGCTGGACACATGATCGAGGATATCGAAAATACGTTTGGACCCGGCGGCGGCTTTCTGCGTTACCGAGACGATGCGGCTCATGCCGTCAAGCCGGGTGTAGAAGCGGCTGATATAGGCCAGAAAAGCGGTCAGCACGCCCACCGTGATCTGATTATTGGAAACCTGCCAGATACCGAATGCCCATACCACCAGCAGACCAATTTCTGTCAGCAGGGTCACGGTCGGCGAGAATAGCGACCAGATCTTGTTGATACGATCGTTGACAATCAGATTATGTTTGTTGGCTTCGCGGAAACGTGCCGCTTCACGTTTTTCCTGGGCGAAAGCCTTGACCACGCGCACGCCGGGAATTGTATCGGCAAGAATGTTGGTGACTTCTGACCAGACGCGGTCGATCTTCTCGAAGCCGGTGCGTAACCTGTCGCGTACCAGATGGATCATCCACGCGATGAACGGCAACGGCACCAGCGTTACCAATGCCAGCCACGGGTTGATCGAAACCAGAATCGCCGTGGTCATGATGATCATCAGGACATCGGTGGCAAAATCCAGCAGGTGCAGCGACAGAAACACGCAGATACGATCGGTCTCCGAACCAATGCGTGCCATCAAATCACCGGTGCGCTTGGCGCCGAAGTATTCCAGCGAAAGTTGCATCAGGTGTTCATAAGTCGCGGTGCGCAAATCGGCACCGATACGCTCGCTGACTCGCGCCAGAATATAAGTGCGCGCCCAGCCCAAGCCCCAGGCGAGCAGCGCCGAACCAAACAGCCCGGCAAGATACAGCGCAACCAGATGCACATCAATTCGCGCACCATTCTGGTAAGGAATCAGCACGTTATCCATCAGCGGCATGGTCAGATAGGGGGGCACCAGGGTCGCCGCAGTCGATGCGAGCGCCAATACAAATCCTGCCAGCAATTGAATCCGGTAGGGTTTGGCAAAACGCCATAAGCGGAACAGCGTCCAGGTTGATGGCGGCACATGCGTGGCTTTGGCACAGATAGCGCATTCACCCTGGCCCGGTTCGAGCGCCGCCTTGCAGTTGGGACAAAGCGCCACAACTTCCCGTTCGACCGGCTGGCCGGATAGATAGCTAGTAAGCTGTAACTCGAATTCGGCGATCAAATGCAATGCAGCCAAATTGCGTGCCAGGGTGTAGCGCCAGCGTGCCAGACGCCCTTGATCATCCCGCAACTCAAGGGTGCCAACACCGGCATGATCATGGTAAGCAAGCATCAGCCCGGCACGATAAGGCCAGCTATCCCATGGACCCGCTCCACCGGAGCTGGCTAGTATCCGCAGATTGGTGACAACAATAAGACCTTGCGAAAACCGTAGCCGGGTATCGAGATCAAGTTCCATCCACGCCAAGACCTTTTCCGTGCTGGTCAGCATCGCAGCGATATCGTCGCGCCAGCGTTCAGGCGGCATGGTTTGCATGGAAGTCACATTTTGTGATCGGCTTGTCATCGTAAAAGTACACTGGAACGTTAATCACGGTGATAAGGCTGGTACGCTAGCAAAATAGGTTGCGCTTTATGCGCACGCTGGGTTGGCGCCATGTTTGGTCGAGTAGAACACAATAAACGTTTAAACTATTAAAATTCCGGACGCAGCAATCGCCTGATGGCCTGCTGATGCCGAAACCGTAAATTATATCCTAGCCTAGAGAATAAACTGGCCGGACTCACCCAAAAACGGCCTGAATCCGACCATATCACCCGGACATGAAAAACAAAGACATTCGGTTCCTCCGCATTACCCATCTGTCCGGCCCGAACATATGGACTTATCGCCCGGTACTGGAAGCCTGGGTCGACATCGGCGATCTCGAAGATTGCCCTTCCAATACCATTCCCGGTTTGTACGAACGGCTGACGGCGTGGTTACCCGGCCTGATTGAGCACCGCTGCGGCGTAGGTGAGCGTGGCGGTTTTCTGCAACGGCTGCGTGAAGGCACCTGGCCGGCCCATATTCTGGAACATATCACGCTGGAACTGCAGAATCTGGCCGGGATGAAAGTCGGCTTTGGAAAGGCACGTGAAACCCCGGTGCGCGGCGTATATAAAGTTGCCGTACGCACCCGCAACGAACAGGTGGGCCGCGCCTGCCTGCAGGATGCACGCGACTTGCTGATGGCCGCCATCGAAGATCGCCCTTTCGATATGGCCGTCACGATAACGCGATTACGCAACCTGGCCGACACGCTTTGCCTGGGACCCAGCACCGCCTGCATTGTCGATGCAGCAACCGAGAGTCACATTCCTTCTATCCGTCTGACCGACGGTAATCTTGTGCAGCTCGGATACGGTGCGCGCCAGCGCCGTATCTGGACTGCAGAAACCGACCAGACAGCGGCCATTGCCGAATCAATCGCGAGTGACAAGGATCTCACCAAAAGCCTGCTGGGTTCATGTGGCGTACCGGTACCCGAAGGGCGCATTGTCGACAGCCCGCAGGATGCCTGGGAAGCAGCCGAAGATATCGGTCTGCCGGTAGCAGTCAAGCCGGTGGACGCCAATCACGGACGCGGCGTATCGCTTGATCTGATGACGCAGGCTCATGTTGAGGCCGCCTATGCAGTTGCCCGGGCGGAAAGCCGCAAAGTAATTGTTGAACGCCACATACCCGGGCACGAGCATCGTTTGCTGGTGGTAGGAGGACGTCTGGTCGCGGCCGCGCGCGGTGAAATGATATGGGTAAAAGGCAATGGCCATTCAACCATCACCGAACTCATCGACACGCAGTTGAATACCGATCCACGCCGCGGCATCGCCGAAGATTTCCCTCTCAGCATCATCCTCATTGACGAAGAACCGGCAATCCGTCTGGAACTCGCGCGCCAGGGCCTTAACCCCGAGTCGATTCCAGCGGCTGGTCAGGAAATCCTGGTCCAGCGTAACGGCAATGTCGCCATTGACGTCACCGACTCAGTCCATCCGGAGGTTTCCGCAATGGCCACCCTCGCCGCCCGTATTGTCGGCCTGGATGTGGCTGGCGTCGATCTCGTGGCCGAGGATATTGCGCGTCCGCTCGATCAGCAACGTGGCGCTATCGTGGAAGTGAATGCGGGCCCGGGCTTGCTCATGCACCTCAAACCCGTGCAAGGCAAACCACGTCCGGTCGGTCGTGCCATTGTCGACCATCTGATTCCGCAGTCTGAAAATGGCCGTATCCCCGTGGTCGGTATCAGCGGCGCCAATGGAACCCTGATCGCCCGACTGGTCGCATCACTGCTACACCTTTCCGGCCGTTATGTCGGGCTTGCCTGCAGCGACGGGCTGTACATGAATCAGCGCCAAGTCGAGCGGGGTGATTGCAGCACATGGCAAACCGGCCAGCGGCTGCTCATGAACCGTGCTGTCGAAGCGGCCGTGTTCGAGCATCCGGCAACCGCCATCCTGCGCGAAGGGTTGCCCTACGACCGTTGCCAGGTTGGCGTGGTGACCGAGGTCAGCGGCGCCGACACCCTTGGGGAGTTCTATATCAGCGAACCCGAGCAACTCTACAACGTGTTGCGCACACAGATGGATGTGGTGCTATCCGATGGTGTCGGCATACTCAATGCAGACGATGCGCGGGTAGTGGAAATGGCCTCCCTGTGCGACGGGGCAGTGATTTACTTCGGGCTGGACCCGCATCAACCTGCCATCACCGGGCACCGGTCAAAAGGGGGCCGGGCAGTATTTGCGCGCAACGGACAAATCATCCTGGCAAGCGGCCCGAACGAAATTGATTTTGCCAGTCTGGCGGTGTTGCCACTGACCCGACCCGGGCAACCGAACCAGCATACGGTCAGCCTGCTGGCGGCGATTGGCGCGGCGCTGGCACTCGGCATTGCACCGGAACTGATCCACGCAGGGATTGAGACATTTGAAATGGGGCAGCCGGTTAAACCGCTGTTCTGATCCATCACACAAATCATTAAACGGCGTCGAAGAACGCCCAAAACTGAAGGAACACCGGTCCATGGAAGTGAAACGCATCCGCGCACTGCGCGGCCCCAACTTGTGGAGCAGGCATACCAGCCTTGAAGCACTGGTCCGATGTGCTTCCGAAGAGTGCCATAGCGCGCAAAAGTCCGGTCTGGAGGCACAACTGCGGGCGCGCTTCCCGGAGATTGGCGCATTACGTTCCTTAGGAGCCGACAACGAGATTTCAGTCGCGCATGCTATCGCCTTCGCCGCCCTTGGATTGCAGGCTCAGGCGGGTTGTCCGGTGACCTTTACGCATATTGCGCCTACGCTGGAGCCCGGCCTTTATCAGGTCGTTGTCGAATATACCGAGGAAGCGGTTGGACGTCTCGCTTTCGAACTCGCCGAGACACTTTGCCGCGCCGCAGCTCAACAATTGCCCTTCGATCTCGCCGCTGCCCTGACGCAATTGCGGGAGCTGGATGAGGATGTCCGCCTCGGGCCCAGTACCGGTGCCATCGTCCAGGCCGCAGTCACGCGCGGCATTCCCTATCGCCGCCTGACCGATGGCAGTCTGGTACAGTTCGGCTGGGGCAGCCGTCAACGCCGTATCCAGGCTGCCGAAACCGATCACACCAGCGCCATTGCGGAATCCATCGCGCAGGATAAGGAACTCACCAAAAAGCTGCTGCAGGCAGCCGGTGTCCCGGTACCCGTTGGCCGCACCGTATCCAACCCTGGCGATGCCTGGGCTGCCGCCTGTGACATCGGACTACCGGTGGTGGTCAAACCGCGCGACGGTAACCAGGGCAAAGGCGTCACCGTCAATATCGTTGCCCGTGACCATCTTGAAATCGCCTATGCTGCCGCCGCTGAAATCAGCGATGAAGTCATGGTGGAGCGTTTCATTCCCGGTCATGATCATCGCCTGTTTGTCGTCGGCAAACACGTGATTGCCGCTGCGCGGCGCGAACCGCCGCATGTGATCGGCGATGGCATCCATAATGTGAAAGAACTTGTCGATCAGATCAACAGCGATCCGCGCCGTAGCGAGGGGCATGCAACTTCGTTGAGCAAGATTCATCTGGACGATATCGCCATGGCACGTCTGGCTGTCCAGGGCATGGATGCAAACTCTGTCCCCACTATTGGGGAGCGCGTCACGCTGCGTACCAATGCCAACCTGAGTACCGGAGGCAGCGCTACCGACGTAACCGACGATGTCCATCCGGAAGTTGCGGCCCGGGCTGTGGAAGCAGCACAGATGATAGGGCTCGACATCTGTGGTGTCGACGTCGTCTGTGAAAGCGTACATAAGCCGCTCGAGGAACAGGGCGGTGGTATTGTTGAAGCCAATGCCGCACCCGGTTTGCGCATGCACCTCTACCCGTCGTTCGGCAAGGGCCGCCCCGTCGGTGAGGCCATTATCGCGTCGATATTCCCGGACGGCGATAACGGCCGTATCCCACTGGTGGCTGTTGCGGGTACCAATGGTAAAACCACCACAGTGCGCCTGATTGCCCACCTGCTTACACTCAGCGGCAAGCGTGTTGGCATGACCAACTCGGACGGTATTTACATTGAAAAACGCCGTATCGATACAGGTGACTGCAGCGGACCGAAAAGCGCCCGCAACGTGCTGCTGCATCCGGATGTCGATGCCGCCGTATTCGAAACCGCCCGTGGGGGCGTACTCCGCGAGGGACTGGCATTCGACTATTGCGATGTCGCAGTCGTGACGAATATCGGCATGGGTGATCATCTCGGCCTCAATTACATCACCACGGTGGAAGACCTTGCCGTGGTCAAGCGCGTCATTGTGCAAAATGTCACCCCCAACGGCACGGCCGTTCTCAATGCAGCCGATCCGATGGTGGTGCAGATGGCCGCATACTGTCCCGGCTCGGTTATATTTTTTGCCCGTGATTTGCTCCACCCGGTGATTGCTACACATCGCGCGCAAGGCCATCGCGCCGTCTTCGTTAACGACAATACCATTGTTGCTGCGCAAGGCCATTTTGAATGCAGGATTCCTTTTACGGATATCCCGCTCACTCGCAATGGCAGCATCAGCTTCCAGATAGAAAATGCAATGGCCGCCATCGCCGCCGCCTGGAGCCTGGGTATTTCCTGGGAGATGATCTGCACCGGACTGGGCAGCTTCATCAACGATGCTGCAACCGCGCCCGGGCGCTTCAACATGTTCGATTATCGCGGCGCAACCCTGATTGCCGATTACGGCCACAATCCGGATGCCATCCTCGCGTTGGTGAGCGCCATCGAAACCATGTCGGCCAAACGCCGCCTGGTAGTGATTAGCGGCGCAGGCGACCGGCGCGATGAGGATATCCGTCAGCAGACAAAAATTCTGGGCGATGCGTTTGATGAAGTCATCCTGTATCAGGATCAGTGCCAGCGCGGCCGCGCCGACGGTGAAGTGCTGGCCCTGCTGCGTGAAGGCCTGGCCGATGCGAAACGTGCGGTCAGTATCGATGCAATCAACGGCGAATTTCCCGCTATCGATAATGCGCTGGCACGTCTCAAGCCTGACGATTTATGCCTGATCCTGATCGATCAGGTGGACGAGGCGCTGGCGCATATTGCGCAGCGCATCGCCGAGCTGCACTGATCCAGCGAGGCCGTCTGTAGCTGTTACGGTGCAGCCAGCCCATCGAGTATCGGGCAGTCCGGGCGCTCGTCACCGCGGCAGTGCTTGACGAGGCGTTCCAGCGTCGCTTTCATGGCCTGCATTTCTGCAATTTTTTCATCCAGTTCCTGAATGTGTTGCAGTGCGACGCTTTTTACTTCGCGGCTGGGCCGTTCACGGTTTTGCCACAGACTAAGCAGCACGGAAATCTGCTTCATGGAAAAACCAAGTTTGCGCGCCTGTTTGATAAAACGCAGGGTGTGGATATCGCGCTCTGAATAAGTACGGTAATTTGAAAAAGTACGCGCAGGTTTGGTGATTAATCCGATCGCCTCATAATGGCGAATCATCTTGGCCGAAACACCCGAAGCTTGCGCGGCACCACCGATATTGGTGGATATGGAATCCATATTCTGCCTCCAATTAATCCTGGTTGTGCTGTCCGGCCGGCCGCCAGCGCCGCAGCAACAACGCATTGGACACCACGCTGAAACTGCTGAACGCCATGGCCGCCCCGGCGATGACCGGATTGAGCAGGCCGAATGCCGCCAGCGGGATACCGACCAGGTTATAGATAAATGCCCAGAACAGATTCTGCCGGATTTTACGATAAGTCCTGCGCGAAATATCGAGCGTATCCGCTACAAGCCGGGGGTCGCCACGCATCAATGTGACGCCGGCGGTATGCATGGCCACATCGGTGCCGGTGGCCATGGCGATACCCACATCCGCAGCAGCCAGCGCCGGCGCATCGTTGATCCCGTCGCCGACCATCGCCACAATGGTGCCGCCGGCTTTCAAATCGCTTATCGCCTGCGCCTTGTCGGCAGGCAGGATTTCGGCTTTGAATTCATCTATGCCCAAGGCGCGCGCCACCGCCTCGGCACTGCCTTTATTGTCGCCGGTGAGCATGACCGTACGCACATGCTGTGCGCGCAACTGCGCAACCGCTGCCTGTGCTGAAGGCTTGATGGTGTCGCCAAATGCCAGCAGCGCAAGTAATGCACCCTGCCCGTCCTTACTCTGTGCCAACCAGGACACGCTACGCCCGGCTTGTTCGTGGCGCGCCGCACTGGCTGCAAGCGGTGTCATATCGATACCCAGATTCTGCATCAGACGGCTACTCCCCAGCGATAAAGTAGCGCCGTCAATCTGCGCTTCTATTCCCAGTCCTGGCAACGCTTTGACCCCGCTCGCGCTGGTCAAATCCAGATTTTTCCCGGTCACCGCGCGCATGACTGCCCGTGCCAGCGGATGTTCGCTGCCCTGCTGTACCGCGGCGGCCAGACGCAACATGTCATCAGCGCTCCCCGTTGCCGGCTCCAGTGCAACCATATCGGGATGGCCCATGGTCAGCGTGCCCGTCTTGTCGAACACCACGCAACGCACTGCATGCGCCACTTCCAGCGCTTCGGCGTCCTTGATCAGGATGCCATAACGCGCAGCAATGCCCGTGCCGACCATGATGGCCGTCGGCGTTGCCAGACCCAGCGCGCACGGACAGGCGATGACCAGTACCGCAACCGCGTTCAGCAATGCCTGTTGCCAGTCACCCGTGGTAAAGCCCCAGCCCAGCAAGGTGACCAGCGCGATGACCAGCACCACCGGCACAAACACCTCGCTCACCTTGTCCACCAGTCGCTGAATCGGCGCCTTGGCTGCCTGTGCGTTTTCCACCATGCGGATGATGCGCGCCAGCGTGGTTTCCGCACCCACCACCAGGGTTTCCACCAGCAGCAGACCGTCGCCATTCACCGAGCCGCCGGTGACATGGGCATCGGGGCCTTTGCTGAGCGGCAGGCTCTCGCCGGTGATCAGCGATTCGTCCACCTCGCTGTGGCCTTCGCGTATCGCACCATCCACGGCGATACGCTCGCCCGGACGCACCACGACCAGGTCGCCGACCTGCACGCTCGCCACCGCGACTTCGACTTCCTTGCCATCGCGGCGCACTCGTGCGGTATCCGGGCGCAGCGCCTGCAATGCGCGAATGGCGGCGGCAGTCTCGCGCTTGGCGCGAGTTTCCAGCCATTTACCCAGCAACACCAGCGTGATCACCACGGCGGATGCCTCAAAATACAGGTGTTGCATATGACCAGCCGGCACAAACAGCAGATAAACCGACAGTCCATACGCTGCCGAGGTCCCCAGCGCCACCAGCAAATCCATGTTGCCGGCACCCGCCTTGACTGCCTTCCATCCCGCACGATAGAAACGCCCGCCGAGCCAGAATTGCACCGGCGTCGCCAGCGCCCATTGCACCCATCCGGGCAAAGCCCAGTGCTGCCCGAATAGCAAGCCGAACATCTGCGCAATCAGCGGCAAGCTCAATGCAGCCGACAGCGCCACCGGCCACCATTCCGGCAATCGGGATTGTGGTGTCTGTGTGCTCGCACTCTCGACTGAAGCCGCCACCTCATAACCGGCATCATGCACAGCCTGCTGCAATGATTCCGGCGGCGTCCCTGCATTGACCTCGATACGTGCCTGCTCGGTCGCCAGATTCACGGATACAGAGCGCACCCCCGGGATCTTGCTCAGCGCTTTTTCCAGCCGCCCTACGCACGATGCGCAGGTCATACCCAGAATACCAAGATTGATTTCCTGCACAGCGATGTCGTACCCGGCTTGCTGTATTGCCGCCACCAGATCGGTTGTGGAAACATCCGTATTGGCCGTGATACTGGCTTGCTCCGTGGCGAGATTCACACTGACGTCATTGACGCCGGGTACTTTACGTAAACTTTTCTCCACCCGTGCCACGCATGAGGCGCAGGTCATGCCGGTAATTTTCAGTCGTTGTACCTGCGTGGTCTGTTGAACCGGGCTTGTCGCTGGCATGGCTGACTCCTGTTAATGACGGTTACAACCATGTTAAACCTTACCATAATAGGAAAGTCTAGTTATTTCGACTACCTGATAAAACAGCCATACTGTCAAATTGGAACGATTCGACTAATATAAAAAAAGCATTTTGTTTGCTGCACCCGCATCAACTCGCCTTAATCAAACCCAAATATCCAATTCATCATGACTAATCGACTTGCCCAGCAAACCAGCCCCTATTTACAACAGCATGCCGAAAATCCCGTCGATTGGTATCCGTGGAGCGAAGAGGCGCTGCGTCTTGCACGCGAGCAGAATAAGCCGATCCTGCTGTCGGTCGGCTATTCCGCTTGCCACTGGTGCCATGTGATGGCGCATGAATCGTTCGAAGATGCCGAAGTCGCAGCGGTCATGAATGAACATTTCATCAATATCAAAGTGGATCGCGAAGAGCGCCCCGACCTCGACCACATTTATCAGACCGCCCATTACATGCTGACTCAACGCAACGGCGGCTGGCCACTCACACTGTTTCTGACACCGGATCAAACACCGTTTTTCGGCGGCACCTATTTCCCCAAACAGGCGCGCCACAATCTGCCCGGCTTTATATCCTTGATGGAGCGCGTGACCGAAATCTACCGTACCCGCCAGGAGGATATCGCCACCCAGAATGCCTCGCTGCTGCAAGCGTTTGACACTACTCTGCCCACCAGCCCCCAGGGTCAACCCAGCTTCAGCACAACACCGCTGGACGATGCCTGCAGCGCCTTGCAGCAATCTTTTGACGCTGTTTACGGTGGCTTTGGCAACGCGCCAAAATTTCCGCGCCCGACCGATATGGAATTTCTGCTCAGGCATGCCGCACGCGGCGGCGACCCCAACGCGCGCCACATGGCGCTGCATACCCTGCGCAAAATGGCCGACGGCGGCATTTATGACCAGTTGGGCGGTGGCTTCTGCCGCTACAGTGTGGACGAGCGCTGGGCCATCCCCCACTTCGAAAAAATGCTCTACGACAATGGCCCGCTGCTGGCGCTGTACACCGATGCCTGTGTGCTGACCGGCGAGGCTTCGTTCCAGCGCGTGGTGCACGGCATCGCAGGCTGGGTAATGCGCGAGATGCAGGCGCCGCAGGGCGGCTACTATTCCAGCCTGGACGCAGATTCCGAACACGAAGAAGGCAAGTTTTACGTGTGGACGCCGGAACAGGTTCGCAGCCTGTTGAGCGAGGAGGAATACGCCATTGCCATGCCCTACTATGGGCTGGATCAGCCGCCAAATTTCGAGAACAAGCACTGGAACCTGATTGTTGCCCAGCCTTTGTCCGCCATTGCAGAGGCGTGCCAGCAGCCGTTGGAGCGCGTTGAGCCCCTGCTCGCCAGTGCGCAACAAAAACTGTTTGCCGCGCGCGCCAGCCGGGTGCGCCCAGGGCGCGACGAAAAAACCCTGGTGAGCTGGAACGCGCTGATGATCAAAGGCATGGCGCGCGCCGGGAGAATACTGGACGAACCGGCGTGGATTACCTCGGCGCAGCGGGCAGTCGATTTCATCCATACCGACATGTGGCAGAACGGTCGTCTGCTGGCGACGTGCAAGGACGGCAAGGCACATCTGAATGCCTATCTGGACGACTACGCATTCATGCTCGACGCCTTGCTGGAATTGCTGCAGGCGCAGTTCCGCCTGGCTGATCTGGAATTTGCGCGCGCACTCGCCGACGTACTGCTGAAACAATTCGAGGATAGCCAGGCGGGCGGATTCTTCTTCACCAGCCACGACCACGAACAGCTCATCCATCGCCCCAAACCCGGCCATGACAATGCCATGCCGTCGGGCAACGGCATCGCCGCCTTCGCCCTGCAGCGCCTCGGCTATCTGCTGGGGGAAGTGCGTTACCTCGATGCCGCCGAACGCACGCTGGCGCTTTATTATCCTGCGCTGATGCACCAGCCATCGGGCTACACCAGCCTGTTGATGACCTTGCAGGAACATCTCACCCCGCCGCAAATCATTATCCTGCGCAGCGCGCCGGGGCAGAGCGGCGACTGGCGCCGCCAACTGTTCCGGCACTATGCGCCGGATAAGCTGATTCTGGCGCTGGAAGGCGAGCTGGCCGGACTGCCGGAGGCGCTGGCGAAGCCGCTGTCGCCAGGTATCAGCGCCTATATCTGTCAGGGAACACAATGTTTACCGCCACTCTTCGCTTGCCAAGACTTGCTGGATCAATGTTTTCAAACGAATGAATCCACAGGCTGACAGAAGTGAAAAAGAAGACGCAAAGAACATATTACAAATATGTTTTTGGATTCCAATCTTCTCTCATGAAAAGAAAACGAGTATCAATCCACATCCTTGATATTTTGGATACTTTTAAGGTCGGGAACTAACTGACAGCGTGCGCATCGTACTGATGCGAGAGAAAATCTCCCTCACATTGCATCCGTTTCATTCACGAACGTGATCTTTTCACGCACTTAATGGCGGAAGTCCATCTGCATCTCGAATTCTTGTCTCAAGGAGCATTAAAAAATGAAAAGAACCTTACAGTTTTCCAGCCTGTTGTTCGCCGGCCTAATTGCAGCTGGCGTATCAGCAGCCTACGCACAAAATAATGCAGATACAGTTTCGTCACACGTCCTGGCTGGGGCGTTTCCAGCGCCGCCAAAGGGCGCTGGGCCAGGCAAACTGACCATGATGCATTTGCCCCATGGCGCTGTCCAGGTAGTCAGTTTCGGCCAGGCCGGGACACCTGCTGGAAACAGCTTTTACGTCGCAGCCGATTCAAGTAACCAACAGCTTTTCGTACCTACCGTCGAAGGTGTGACCAACATCCTTGATCTTCGTACCGGCAAGCTCATACGCCATTTCAACAGCATTCCGGGTGGACGGGTCGCAATCGTATCTCCCGATCACAACACGGTTTACGTGCTCTCAGGCAAGGCCCTCGCTGCCTATTCAACCAGTGACGACACCCTGCGCTTTCAGGTAGCGGTTGGCGGCAACGCCATGGCATTCAATACGGATGGGAGCCACTTATATATAGGCGGCAACATGAATAAAACTATCGCCGACATCGACCCGGCGACCGGCCATACCTTGCAGGAAATTCCCATTGGTCATACGGGAGATCTGGCATGGGCACATGGCGTGCTTTTTTCTGCGGACATAAAGAGCGGCGTGATGAGCGCTTATAAACCCGAGACCAATCATATTTACAGAATGGCTACCAACGAAGTGGATCCCGATTTTACCTACAGCAAGATTCCCGCTGCCACCGCAGGCTTCATGCAACTGGCAGTGAGCCCGGATCAAAACACAGTCTACGCCGCTGGTTTTTCTGGCCACATCCTGCGCTTCTCGGCAGCCGATCCGACCTATTTAGGGCAAGTCAAGGTGTCGGGAGGCAAGACCGGACCCAACAAGCTTAGCGGACTGGCCATGATGCCAAATGCTGGTCAGGCCATCACCACCATTGAAAATCGTCGCGAATCCGTCGTGGTCAATTTACACACTGGCAAGGTGCTCAAGCGCATGCCTAATGTCGCCAGCAACCGTTGGGTGTTGGCTCATTGAACCAAGAATTAGTTCAAGCACCACTGGCTAAATCAGACCGACACCCTCTAGAGACTAAAGGAAACTCGACCGTGTAGCGGGCGAAGATCGGGCGCGATGTCTTTCAGCGCCTCGATTATCCGTTCTCCGGCCTGACCGTCAATTTCCTTGAGCTTTTCTCAGTCGCACTTAATAACGATTGGATTCCATGAGTCACACCAGCGATGGTGTTAATCAACATGCGTGCTATCCGCGCTTGTCTGGATTAAATCAATCTGGGCAATATCCGCCAATGCAGCCAGAACTAAAGCCAATGCGTCGCGCGCCATGCTGAGTGGGATAAACGGCGTAGCCAGCCATTGCTTTTGTGCCTGGATAGGTAACGCTGGTATATGCATGAAACCGCACTTCAAGTTCAATCCTTCTGTATGTGCATGATGCAGCCCATGGTAAAAAATTTGATTGCAGAGATGATTCCCGCCGTGGTTAGAAAAAGCCGCAGGAATACCATTGTCATTGAGTCGCTCAACAAGCCGTTCCTGATGAGGAAGATTGCTCCAGTAAGCAGCATTGCCGTCTGCTTCGATACAGTCGCCATGCGGTTGATTACCCTCTCCATCGGGTGAGCCGAAATCCTTGAGATTGGTTGCCAGCCGCTCAAGAGTGACTTTGTTTCTGCCGGGAGCCTGGCCGGTAAAGATGCAATAGGCCGGTTTGTACCGCGATATATGTTCCAGGATGACGGTGCGGAGCTGACTGGTGCTTGATGGCAGGATCAAATAGTGAACAGGCTGGCTGATACTCAAAAGCGTATCCGGTGGATCATCGCGTAGCGACTCAACCAGGATTTTTGAGGCATTCAACCCATCGTCGTTGGGTTCAAATCCTGTCACTAAAATAGCCTTGTTGTGTTTCATGCGACAAACCTCTTTTCTCACTCTGCTACTTATTAATTAGGTATGACTGCCAAAGCAATTTATTTTCTGATATTCACCTTGAGATCTACTCAACCCTACAATCCCCTGACTGCCTGGCGATGAATAAGACGACGATCAGCAGATTGCACCCCCATCGACCACCATCACTGTGCCAGTGGTATATGCGTTAGCAAACAAGTACAGATAGGCCTCGGCAATTTCATTTGCTAAACCAAGGCGATTTAAGGGCAAACCAGGTGACAAAACCTTGATGTGACCGGCTCGTCCAGATGTTGGTGGCTCGGTCTCTATAAAACCCGGACACACTGTGTTGACCCTAATAGGAGCAAGCTCGATAGCAATTGCTTTGGCAAGTGCTTCTGTTGCAGCATTGATTGCACTCACTGCCGAGTAGCCAGGATAGCTACGACGCGAAGCAATGCCTGAAGTAAATGTGATAGAGCCATTTTTTTGGATATATTTAACCCCATGCTTTGCCAGCCGATACTGCCCCCAGAATTTGGTATCAAAGGCGGCCATAACCGCATTCATTTCATTTTCGAGAAACTGTTGCGCAGGTAAATGCGGTTTAATCGTTATAGCCAAATGGTCGAAATTACCCACACGCTGAAAAAACGCTGCGACGGACTCTTCGTCCGAAGCGTCAACCACTTCCATCTGAACAACATCGCCAAGTTTTTTCGCTGCCGAACAAAGTCTCTCTTTGGATCGAGAGGCGATAACAACCTGAGCGCCCAAATTCAACGCCTTTTGTGCCACTGCATAACCAATCCCGGAGCTACCGCCCACAACCACAATTTTTTTGTTTTTGAACACGGTGTCTCCCCCAAAGAAAATGTATTAACACAATTTCAGGCTCTATATTTAGCTTGATCAGCGCTGAGTCGCGCTTGCACTTCAAACCAATTATTCCAATACGCGTTGTTTCCGCGTACCCATTGATAAAGACTTGAGGCCGGATAAGCCAGGAAGAACAATAAACCCCAACGCTCATATTGCCTGACGTGTTCATGCTCATGGGCACGTAAACATTCAAGATGGTGCTCAGATAGACCGATGACAACATGACCAAAAGTGATGGCACAAAATGGTAACTTCTGTAACAGATATGCACCGGGTTTATCTTGTTGCGACAACGCAACTTCCAGCACGCCAAAAACTTTTTTGTATCGAGCGCCGACAAGGGTCATTGGCAATGCGAGTGCCAAGCCAACTATGGAACACGGTGCTGCCCAGATATAGCGCGTCAGGCGAGTAAGAAGCTTAGTGACGTGGAGCATGATAGGTTTAATATTGAATTAACTGGCCTACGGATTTTCCGTACAAGTCCATTGGAATGATGGGGTGGGCGCCTTAGAACGGTAAGTCATCGGCTACGTCATTCCAGTGTCCGCAGAGCTTGCACGCTCCCGTTGATGGATTTACCGCAAGCGCATGACAATAGTCACAAAGGAAATTCGATTCACCCACAGCCTGAGCACGGTTTTCGTACCGCTCACGGAAGGATTTTGCGAATTCTGGATTGGATTCCAGCAACAGATCAAATGTGTCGTCCTTCCGCGTGTCATAACCAAAAAAATCGTGACCCAATTCATCTTTTGCAAAATGAAGAGCAAACCCTAAAGCCTGACCGACGATTCTATCAGCCTCTTTTTTCGTAGTGCTCCACGCGTAATGTTCTATGGCATTCCGAGTATCTCTCAGCGACTTGATCAGGTCGGCGTCATCTTCTAGGAATACGAGCCCTCCTATCTTACATAAGCGGCTAAGGGCGACATCTACTGTTACCGTTCTCGCACTCAGGCTAGGAAACTTATCAACGTTTTCCCAAATCAAAACTGGGTGAACTTTCCGAAGCCGTTCTTTAAGTAAAAGTTCCACGCCATGAGCGACAGCCAAAACCGCTTGCTTTAGGCGCCTGGCGTCATTTGATTCATCTTGCCAAGCCAATAGCTCTATGGCTTGCGAGATCGAGTCAGCAGCATTGGCGAGTAGATCAAATTCAATTTTCAATCGTGCACCTCTGACGGCTTGGATGCCTAGTAGTTATTGGCCTGACGCTTGCGACTGGCCAATAAATAATATGCTGGATGTTAATAATGCCACCGCAATTGCTTGATGCACAATGAAATTGGAATTTCTGTGCCCGTATATTCATATTTAAGAGGTCGACAATGCTACAAGGCGGTACCAACCTCGGTTTCTAATTCCGCGCAGCTTGACCTTCCTATGCACGGAAGGTTTATATTACAAACTTACCAACCAATATAGTCGGAGTAAACCATGATTGAATTCAAAGTTGATGACATGACCTGCGGACACTGTGCTGGCGTCATTACCAAAGCGGTCGCTGCGGTGGATGCGAAAGCCAAGGTCGCCATTGATATCCCCAATCACAGTGTGCGCATTGACGGCAGCACCCAGCAACAGGCGCTGCAGGATGCGATTACCGAGGCGGGCTATACTCCGGTTCTGGTCGCATGATTCAGGAACGCCAGCAATTTGTCGGCGTGGCGTTCCAGTTCAGCGGAGGAATCATGTTCACCCGGCAGGATCAGCAATTTCACGACGTCGCTGCGACGTTGCGCATGGATTTCAAGTGCCTCGCTGACCGGGATAGTGGTGTCTTCGCTGCCGTGGACCAGCAGCACCGGACAAAGAATTTGAGTAATGGTATGGCACGGTGCGATAGCATCGAAACGATGGCCGATGATGTGTTGTACGTAGCGTAAGACATACCAGCCGAACGGCAGGTAGGGCACATGACGGGCGGCCAGGAAGCGCCGCATCATGTTGGCTGGGTGCGAAAACGCTGCAACGCTGATCACAGCCGCCAGATCTTTGCGGCGTGATGCCGCCAGCAGCACCGCGCCGGCGCCAACCGAGTGTCCGAGCACGGCAATTTTTTCCGCATCCACTCCCGATTGCTGTACCAACCACGCCAGCGCGCAATCCAGGTCTTCGGCAAAACGTGGCAGCGAAGCAAAGTTGTCGTCATCGCTGCGTCCATGACAGCGCGCATCGAACAACAGCACGGCATATCCCGCCTGATGCAATGGCATCGCTACCGGCAACATCATCTCGGCGTTACTTCCCCAGCCATGCAGCACGACCACTGCCGGCGCGGGTGGCTTATCGATTGCGGGAATGTACCAGCCGAATAATTGTTTGTTGCGCACAGTCGGGATAGAGACCGTTTGGTAAGTCAGGCCGTGTTGCGCAGGTGAACCCTGCTCTGGGATGCGCGGCGCGCGCAGGCAGTACCGAATCAACCAGTTCAACCCTGCAATGGCAATCACGATTGCCAGCAGCACCCATACTATCGATGAGAGCGACATGAAAGTCTCGTTTAGTCGTGCTCTTCGACCCCGAATAGCGCCAGTTTGAGCTTTCTCAGCTGGTCGCGCAGTTCAGCGGCACGCTCGAATTCAAGATTTCTGGCGGCCGTCAGCATGTCCTTTTCGATACGCTTGAGGTCACGGGTGAGGGTCTTTTCGTCCATCGCCTTATAAGTGGCCAGGTTTTGCGCGGCCTTGAGTTCCTGGCGTGCGCTATCCATATCGTATACGCCGTCGATGATGTCCTTGATGCGCTTGACCACGCCGCGCGGGGTAATGCCATGCTCCAGGTTGAACGCGATCTGTTTGTTGCGGCGGCGCGCAGTTTCATCTATGGCGCGACGCATCGAGTTGGTGATGCGGTCGGCGTACAGAATCGCGCGGCCATTGAGGTGACGCGCGGCGCGGCCGATGGTCTGGATCAATGAGCGTTCGGAACGCAGAAAGCCTTCCTTGTCCGCATCGAGAATGGCCACCAGCGAAACTTCCGGGATATCCAGACCTTCGCGTAACAGGTTGATGCCCACCAGCACGTCAAATAAGCCCAGGCGCAGGTCGCGGATAATTTCCACGCGCTCCACTGTATCGATGTCAGAATGCAGGTAACGCACCTTGACACCGTGCTCGGCCAGATAATCGGTGAGATCTTCCGACATGCGTTTGGTCAGCGTCGTTACCAGTACGCGTTCGCCCAGTGCCACGCGCAGGTTGATCTCGGAAAGCACATCGTCCACCTGACTGGTTGCCGGACGCACCTCGATCTCCGGGTCAACCAAGCCGGTAGGCCGCACCACTTGTTCGACCACCTGGCCTTGATGCTGCTGTTCGTAATCCGCTGGGGTGGCTGATATAAATACGCTTTGGCGCATCACTTTTTCGAATTCATCGAAGCGCAACGGCCGGTTATCCATCGCCGAAGGCAGACGGAAGCCGTAATTAACCAGGTTTTCCTTGCGCGCGCGATCGCCCTTGTACATGCCGCCGATCTGCGGAATAGTGACATGGGATTCGTCGATAAACATCAACGCATGGGGAGGCAGGTAATCAAGCAGCGTCGGCGGCGGTTCGCCCGGATTGCGCCCTGACAAATGGCGCGAGTAGTTCTCGATGCCCTTGCAAAAGCCCAATTCGTTCATCATTTCCAGATCGAAGCGGGTGCGCTGTTCCAGACGCTGGGCTTCCACCAGCTTGTTTTCCTTGTAATAAAACTCCAGGCGCTCGCGCAATTCAATTTTGATCGCCTCGATGGCGCGTAGCGTCGTGCTGCGCGGCGTAACATAATGGCTGGATGGATACACCGTATAGCGCGACAACTTGTGCATCAGGTGGCCGGTGAGCGGATCGAACAGCGTGATCGACTCCACCTCGTCGTCGAATAGCGAGATGCGCACTGCGTGTTCGGCGCTTTCCGCCGGGAAGATATCCAGCACATCGCCGCGTACGCGGAACACGCCGCGCTTGAATTCGATCTCGTTGCGGTCGTATTGCATGGCAATCAGGCGCTGAATGGCGTCGCGCTGGCCGAGCTTTTCGCCCTGATGCAAATGCAGGATCATGCCGTGATAATCGACCGGATCGCCAATACCGTAGATGGCGGAAACCGTCGCCACAATCACGCTGTCATTGCGTTCCAGCAGCGCCTTGGTGGCCGACAAGCGCATCTGCTCGATGTGCTCGTTGATGCTGGAGTCTTTTTCGATGAACAGGTCACGCGCCGGCACATAGGCCTCAGGCTGATAATAATCGTAATAAGAGACGAAATACTCGACCGAGTTTTCCGGAAAAAACTCGCGCATCTCCGAATACAGCTGCGCTGCCAGCGTTTTGTTGGGCGCCATGACGATGGCCGGACGCCCGAGCCGGGCAATCACATTGGCCATGGTGTAGGTCTTGCCCGAACCGGTCACGCCAAGCAGGGTCTGGAACGCCAGGCCATCGTTAATGCTTTCCACCAGTTTCTCAATCGCAGCGGGCTGATCGCCGGCCGGCAGGAATGGTTGATGAAGACGAAAGGGGCTATTGGGAAAAGTAGCAATCACAGGTAAAATTCGCGCTTTCAAGTAGCCTGACTAACATTACATCCTAACACGCCAGTTGCACCCACCCTAAGGACCCAAGTTGGAACTCTCGAAGCGCGTACAGGCCATCAAGCCCTCCCCCACCCTTGCGGTCACCGCCCGCGCAGCCAAATTAAAAGCCGAAGGCAAGGACATCATCGGTCTTGGCGCCGGTGAACCGGATTTCGATACCCCGCAGCACATCAAGGATGCCGCCGTCGGCGCCATCGCACGCGGTTTTACCAAATACACACCGGTGGGCGGCACGCCGTCCCTGAAACAGGCGGTCATCAACAAGTTCAAGCGTGACAATGGGCTGGACTACACCGCCAAACAGATACTGGTGTCATGTGGTGGCAAGCAAAGCTTTTTCAACCTGGTTCAGGCGCTGATCAACCCCGGTGATGAAGTCATCATCCCCGCGCCGTACTGGGTTTCCTACCCCGATATCGTCATCCTGGCCGGTGGCAAACCGGTCATTATCGAAGCTGGTATCGAGCAGGGCTTCAAGATTACAGCGCAGCAATTGGAAGCATCACTCACAGCCAACACCCGGCTGGTGGTACTCAACAGCCCCAGCAACCCGTGTGGTGCGATATACAACCTGGATGAACTGACTGCCCTGGGCGAGGTATTACGGCGCCACCCGCAAGTCGTCATCGCCACGGATGACATGTACGAGCATATCCTGCTTCAGGATATGCCGTTCGTGAACATTCTCAATGCCTGCCCTGATCTTTATCCGCGCACCATGGTACTCAACGGCGTATCCAAGGCCTATGCCATGACCGGCTGGCGCATCGGCTATTGTGCCGGGCCGGAAGCGCTGATTACGGCAATGGAAAACGTACAGTCGCAGTCCACTTCCAACCCCACCTCGATCTCGCAGGTTGCGGCTGAAGCGGCGCTGAATGGCGATCAGGACTGCATCCAGCCAATGCTGACCGCCTTCCGTGAGCGCCATCAGTTTGTTGTCAAAACACTCAACGCGATCCCGGGCGTAAATTGCCTGTATGCCGGCGGCGCTTTTTATGCTTTTCCGGATATGCGTACAGCGATAGCCAAACTGCACCGTGAAGGTAAACTCGCCAACGCCAGCGATGTCACGTTTAGCGAATACCTGCTGGAACAAGGTGGTGTAGCAGTGGTTCCTGGTTCAGCTTTCGGCGCCGAAGGCTATATCCGCCTGTCGTTTGCCACCTCAATGGATAATCTCAAGGCAGCGCTGGAACGCATACATAAGCTGCTCACCTGACACGACCTGCCCTCAACAGCATAAAAAAAGGCCGGAAACCGGCCTTTTTTTATGCTCGTAAACAATGCGTTAAAAGCGATGATTATATTGCACGCTCAGGATATCAACACTGTTGCTGTAGGTTCCCACCAACTTGCCAGTGGTTCCCGAATTGATTGAGGAATTATCCACAAAAATGTGTGCGTAGCCGGCATCCAGCGAATCTGCCTGCGACAGTTTGTAGCTGGCACCGAATGTCAGCCAAACACGGTTTGCGTCCGGTATGCGCGCAGTACGGTATTGATCAGATACCGGGGACTGGTCATAGGCTACGCCGCTACGCAGCTTCAGCTTGTTCGTGGCCTGGTAATTGGCGCCCACCGCATAACGCATCGTGTCTTTCCAATTTTCCGGCGTGAGGCTGACCAGCGCACCCGAGTCGCGCACAATGCGTAATTCCTTGAACCGGCTCCAGCGCGTCCAGGTCGCGTCAGCCATGACCGCCCATTGTTCGTTGATCTGATGAAACCCGCTTAAGGAAACCGTTTCCGGCAAGGTCATTTCAGCACTGATCGGGCCATTCGCTAGCGGCACGCCACCGCTGAATGTCACATCACCCTCAAGCTTGTGCCGCACATCAGAACGATAGGCCAGACCAAAGCGTGTCGCCGGATTCATTTCGTACAACACACCCAGATTGTAGCCAACACTCCAGTCATTACCTTTTATCTGAGCAAAACCCGCTGGGGTCAAGTAAACGGCATTGGTCAGCATGGCTTCGATGTATTGCGCATCCAGCCCTGCCCCCACCGACCATTGGTCGTTAATTTTATACGCCAGCGATGGATTGATATTGATGGTTTTCAAATCGGATTTGATTGCCAGAAAACGTCCCATCCAGTTTGAGTCATAGTCTGTTTTAAGGCCGAACGGTGAAGAAATACCCACACCCGCACGTAATTTCGGACTCAATTCCGCCACATAATATAAATTGGGTACCGCTGCCCAGTGCCCGGCATCCCCTCCACTATTACCCAGCGAACGACCCGGCGCCGCAGTACTGGCTGTATTGGAAAATTCAACCGTGGGCTTGATCGCATGTAGCACCAGCGACATTTGCTGGCCTGATAAGCGCGTCATACCTGCCGGATTAAAAAACAGGGTGCTGGTATCCTCAGCGCTCGCAGCACCACCTGCAAACGCATTACCCATACCGCTGGCGCTCTCCTCAATCAATGCAAATCCGGAAGCATCAGCATGATTAGCAACTGTCAAGCCGAACCCACTTATTAACGCTGCTGATATCGCTTTTTTAATTGCCATCTCTTCTCCCCTCCATGGATTTACAAACAAACTGTCAAGCAATCAACCCGTTACCCATGCTGAAAGCAAGCATCGTGCAATTATACCCTCCCGTCTTTTCGAGTTTGGCAATCAGATGACAAAATCAATGCGTTTTTATGACGTCAGTATCAGCCGAATGACCAATACGAACGCATAACACTGTTGACCAAACGCCCTGCTTACTTTAACATTCGCGCTTCTTAATTCCCTGATAGCTCAGTTGGTAGAGCGACGGACTGTTAATCCGCAGGTCGTAGGTTCGAATCCTACTCGGGGAGCCAGATAAAACAAAGACTTAGGCTTTACGGCCTAGGTCTTTTTTAATTTCCGGGGCACTCTTGGGGCACTTGCGGAAAACAAACAGCAATAAATCCCTTCCTGCCTTCCAGCTTCAATCTTCCATAACGCCCAACAAAAGCCACAAAAAGCCCCTGTTTTTTCCCAGAGTGCCCCTTGTTTGCCCCATGTTAAAAACACCAAGTCATAGAACATTGATAAATAGTAATAATTTAAAACATAACTGCTGATTATATATCCGCTGTTGCTTGTTATTGCCCTTTGTTGTATTCTGTTTCCAGTGGTTAATCACTTGAAGGGGCAATCATGGCAAATATCGAGAAGCGCGAGACTGGGGACGGTAAAACATCCTACCGCGTGAAAATCCGGCTGAAAGGTTATCCCGTTCAATCCGCTACGTTCGAGCGCCTGACCGATGCCAAAAAGTGGGTTGCTTCCACTGAATCAGCAATCAAGGAAGGCCGCCACTTCAAAACAAGCGAAGCCAAGCGCCACACCCTGGCCGAACTGATAGACCGCTACATTAAGGACGTATTGCCCACCAAGCCAAAAAACATCCGTGTCCAGACACAACAGCTTGAATGGTGGCGCGACCAGATGGGCAGCTATGCCCTTGCAGACGTAACCCCTTCACTTATTGCCGAATATCGGGACAAGCTGGCCGCTGGTATCACAGTACGCGGCACACAGCGCAACCCGGCCACAGTGGTGCGCTACCTTGCCGCTTTGTCTGTTGCCTACACGCAGGCCGTGAATGAATGGGGATGGATTGATGCCAGCCCAATGCGGAAAGTCAAAAAGCCAACCGAATCACGCGGACGGGTGCGCTTCCTCGCCGATGATGAACGCGCCCGACTATTGAAAGCCTGCAAGGAATCAAACAACCCTTACCTTTACCCCGTAGTGGTGCTGGCACTGTCCACCGGAATGCGTCAAGGCGAAATCATGGGCTTGACGTGGGACGTGGTGGACTTGAACCGGGGGCGGGCAATCCTGCATGAAACCAAGAACGGCGAGCGCCGCGCCGTGGCAATTACTGGCCATGCTTTGGACTTGTTGAAAGAACTGGGCAAGGTGCGAAGGATAGACAGCAAGTTGATTTTTCCTTCTAAGGAAAACGCACCACAGAAGCCACAAAAGTCCATTGATTTGCGGGCACCTTGGGAAGCCGCCGTCAAGAAAGCCGAGCTTGAAGACTTCCACTTTCACGACTTGAGGCACAGCGCCGCGTCATACCTTGCCATGAACGGTGCCAGCCTTGCCGAAATTGCCGAAGTGCTGGGACACAAGACCTTGCAGATGGTAAAGCGTTACGCCCACCTATCTGAAGGGCACACCGCCCGCGTGGTGGAATCCATGAATAACAAGATTTTCGGATAGAGGGCAACGCATGAAATTTATCAGCGGAGAAATTATCGCGCATCAATTGGCAGACAAACTTTGTGAGTTAAACGGCTGGGCGTCTAGGTCAGGACAACACAACATCGCAGAAATACGTTTCCGAGAATGTATAGAACGCGGAATTGCAGCAGAGAAAATTACAGCATACTGCCCGGTTACCTTCACAAAATTGAGCCTTGAAAATCGTTTGTTTGAAGACGCAACATTTTCAGAACAGGAAGTCATGGATTATCTGAATAGCGAATTACCGCGCAGCAACGAATGGCACGGAAGTCCTGATTGGCTCCACTGGGTGAAAGTGGGCTATGTTGACGCATGGCAAGGCACAGCATTAGCGCATAACCTTGACCCTGTGACCTACACCGAGCCTATCAATACGAATCAGCGCGCAGTTTTTACCAGCATATTACCGCCTGATATTCACGGGAAATACAAGGCAGCAAGGCAGCATTTTGGCGACAGAGAGCTAATGCCACTGAGAGAGTTTGCGGCATGGGCGCAGTCCGAAGGCTGGGCTATACCTTACTTGCTGGGGCAATTCACTGGCATAGTCACGCGGACACCCGCGCCCCTGTTTGGCTATGGATTCAGCGAAGAAGCGCAAAAGATTACAACACTCACTAAATATCTTGAACTTGAAACTTGGACGCCGATAGAAGCGGCTATGCTTGTTTGTGGCTTGCAACCCCCGCAGGATTGTCACGAAATACCCCAGGGGGCTATGGGCTTAGATAATGCTTGGGTAATGCCAAACGCAGATAAGTTTCACCACGCAAAGCGAGTGTTGCAACTTTGGAACAGCCGAGAAAATCCGCCCGATAAAATTCGCCCGGCGGACTTTGTGGCGTGGTGCAATTCCAAAGGGATAAATACAGACTGGCTACGCGATATTGAAGCCGCAGCCCCACAGACCGAGACAGTACAGGATGGGAAGAGTCGTAGAGATAAACAGATTGCCGCAATACTCAAACATGGGAAAAGCCTTGGCTATAACATGAAATTAGTCCCATATGGCGGAAAAGCTAAAATTGAAAGTCTATGTCTTAAAGAACCCGCGCAATTCACCAAAGACAGCTTCAAGAATGCATGGCAGGAAGCAAGGAACAGAGATTTACTTGATGTTGAAGGTGTGGATAAATACCGGAAACCCGCATAAAACCTACTGGGTAGCAAAAAGACTCAGGTTCCCACTCTAGCCACCCACTACCCCACCCTGTCCAGAATCCTTACCAGAACAGCCCATTACATAGCAATACCGCGCCGTAATGGGTGACACTGAAAAGGATTTTGACCATGAATCAAACGGCAACCGCCCAAGCAATATCCCACGCTTTTTCTGCACCACAACAGCAGCCCCCGGTTCTTCTAACTGTTCGACAATTCAGCGAAGCACACCCCGCCTTTCCACAAGGTAGCCTTCGCAATCTAATATTCCTCGCAGAGAGCCGCAAGACAACCAAGGGCACCATTACCGGCAACGGCCTTGATGGTGCGCTGGTGCGAATTGGCCGAAAAGTGCTGATTGATGAATCCAAATTTTTTCAGTGGATTGACGCACAACAAGGGGGGCAACAATGAACGCGCCCGCCTGCCCGAACGTCGGGACACTATCGAGCCGCGCACTTGCCCTGCTATTACAAGGACAGGCAATCACGCACCGGGATTTTTGGCTACACGCCGGGACGTATCGACTGAGCGCCGACATTCACCTATTGCGTGAAATGGGCTGGGATATACGGGACACCCCGGAAACGGTGCCCACGTCCGACCCGACCAAACGCCGCGCACATATCAAACGCTATCACTTGCCTAATGAAGCAATCAGCACCGCCAGTGAAGCTGGGCGCGACTATGTGCGAAAGGTTCAGGAATGGGAGCGAAAACGAGCGGTGGGAATGACTGGGACGGCGGCAACCGCCCCAGCCGATAAAGCAGCCGGAACACTTGGACAAGCAACCGACCAGGCGAAGGTTAGCACGGGGGCGGGCTTATGAAAACCGCCGTGCAGTTGCTTCAAAACGTGAAGGCATATATTCCGCCTGCCGACTTCTACCGCGCAGAATTGCCAGCTATGCCCGTGCCTCGGGGGGGCGGCTGGCGCGAAGGTGGTTTGTGTCCATTCCATGCTGACAAACACGCGGGCAGCTTTCGGGTGAATCTGGAAACCGGCGCTTTCGTGTGTTTCGCGTGCGGCACCAAAGGCGGGGATATTGTCGCCTTCATTCAGCAACGCGACGGCCTGAGCTTTCCCGATGCCACGCGCAAACTTGCCGAAGATTGGGGGATTGCATGATGCAAGGCATACCCCTGACATTCAACAATAAGCCGCGCCGGTTCACTTGGGAATACCGCAGCGCACAAGGCGAGCCGCTGGGCTTTGTTGCCCGCTTTGATGCTGACGGAAAAAAGGAAGTGGTGCCCTATTTCAAGCGCATGAACGGGCACGGCTGGCAAAGTGGCAGCGCTACCGAGCCGCGCCCGCTGTTTGGCCTGGACGTGCTGGCACAAGCTGACATTGCCCGCGCCGTGTTCGTAGTGGAAGGCGAAAAATCAGCCGCCGCGCTGCAATCGCTGGGACTGGTGGCCATAACGTCACAAGGTGGCAGCAATGCCGCAGCAAAAGCGGAATGGAAGCCACTGGAAGGCCGTCAGCACGTTTATATACTGCCTGACCATGACGAACCGGGGGAAGGCTATATCAAGGCCGTAACAGCCATATTAAGCGGTTTGGACAAACCGCCCGCCGTGTCAGTGGTGCGCTTGCCGGATTTGCCACAAGGCGGGGACGTGGTGGACTGGATAGCCGCCCGCATTGAGGATGCTTTTCTGGAATGGGACGGTTTCCAGCCGGTGCCGGAAAGTGGCATTGACGTTAAGGCATTGAAGGATGAATTTCAAACTACGGTAAAGGCACACAGAGAGCCGGTGCCCGATGAATGGACGGCAGCCCCAGCCGAGAGCGTAACCGGATGGCAAGCGCCTATCAGTCTCGAATCCGCCGCGCTTCCACCTTGGCCGGATGATGTATTCCCAGGCAGCATTCAGGACTTTGTAACCGCCTTGAGTGCGTCCACCGAAACGCCGCCGGAACTGTCCGCAATGATGGTATTGGCGGCAATCAGTGCCGCCGCACAAGGCAAGTTTAGGGTGCGCGTGAAGCCGGATTATTTCGAGCCGGTGAACGTGTGGACATGCGCCGCACTTCCACCAGGCAGCCGGAAAACCGCTGTGCAATCGGCAGCAACCGCGCCCCTGACGGCATGGGAAAGGGTACAGCGAGATATTGCCGCGCCTGCAATCAAACAGGCGCAAGCCGATGATGCCACTATCCGCGAACAGATAAGCCACTTACGCAAACAGGCCAGCAAGGCCAAGGGTGCCGAGTTTGAGCAGGCGAAGCGAGAGATTGCCGACATTGAAGCCAGCTTGCCGGAAATCCCCACCGCGCCGCAAGTGTGGGCGCAGGATGTTACCCCGGAAAATCTTGGCACAATCATGGCAGACAACCATGAGCGCATGGCGGTATTGAGTGACGAAAGCGGCATTTTCGACATACTGGCGGGGCGCTATTCCGGCGGGGTGCCGAATCTGGATTTATTCCTGCAAGGCCACGCGGGAAGTCCGGTCAGGGTGAACCGTGGCAGCCGCCCGTCAATCTTCATGCAAGCGCCCACCCTGACCCTTGGACTATCGCCACAGCCTGACGTATTGCGCGGACTGACCGACAAGCCGAGCTTTCGCGGACGTGGGCTATTAGGCCGCTTCCTGTACACGCTGCCATGCTCAAACTTGGGTTATCGCACCTTGGATGCCCGCCCCATGCTGCCCGACTACCGCGCCCGTTATGAAGGCATTTTAACGGCGGTACTGAATAACAGCATGGCAAGCGATGATGACGGCAACCGGTGCCCGCACATTCTCAAAATATCAGATGACGCGCTGCAAGCCTGGCAGACCTTCGCCCACAAGGTAGAAGCCGGAATGCGTGAAGGCGGAACCTATGCCCACCTGACCGACTGGGCGGGTAAGTTCCCTGGTGCCGTGGCACGGATTGCCGCCTTGCTGCACATTGTCCGCCATGCGCTGGTAAGGCCGGGGGACAAGGAAATCAGCCTTGCGGATATGAGCGCCGCGCTACGCATGGCCAATGCCTTGAGCGCCCACGCCTTGGCCGTGTTCGACTTGATGGGAGCTGACCCGGCGCTGGATGGTGCCCGCGTAGTGTTGCGCTGGATTCAGAGAGATGACAAAGCGGAATTTACTTTCCGGGATTGCCACTACGTCCACAAGACACGCTACAAACGCGCCGCAGACCTTGAACCGATTATTGATGTTCTGATTGAGCGCCACTTTATCAGGCCACGAGTGGCGAAGGTGGCACACAGGCCGAGCCGGATGTTTGAAGTCAATCCGTCGATTCTGGGGGGTGCGCTATGAGTAGCCTTTTGTGGCTTTTGTGGTCAATTTTCTATAGGTGGAAAAAATGAATAATGACCTGAAAGAGAATCAGCCTGTAACCATTGATGGGGCAAGCCTTCACGTGTTGCCTACCCCCCAGGTTATCCACCTGAAAACGGCGGATGACGTACGCCTTGAGATGGCGAAAGTTTACCGGGACATGCGACAAGGCCGGGTGGAGATGGCGGACGGCACCAAGCTGGCCTATGTACTGGGACAGCTTAACAAGGCAATCGAAACCGGAATCATCGAAGCCCGCATGGAAGCATTAGAACGCACCCTGAAAGGACGCAAAGCATGAATAAGCTATCAAAGCATTACGACACACTAACGGCATTAGAGCGGCTAATTTTGGCAATTGATGCGATGGCCAGAGATGACCAACAGGAAGCGAATCTGCTAGGTGAGACATGCCCTAAATTCCAATACAGAGAACAGCGCGACCTTGCCTACACGGGCAAATATCAGGACTTGCAGACGATGGCATTACTCCACGCCGCGATATTTTACGAGGTGCGGGGGACGATGTTGGCAGCGATGATGCTTAATCTCTTCATGCCTGATGGAAACACAAAAGCAACCTACAAAAGGTGGCGTGCTGAATTGATGGCGTATATCGCTGCATGGCAGCGGTTTTGTGATTACGCTGGCTTTGACCCTGACACCACGCTAAAGGCTTTTGGTTTCACACTCGACCCCATGCTGGAAGATACACCGGCGGTTGATGCGCAACCGGACGAAGCAATGATTGATGAGATTTTCCAGTCTCATTTAAAAATCTGGCAATCATGATGCAACAAGGCGCGTTTAGGTGCAGGCGTGGCGCGGCTTGTGTATCGGTTTTTTCAATCGAAGTATTCAAAGGGGCGTGAATGCCTAGATGGACACCGGAAGCGCGGCAACGGCAAGCGGAACTTATCCGCACCTGGCAGCCCTGGACTAGAAGCACTGGGGCTAAGACAATGGAAGGTAAGGCAGCAAGCAGCCGGAATGCTTACCTTACTGGCTGGTATGCAAAGAATGAAGGCGTGGCCATGCGTGCGCGATGGGTGCAATTCGACAGGCGCATAAGGTGCCTGCTTAGGCGCTTGAAACGGCTTAAGGCGAAGAAAACACCACGCACCTGAATACACAGGGACACCGCCCCTTTCCTTCATTTTGTGGGGCACTTGTCGCATGGGGCAATAGTGGGGCACTGACGGATAAAACAAGGCAATAAATGGCAACAAGGCACAATAAATGCTTTGTCTATAACTGATTGAATGCTTTGCTTTAGTTTGTTGCGGTTTGTTGTATAATGCTAATCGTTAAGGTCTGTTAATCCGCAGGTCGTAGGTTCGAATCCTACTCGGGGAGCCAGACATACCAAGCAATCAGGCCATCCTCCGAGATGGCTTTTTGCCTTTCCGAGTGTTCTGTATTGACTCGATGCCTCACCTTGGGTCACACGCTCATCCTCACGTCAAAGGAATCGACATGCAGGCAGACCAAGTTCTAAGCCACTTGAAGAAACATGGGCAGCTTCTCGACCTGGAGATCGCATCAGCAACCGGGATTACGCTAGCTCAAGTACGCAAGACACTGGCTGACTTAGCAGCGCGGGGAGAAATATCCCAGTGCAGCGTTACCCACTTCAATGGTAACAAGCGGGTTGATAGTTTTCAGTGCAGGATTTCGGGCTATGTGCCGCCCGTCGCGCCAGGTCGAAAGGCCGGGCCTGCCAAAAACACCTCATCGAATTAGAAACGAAGCAGCCATTGAGGGTACGTCAGTTTGAAGCGGAACAAGCTTCCTGACCACCAGCGACGATGAGTACAAGCATGAACCCGGGCGCAAGACGTTTTCGCTTCGGAGCTGTCTTGGCAGTCCAGGAGTCCAGCGGGTGATCCCTTCAGCGAGGGGCGATCCCAGTGGGTTTCAACCAATATTAAGGAGCATTACGTGACCAACGCACAACGCAGAGCAGCCGCCGCCCGCATGGCTGAAATGAACCCGTTAAACGACAGCAAACCTGAACCAACGCACAGCAGCGCGTTCTGCCCTCATGAGGCAGGCGCGTATTACATTGCTACGGTGGGGACTATCGGCACGGTCAAGCTATTCGCCAAGGACCTCAAGCCGCCCGTTTACACCTACGGCATCACCACCATTCGTTTTGAACTGAATCCTGATACCGGCAAATGGATCTGGTTTGATGGCGAGAGAGATCAATCCCCACGCAAGAATCAGGATGGTTGGCGTCTAGGCAGCAAGAAATTACATGACACACGCGAAGACGCAGAAGCCGAGGTTCAGCGCGAGATGGTCAAAAACGGCGACCGAGTGACCAAGGTGTATGACCTGCCCGACGATATGACGGCGCTGAAAAAAATCCGTAGCGCCCACCATCCAGACCGCAACACCGATGTCGACCAGGAACTCTATCAGGCTGTGGTCGAGAAGCTGGACAGGATGCGCACGGCGACTCAGTGAACCATTCCGGAGCCTGACAGAGCCCAGACCCGCACAACCCACCCTTGCCCGGTGGGTTTTTTGCATTTCAGAGGTCTGAATAGTGTCGGTATTGAGTGCTGACAGTCTTTTTCGACATTCTGGGCTGCGGTGCCCAGCCGGACGGCAGTTCCGAGAAACAGGCCGCGCCGCTCGGCGTCACTGGCGGCAATGACATCGTGGAAGGACGGGTTCAACCGGTAACCTTCAGGTGTTTGGCCAAGCGGCGGCGGATCGCTGGCTGCTTTGTGCCGTTATGCGGTTGCGGTGTCTTGGCCGCTGTAAACTGCTGATCACAGCCGGGCAGTTCACGAACCAGGCTTTGCATCCACGCGGGCATCGCGCCAAAGCCATCGATCAAGTCCTGGCGGATCACGGCACCGTGGGTTGGGCCTGCTAATCGGCGCAGGATACGGTCGCGATCAGAAACCAAGGTGTCTTTCAGCCAATGCAGCGCCTGCACGACGCGCATGGCGGGACGCCCGGCCCAGTAGAGACGGCTGGGTGCGGTTTGCTTGAAGTCGATGGTCAGCTTGTCGAGCTGGATGGCGCGGCGGCGGGCATCGGTGTGGATGGTGACGCGGGCCGGCACAGCATCGGTCAAGCCAAGATCGTTGGCGGCGGTCATGCCATCCACCAGCAGACGCAACTGATCGCGGCGGGCGATGGCTTCGACCACGGCGCGGTAGTCTGGAGTGGTGGGTCGCTTCGTCAGCCGGTTGAGCGTCGGCTTGTCATATAGACCCCGGTCGATACGGCGCAGATCACCGGCCTGAACCATGCGTTGCAGGGTTTTGTCGATGGCGTCGCGGTTGCCGAGTTGAGCGAAGTCGGTCGGTACCCAGACCTGGCCTGGGCCGGCAGCATCGATTTGCGCAGCGATGATGGATTTGAGATCAGACATGATTTTATCCTGCCCGATATTTGTATATGTCTTCCGGACTGATGACAAGCCCGTTTGTCCGAAAAGTGTAGTTTTATTTCGGACACCTGCACCCAAAGCAGTCTGGCGTCCCGGCACATGGTGCCCGGGCGCGCGGGCGTTGCCCCACGCCTCATGCCGAGTCGCGGCCATGCGGCTTTGATTCCTGACGCCTGCGCGCTTCGCCTGCCCAAGAAGCAGTGGAGTGTGTGGAAAGGCGGCCTTGCTTGTTGAAGCCGAGTTCGTTGAGAATGGTCGAACCGGTACGGCGAAGATCATGCACGCTGAAGCTTTCGATGGGTAGGCCCTTCGCTTTCGACCGCTCGACGACTATCTGCGCGACGCGGTTCAGTGTGGCGTTCGACATGCACTTGTCGCCGTCATAGCGCGAGGGCAGCAGGTACTTCGAACCACCGGCGCAAGTGCGCAGCGCGATCATGATGTCGAGCGCCTACTGCGACAGGTAGATGTTGTGGGCCTTGGCAGCTTTCATGCGCGCTTTCGGAATGGTCCACAGCGCGTTCTCGAAGTCGATCTCGTCCCACGTCGCGTGGATGAGTTCGCCCTTGCGCACCAGCGTGAGCAGGATCAGCCGCAGTCCCAGTTTGATGGTCGGGTACGAAGCGACGTACTCCAACTGCTTGAGCATGATGCGTATCTCGGACGGCGACAGCGCTCGATCCCGTGGCACGAAGGTGGCGATCGACGATGGCCCAACGTCGTCGGCAGGGTTGGCCACCTTCTCGCCATGCAGGATGGCAAAACCGTAGATTTGCTTGATGATGTCGCGGACATGGATTGCCGTTGCTGGCGCTCCCCTGCTCTTCACCTTGTTGCACAGATCGCGCAGGTCGTCAGGGCTGATCTCGCTCAGCAGGCGGCTCTTGAACACCGGCAAGATGTCCCGGTCAAGGATGCTCTTGCGCATCGACCGCGTGCTGTCGGCCATCCGGGCACCCTCGTACCACTTGTCGGTAAATTCCTGGAAGGTTTGGGCTTCCGACAGGCGCCGTTTCTCGCGCTGCTTTTCCTGCGCCGGGGACTGGCCTTCCGAAACGGCCCGCTTCGCGTCGATGCATTTTTCGCGCGCCCGAGCCAGCGACAGACCGCCCGGCCCGTAGCGCCCAATCGTCAGCGTCTCGCGCCTGCCGTTGATCCGGTAGTCATAGCGGAACGTGACGGTACCCGCCGACGAGACCGTGACGTACATGCCGTCCCGATCCGTCACCTTATAGGGTGCGTCCTTGGGCTTGAGGCTCTTCAGTGTAGTGTCGGTAAGCATCGGTTCTTCCTCCTGATAACGGAAATTTTACCGTCAACGGCTTGAAAGTAACAGGATGCTCTGAAACCCCTATGAATACTATATTTTAACGCTATTTTTTACCGTCATCACCGAAATCAGTCAGACGGTAAATATTTTCAGATGGTCTGTCTAACTTTCCTTACCGTCAGGATTACCGACAAAAAGTTTTGCTTGCCGTCGATAGATGTCGGTAGGTAACGAGGAATATAATTATACGAATCAATAAGTTATGTTTTTTTCGATGGTGCGCGAAAGCTGCCGAAAGACCTAAAATCATTCCCACTCAATCGTCGCAGGTGGTTTCCCGGAGATATCGTAAACTACGCGGTTGATACCGCGGATTTCGTTAATGATCCGGTTGGAGACTTTGCCAAGAAGGGTATAAGGCAATTCGGCCCAGTGTGCTGTCATGAAATCCTGAGTTTGCACGGCGCGCAGTGCAACCACGTAATCATAGGTGCGGCCATCTCCCATTACACCGACGGATTTCACCGGTAAAAAAACGGCGAATGCCTGCGAAGTTTTTTCATACCAGCCACTTGCGCGCAATTCTTCAATAAAAATTGCATCTGCACGCCGCAGCAAATCGGTATATTCCTGCTTCACTTCACCAAGGATGCGCACCCCCAGGCCCGGGCCCGGGAAAGGGTGACGGTAGACCATGTCATGTGGCAGGCCAAGCGCAATACCCAGCTCGCGTACTTCATCCTTGAACAGTTCACGCAATGGTTCAAGTAATTTCAAGTGCAAGGTATCCGGCAAGCCGCCCACATTATGATGTGATTTGATGGCATGCGCTTTTTTAGTCTTGGCGCCGGCAGATTCGATCACATCCGGATAGATTGTGCCTTGGGCCAGCCATTTGGCATTCGGAAGCCGGGCCGATTCACGCTGAAATACTTCCACGAATTCGCGGCCAATAATCTTGCGTTTCTGCTCGGGCTCGGTAACGCCGGTCAGATGTTTCATGAATTCCGCGCTGGCATCGACATGGATGACTTTGACGCCCAGATTCTTGGCGAAAGTATCCATCACTTGCTCGGCTTCGTTCAGGCGCAACAGGCCGTTATCCACGAACACGCAGGTAAGCTGGTCACCAATGGCACGATGTAGTAGCGCCGCGACAACTGACGAATCCACACCTCCGGACAAACCGAGAATGACTTCGTCGCTGCCGACCTCCGAGCGTACCCGGCCAATCGCTTCTTCAACATAGTCAGGCATGTTCCAGTCATGCCCGATACCACAGATGTCATGCACAAAGCGGGCGATGATGGCTTTGCCCTGCAGGGTATGGGTGACTTCTGAATGGAATTGCAAACCGTAGAAACGGCGCGTTTCGTCTGCCATGCCGGCAATCGGCGTAGCAGCGTTGCTGGCGATGATCTTGAAACCTTCGGGCAATGCGGTGACCTTGTCGCCATGGCTCATCCACACATCAAGCAGGCCATGGCCGGCCTCGTTAACCCGATCATGAATGTCGCGAAGCAACATTGAGTGACCTTGCGCGCGTACTTCCGCGTAACCAAATTCGCGTTGCTGGGAGCTTTCGACTACGCCGCCAAGCTGGGCAGCCATGGTTTGCATCCCGTAACAGGTACCCAGTACAGGCACCCCGAGTTCAAACACGACCTGCGGTGCACGCGGCGTTTCTTCCTCAATAACCGAAGCAGGACCACCGGACAGGATGATGCCCGACGGATTAAAAGCGCGAATAAACGCTTCGTCGACGTCACATGAATGCAGTTCGCAATAGACGTTGGTTTCCCGAACACGACGCGCGATCAGTTGGGTGTATTGAGAGCCAAAATCGAGAATCAGTATTTTTTGGTGAGTCATGGGAATTTTTACAATGCAAATACAGGGAGCCGGATATACACAGGAAATTGAACGCTCATGTGCTTCCGGGGAAATTATGAGTCTATGCGATAGTTAGGCGCTTCTTTAGTAATCTGCACATCGTGGACATGCGATTCACGCACGCCCGAAGACGTGATTTCCACGAATTCAGCACGCGCATGCATATCAGCTACCGTGGCACAGCCCAGATAACCCATGCTGGAACGGACACCGCCCATGAGTTGATGAATCACCGCAAGCATGCTTCCTTTGTATGGCACCCGCCCCTCGATACCTTCCGGCACAAACTTGTCGGCGTTGGCTTCGTTATCCTGAAAATAACGATCGCTGGATCCCTTTTGCATCGCTCCCAGCGACCCCATGCCACGGTAGGATTTGTATGACCGCCCCTGAAACAGTTCAATCTCGCCCGGCGCTTCTTCGGTACCGGCGAACAAACCACCCAGCATCACCGTGTGAGCACCAGCGGCAAGCGCCTTGGCGATATCGCCGGAATAACGGATGCCGCCATCGGCAATCAGTGGCACGCCACTGTCCTTCAATGCTTCAGCCACATTGTGAATCGCCGTAATCTGTGGAACACCCACTCCGGCAACGATACGCGTGGTACAAATCGAACCCGGGCCGATACCCACCTTGACCGCATCCGCACCATGATCAACCAACGCCAGCGCAGCTGAGGCAGTAGCGATATTGCCACCAATCACCTGGATGTGAGGAAAGTGGGTCTTGACCCATTTGACCCGGTCCAGAACACCCTTGGAATGACCATGAGCTGTATCCACCACGATCACATCCACACCGGCCTCGGACAATGCTGCGACGCGTTCTTCCGTACCTGCGCCAACACCGACCGCTGCGCCCACGCGTAGATGACCCAAGCTGTCTTTGCAAGCGTTGGGGTGCTCGGTGGATTTCTGAATATCCTTTACCGTAATCAGACCACACAATTCAAAGGCGTCGTTGACCACCAGAACGCGTTCCAATCGATATTTGTGCAGCAAGGCGAGCGCTTCTTCGCGACTTGCACCTTCTTTGACGGTCACCAAACGTTCACGCGGCGTCATTACCTTATTGATGTCCTGGTCGAGATTGGTCTCAAAGCGCAAGTCTCGATTGGTGACGATGCCGACGACCTTGCCGGAGGCATCCACCACAGGCAGGCCGGATATGCGATGACGACGAGTGATTTCCAGCACATTGCGTACGCTCATATCCGGCGAAATGGTGACCGGATCCTTAACCACGCCGGATTCAAACCGTTTGACGCGGGATACTTCCAGTGCCTGCAATTCAGCCGTCATGTTTTTATGCACGATACCCAAGCCACCTTCCTGTGCCAGAGCGATGGCCAGACGAGCTTCGGTCACTGTATCCATGGCCGCAGAAACGAGAGGGATATTCAACGTGATGCTACGCGTCAGGCGGCTTTGCAGGCTAACATCACGAGGCAGAACATCGGAGTGCGCGGGGACGAGCAGAACGTCGTCGAAGGTAAGCGCTTTTTGTACGACACGCATAATTATTATGTTCCTATCCAAAGCGCTATTATACGGCAACTCGATATTATGGGGTAAGCCCGGGGCCGCACAATTGTGGTAAAAACCTACCAAATTGTCTAAAAGCATTTGACGTGAGGCGCGTGAATGGCTATGTTTGCAACAACTGGCGTAGGGCTCGGTTAGATTCGCTAAGTTACAAACCAGATAGCAGAGGAGATTCGAAGATGACTAAACTATTAATTGCTTTGGCGAGTGCAGGTTTATTGGTGCTGGGCGGCTGTGCAGGCACCACCGGCGGAACCAGCGGGACTCAGGCATCCGCCGGTACGGGTATCAGTTCTGAAGCCCAATCTGCCTTAAAGCAGGCGGAAAACGATGTTGCAGCCTCCAAAAAAGACGAGAATGAATGGACAACGTCGGCTGCTGTTTTAAAGAAGGCCCAGGAAGCCGCCAAAAAAGGGGATAGCAATACCGTGCTGAAAGATTCAAAACTTGCCAGCGAATTGGCCAAGATCAGTATCGAGCAATTAAAATATCCTACGACTGATGTGTTTAAATAAGCACTACAGTGATCAATAAAAAAGGGCGCAATGGCGCCCTTTTTTATTGATCCTGGCCCACAGCCATGCATCGTTCATTCCAGTTCTCCCCCGCCTTTCTTCATTGCTTTTCCCTCTTCAGCTCGCTGACGCCGCACTTCCTTGGGATCCGCAATCAGTTTGCGATATATCTCCACACGATCCTTGTCGCGCACAACCGTTTCAAGCTTTGTCAGCTTGCCAAAAATTCCAATCTTGTTTTGTTTGATGTCTATTTCCGGAAACTTCTCAAGAATGCCGGATCGTTCAATGGCCTGTATAGCCGTAGCACCGACACCCAGCCTGACAGACATAATCACCTGGGTGTCAGATCTTGCATAGGCAATTTCTACCGTAATCTGGTTGCTCATGATGCTCCATATACCTGGTCGGCCCGCTGAATAAAGGCTTCGACGAAACTATTGGCAATATAGCTGAATACCGGGCCGAGTACCGTATCCAGAAGTTTATTGGAGAATTCATAGTTCAGCATGAATTCAATTTTACAGGCGTCCTCGGTCAGGGCTTTAAAACGCCATTCACCATCAAGTTTTTTGAAGGGGCCATCGACCAGACTCATCGTGATCAAATCCGGCGGCTGATTACTGTTTTTCGTTGTGAAGTGCTGCTTGATATGCATGTAGTCGATATAGATGGTAGCCACAGTGGCATGACTGTCACGTAGTTGTACCTCGGTGCCACCGCACCAGGGAAGAAATTCACGGTAATGTTCCACCCCGTCCACCAGTTCGAACATTTGCTGCGCAGTATGCCCAACCAGAACACTTTTGTTTACAACTGCCATCGTCTGTATTGCTCGCAAAAACTGGTAAAATACACGATTGACGCTGGAAAAACCAATGAGCATCGCGCAGAACAAAAAAGCTTTCCACGAATATTTCGTCGAGGACAAATACGAAGCAGGTCTGATGTTGGCAGGCTGGGAGGTGAAAGCCATCCGTGCTTCACGCGTGCAGCTCAAGGAAGCCTACGTTGTTATCAAGAATGGTGAAGTATTCCTGATCGGTGCGCATATCAGTCCGCTGGCAACGGCGTCGACCCACGTACACCCCGATGCCACTCGCAGCCGCAAACTATTGCTGCACGCAGAAGAGATCAGCAAACTTATCGGCAAGGTGGAACGCGCCGGGTATACCCTGGTACCACTCGATTTGCACTACAAACGCGGCCGCATCAAGCTGGAAATCGGCCTGGCCAAAGGCAAGAAACAGCACGACAAACGCCAGAGCGCAAAAGAACGCGAAACCGATCGTGAAGTACAGCGCGCCATGCGCAACAAGATCTAACCTTACAAAGTCCAAGAACTTATCCGTAAATAATATTCACATCCAGCTTGATTCCCCTGAATGTCAGGATAGCTGCGGCCAGATGATTTAACGCGAGGAAGCTGCGCTCCAGTTTCTCGTATCGCACCAAC